>JAJYUI010000080.1 GCA_021792595.1 Thermoplasmata archaeon | reverse complement strand
TCTTTATCTATGGTCGTGGCTAAAATCGCCAAAGGGTCAAAGGATCCTGTCATACTCGGAAACCTTAGCGCCGTTAAGGACTGGAGTTACGCAAGGGACTGTGTGAACGGCATGTGGAAGATTCTACAGCAGGACTACCCTGATGACTTTGTGCTGGGCACCAATGAATCGTACACGGTTAGGGAGTTCGTAGAGGCTGCCTTCAGAACAATAGGAAGGAACATGACATGGAAGGGCAGTGGAGTTAATGAGGTCGGATTGTTAGAGGACGGGGAAACCCTCGTGAAGGTGAGCAGGGAGTTCTTCCGGCCTCTGAAATCTGACAATTACAGGGGAGACTACTCGAAGGCAAGGAAGACGATCGGCTGGGAGCTCGGGACAAAGTTGGGCGCCTTTGTTAAGATAATGGTGGAGAGTGACATAAGGAAGCTTGAAGTCAATCAGCCCTGAATATTTCAGGAGTGAAAAAATCAGCATCGGGATTGATCGTGCTTTGGCCATTAACAACGCATGGTCGTAATGTGCCCCACCCTGACATATTGTGATCTGGTCTCACGGTTTATCATGTTCTCACATTCTCATACATTGTATGGATCCCATTCAGGGAGCCCAAGATTAAACAAACTTAATAATTAAATTTTGACATCACCGGGCATGAAGGTTTTGATAACAGGCGGATCCGGCTTCATAGGTAGGCATATCATAAGGGAATGTAGGAACAGGGGCTGGGAAACTGTTTCTTTTGACACCGCAAAGAAGAACAGCGATTCCGATAAACATGTCACCGGGACAGTGCTTGATTTCAGGCTCCTTAAAGAGAGCATGCGGGGCTGCGATGCGGCCTTCCACCTGGCCGCCACTACCTCGCCGCCGCAGTTCGAGGAGCCTGGCAACAGCGGCTACGAGGTCAACGTCATGGGTACTTACAACGTGTTCCGGGCTTCACTGGATATGGGGCTGAAGAGGGTTGTCTTTGCGTCCTCATCCGCCATATACGGCAACATGACCAGTGCTGCCAGCGAGGGATCTATGCCGGAAAATTACGAGAACATGTATCCGGTAACAAAGAGGATCAACGAGATCACGGCAAGATACTTCTCATCCAGGATTGAGACCGTGGCACTGAGGTACTTCAACACATATGGCATAGGGGAGAACAGCAAGGCCCAGTATGCAAGCGTTGTGTGGAGGTTTATCAGGGCACTGAAGTCCGGCACCGATCCGGAGATATACGGGGACGGGAGGCAGAGCAGGGACTTCATCTACGTCGAGGACACTGCGAGGGCTTCTGTGCTGGCCCTGGAACGCGGAAAGAGCGGGGAGGCATACAATATAGGGACAGGGGTGTCAACAAGCTTCAACGACATATACAGCATCGTGAAGGAGGAGATGCATTCCTCCGTGGCACCGAAATATGTCCCGAACCCGCTGAAGAATTACCAGTATTTCACGCAGGCGGACATGGCGAAGGCGAGAAGGGACCTGGGGTTTGTGCCAAATCATGATCTCAGGTCGGGGATAAGGAAAATGATCCATGCGGATGCTAGATCCACCTGAATTTCCTGTAATAGAGATCGACAAGCCGCCTAGGAACATACCTGTAAAAGCGGGAATTCCTGATGCGGAACGCAAGCAATGATGAACCCTGCCCTATGATTTCGGAAAAGACGTTGAATTTACTATCTCCATCGTGGTTGTATCCCACGGGAATCTCCATGATGCTCGCACCTATTTTCTTCAGGTAGAAAATCAACGCCACATCAAAGAATGTGTTAGTTATGGATATCTTCCGGAACACCTTTTTGGCGTATTCAGTCTTCATGATCTTGTAGCCGCACTGGGTATCATTGACACGGACGCCGAGCATTGCCTTCACTAGGATGTTGAATCCGCGGCTGGCAAGCCTTCTCGCAAACGGTATCCTGTTTCCTAAAAACGAGTACCTGTCGAACACTATTGCATCGTAATTCTGGGTGGCTTCAAGGTGCTCTAGAATGCCACTGAGCTTTATGCTTCCATCAGCATCCATGAATATAACAAAATCGCCCTTTGCCAAGTTAAGCCCACGTTTTATTGCACTCCCTTTGCCACTTCTCCCGTGACCATGTTGAACCGAGAGAAATGGATAAATCAGAGACATCTTTTCAACCAGATTTGCAGTACCATCGTTGCCGTCAACGGCTATAATAACGTCCCATGGCAACCTGTTAGAGTAGATGTAATGAGAAATCTCTTCAAGCACCGGCACAATGCGTTTTTCTTCATTGTACGCGGGTATTATTATGGAAAAAGTTCTCATCAATAGCAGATTTGTGTGGTCTTCCCGAACCAGTTTCTGCTCCGTGGTCTGATTAAGCATAAATAAGTAGGATGTTATATACATATCTCATTTAAAACTTTCCGAAACCTGCATGGGCGAAACATATGGCGTCAAAATAGTCTTAGATTCCCTTAATCTTTAAGTTTTCTCCATTGCTCCTCTGATGTCGTAATACAAGGGCTTTGCATGTGTAATTCGTCTGAAAACAAAGTGTATAAATACTGGTGTATACCATACACCAATAATGTCATTTATCCGTGCGCTTAAAAAAAGTGACAAAACCTACTTTCAAGAAGTCGAAAATAAGTGGATCAATGGAAAGACTGTACAGAAACACATCAAGTACATCGGCACGGACAAAGAGAGTCCTGATCACATCCCGCTTGAAAAGGTTCAGTTTGGATACATAGCAACAAGGCTGATGCAGAGCGATCTCTCACTGAACGAACTTCCTAACATTATTGAGAAGATGGGTCATCGCGTGAGCAGGGAAAACTTAGAGAGGATTGGCCTTTACTACAACTTTAAAAAAAAACTCCTTTTCCCTTTCACTCAACCGGAAAAGATCATCGAGAAAGTAGAAAGATGCACCAGGTGCGGAAAAAGACTGACCGAATGCTACACCTACCAGAGGATACTCAGGACCATGTCCGGTGACGTGAACCTGAACGTTCGCGTGAGAAAGTACCCTGACCACAAGGAAACGAACAGGAAAACCATTGATGCACTTGTAAACGGTTCGGAATTCGATCCAAGGATTGTCATAGCTGTCGGGTTGCTGAGATGGATCATGGACTACCAGAGATCCGAGATACAGATACTCCTGGAATCCCGTGGCATCATGGTATCCATCGGAGAGATATCCTGTCTCTCAAGGGAATTCCTTCCCAGGTTCTAATACATCCACAGAAGGCACCTGAAGGATCTCCATCTGGATGAATACCTCCTTCACCTGGACGGCACAGGAGAATCCGGCGATGAGATCGTCTTCGTGACAAAGGGTGGCATAACAGAAATAACGATGGATGCCAGGATCATGCCGTCGGAAAGCGTTGAATACATAACGCCATTCCTGGGGGGATAAAGGATCTCTTCGGTAATCCTGTCGCTGCGATGAGGGACATGTCTCCCGCAATAAGGGAATTTATATCCCATGTATTTCCGGGGTTATTACTGGTTATATGCCATTACTATTTCGTGAAAGATATTGGAAAAGACGTATTTTCCTCTTATCCGAAGCTGAGGGGATCCATGGTGTCAACAAAGGCACTGATGCATATATCAAATGCAAAGGTACCTGAAAAGGACGGGGGGATATGAATGGAATCGTATACGTGGAAAAGCTGTGGATGGCAATAGCCTCTGAATATGCGTTGCACCAGAGGAATATACTGAGCAAGTTTCCATTCGTCCTGCCATATTTGGAGGTGCTGAAAAGAAGCATGGAGATTGAGGGTGACGTTCTGGGAGATTCCTAATAGTCACGAACACTGATCTTGCTTACGGCAAGATTGTATCAACTTACAAGGAACAGTGGAAGATTGAGCGTGCTTTCCGAACAATAGAATTATTCCTTGATATTAGGCCGGTATAACACAGAAAATCCGAGAGGATAAAAGCGCATGTTTTAGTCTAGGTATTATCATTCCTTGTTTCCACTATCATGGAAAGGTCCACAGGAAGAACAATTGAGAGCATAAGGAAGGATCTGAATTGCCTGGATGTTGTTCCTATAACTAGATC
>JAJYUI010000079.1 GCA_021792595.1 Thermoplasmata archaeon | reverse complement strand
GATGTTGAACGTTCTGGAAACCTTAGAAAGATCATCGGCCCTAACAGAGACTATTGAAGGCGGATCAGCAACGTTCACGAAGAATGAGTCCGTATCTGCATTATAAAGTGCCCATCGAGTTCTTCCCGGGAGCTCAATCTTTCCTATTACTTTCCCGCTGCTGGTGTCGATGAAGGTCAGAGATGGTGGGGCATTGCTCTTTTCTGCATTGCCAACACCTGCAACCATGAGGGTGTTTCTTCCTTCATCAAATGCCATGCCATTTGGCCTGACCCCAGTAGGGACACGAAATTTCTCTGTGGCTTTTTTTTCATCTAGAAGGAATATACTTGCAGTATCCTCCCCTCTATTAGAAGTGAATAGGAGTCTTCTTTTCGCTGAAACCCAAACTCCAGCTACTCCCTTATGCCCTGTGATGGAATACAGGAATTTCTCAGCACTTAGATCAATGACGTCCACTGCATCGTTCGATGGGTGGGCCACGTACAAAAGATCGGACATCTCATCCACGGCAGCATGGTCAAATTCTCCACCTTCCAAGTGATGCGGGAGGGGAACACGCTTAACTTCCTTGAGCGCCATTACTACATCCTGCTCCTTTGAATTACGCAGGGTCAGTTGCTGGAATGCTCCAGTTTTCCGCCTTCCTCTAATCTCCATTTACAGTAGGCATATAGTGCATCATACAAAGGAAATTGCAATTTCATGTTCTCATGGTCGTCCTTTGCTATTCTTCTGAATCCGAGAGCTGCTGCTTCGAGGCCTGGTCCCTCTGGCTTTGCATCGGGGGGTTCAGCATCCGCAGATCTTACAATCTTTGCGAGTTCAAGCAGTGCCGGGTCTTTGAGAGCGTACTTCTTTATGATGGCATCAAAGCTCACGTACTCGTAACCTTTTTCTTCATAATGCATCAATTCAGCGCCTGGTGTGTCGAACGGTGTAGCATTATTCTTCTTCGCATACTCCAACACCTCTTGAGCCGGAACAAAAAAGAACTGAGCATCTTTATCGACAAATCTGGAAATCACCCAGGGGCACGCAATCCTATCTACTTTTGCTTTCTCTCTAGTAACCCATCGCATAGTAGTTCACCTACTTATGTAGTAAATGTGTTTATATAAAGATTTCCTTACCTGTTCATGCCGAAGAACATCCCCCGGGGCATGAAGGTTGGAACGGTATCACTCTGGCTCCTCCTTCTTTTATCTGAAAGGCCAATGTATGGATATGAAATGATAAAGGAACTCGAAAAAAGGTTCTCCGGATTCTGGAGACCCAAGACTGGCACGATATATCCCTCCCTCGAGAAGCTCGAACAGGACGGATTTGTCACAAGCCGCGTGGAATTCAAAGATAAGTTGCCTGGCCGTAAACATTATGCCTTAACCGACAGGGGGAACAAGGAGCTCAGGCGCTCTATGGTTCACTGGACAAAAATGACCGAAGTGCTCGAAAACTACCGCGAGATGCACGAGTCAATTGTGAGGCACAGGTTAGATGTGAATAAGAATGAGCTAGCAAGTATTATGGAAAACCTTGGATCAGCTCTAAGGGGGGAAGTAATCGACACATCAAGTATTTTCAAAACTGAAGAGCGTGTCACAATCACTCCCGTGGAGCCTCTGAGATTCAAATTTGTCTATGCTAAGGAAAATCAAAAATTGGAGATGCACATAGAGATCGAGTGGACCCCCTAAGAAATAAAAGCTAATAATTAAAATCAATTTTGGTACCATGATACGATTCCGAGATACATCGTGGGATCTTCATCTAGGTACGGATGAAAGCCATATAACTTTCAGACATCGGAATCGGTCAAAGTTTTGGTGAAATCCGATGGTTCCATTTTTAGTCTTTATTAAGATGAGGCCGAGTCGAGATATTCATAATATATCATACTTTCCTGCATGGAATAGTATGCCATCAGAATAAAACTAAAGGAAGTTTCATCGGAATGGATCGGTCGGGATTTGATTAAAGTCTTAATGGAATATACAGAAAAGGTTGTATTTGTCTCGAAACAAATTTCAAGCTAATAGAGGTTGCTTGGACAAAGGAGAGAGAATCATTTCTGTGAGAAGTCGAAGGTTTTATTGTTATTCGAGAACAGTGAGGATTTTGATATGGAATTATGGACCGGTCGGGATTTGAACCCGAGGCCTCCTGCTTGCGAAGCAGGCGATCTACCGCTGATCTACCGGCCCTACTGTAATATGCCTGAAAACATCTTGATATTATTTACTTCTGCTTAACAGTGGCACTGGAAACAGTTAAGGATACGTTTCCATAAAGTGGTGATGAAAATTCCCCAGGGGTTTCCGATAACCCTCAGGAAATATCAGATCTCAATTGCCGAAAAGGCTGCCCTGAAGAACACGTTGGTGGTTCTTCCCACTGGCTTGGGAAAAACCGTGATAGCAGCTGCAGTTGTGCTTCAGGTTTTTGGGAGTGATGGCCGAGCGATTATTATGGCGCCTACGAGGCCACTTGTGCAGCAGCACCTCAAAGAGTTTCAGAAACTGCTAATGCTCAACGACCACCAGATTTCAGGCATTAGCGGCCACACAGGGGTAAAGGAGAGAATAGATCTCTGGAAACGAAGAGTCGCAGTTTGCACCCCACAGGTTCTTCAGAACGACCTTAAGTCGGGTTATGTGAAACTTGATGATGTGTCATGCCTGGTCATAGACGAAGCACATAGGGCTGTGGGAAATTATGCATATGTGGACATCTCCAGGAAATTCATGGAGAAGTCATCTGGCATAATCATTGCACTTACGGCAAGTCCCGGTTCAGATGCCTCTAAGTTCCAGGACATAAAGAATTCACTTGGGATAGAGCAGGTGATCATAAAGGATGAAAGTGACCCTGACATTAAAGAGTACGTACAGGACGTGAAGATTACAGTCACCAAGATAGCAAGACCTGAGGTTTCGAAGATTGTTCAGCTGAATTGTGAGAGGATTCTCCTGAATTTGAAGTCTCCCCTGATGGAACTCGAGTACTTCAAGGGGAGGAAACTGAACCGCTCGACACTTGCACAGTCAATCCCCGTGCTTTCCGACATGGCAAAGAACAATGACGGGAGCCTCTTTCGCATAATACCTAGGGTAAGCGCTTCCATTCGCCTGGATACCGCTCTTGAATATCTCGAAACCCAGGGCTCAGAAATGTTCTTTGAGTACATAGATAGCATACTACAGAGTGAGGAGAAGACAATGATACGTACAGCTGAACTGTTCCGGGCTGATCCGCTGTTCAACGCTTTGCTTGATCTCAAGGAGGAGGCCATTTCCAGTGAAGAGAACCCAAAGATGAAGGTGGTTCTCCGGCTCTGCAGGGAAGCGCTGGAATCCAGCGGCGACTCCAAGATTATTGTGTTCACACATTTCAGGAAGACCTCCGTTAAACTCACAAATTTCCTCAATGAGAATATTGCAGGTATGCCTGCAGTAAGTTTCGTTGGCCAATCAAGGAGGTCTGGACTTGGCGGAATGTCACAGTCTGAGCAGCACATGGTTCTTGATGACTTCAGGAACGGGAAAAAGAAAATACTCGTGGCCACGAGTGTCGCTGAAGAAGGACTCGACATTCCGCAGACAGATGAGGTAATCTTCTTTGAACCCGTGCCGTCCGATATACGGAGCATTCAGAGAAGGGGTAGAACTGGCAGGATCAGGTCAGGACAGGTGCATATTCTTACGTATGAGGGTACCCGAGATATAGGGTATCTGTACTCCAGCCAGAGGAAGGAGCAGAACATGAAGAAGATGATGAGAAGCGACGGCCGAAAGAAGAACGATCTCTATTCCTTCTAGATATCTTCTCTGGCCTGTATATCAACCAGCTTTGCTATCAGTGCATCCACCTGGATCTTGTCCGATGCTCCCTCTACCAGCCTGAATTCCGCTTCCCCGAGTGCAATCAGCGCGCGAATTTTCAGGGCCGGCCTTAGACCTGATTTCCTGAGTGAGGCATGCATGCCCCTGATGATGTCCATCCCTGATAGACCCTTGTTAACCATTATGTTTTCAACTTCGTCCATTGCTTCCTTGAAGAGGCCATTTTCAAGTGCCATTGACAGCAGT
>JAJYUI010000030.1 GCA_021792595.1 Thermoplasmata archaeon | reverse complement strand
TTCCGATCTAGATGAAACAAATCTCTTATGGCCCTATCATGACGGGTAGCTCACGCAATATTAAAATTTCCTTATTTTATATGGTAGTGAATATATCATGCTTTCATCATCGGAAAAACCTGCTGTAAAGGAGATTATCGAATTCATCTCCAGGCGGGTCTCGGGAAGGAGCATGATAATAGGGGTAAGCGGAGGCATAGACAGTTCGGTTGTATACAAGCTGGCCTCCATCGCTGACACAGACAGGGTGAGGGCTTTCTTCCTGCCTGACAGTTCCACTCCTGAATCGGATTATCAGGACGTGGCCAACCTTGGCGGGAAAGGATCTCCGCCCATTACCACGATCAGAATCGATGCCATGGTAAAGGCATTTACAGGTCCCCTGGGCATATCCGATCCCAAGCTTCTTGGCAATGTTAAATCCAGGGTCAGAATGGTAATACTGTACTATTACGCCAACCTTGAGAATGGCCTTGTACTGGGAACAACCAACAGGAGCGAGTACATGACTGGATATTTCACGAAGCATGGAGACGGCGCATGCGATCTGGAACCCATCATGCACCTGTATAAGTCCGAAGTGAGGGAGATGGCATCAGCACTTGGCATTCCAGAACACATCATCACAAAAGCCCCCAGTGCCGGACTGTGGGAGGGGCAGACGGACGAGGAGGATCTCGGATTCTCTTACGAGTCCCTTGACTCGGGACTCAAATGCATTTCGGACGGGAATGGAGACGCCGATCCCAGAATCGTTGAACTTTACAGGAATTCACTGCACAAGAGGAGTTTGCCTGCGAGTCTGCTGGAAGGGAAAATTTGAATGGTTTACTCTGTAGGTATATACTCCCAATTCCTTGGAGTCAGCATAATACTGATCCTGGCTGCCTTTGCAATCCCCATTTCCAGGAAAATATCCGTGGTTGACCTTCCGGTACTCATCGTGCTCGGGTTCCTTTTCGGCCCCATACTCGGGATAATAAATCACCAGTTTGCCATAGGCCTCCTTTCAAACGACTTTGCTGTTGGTGTCGGGATCTTGGGGATCGTGATCATTCTGTACTCTGAAAGCCATACCATCAACTTCCGTATCATCAGCAGAGAAGCCATAAGGATCGTGACCTTGGACACCCTTGGCCTGATGATCACTGCACTGGGTGCAGCTGCAATATTTACACTGATAACTGGAGCGCCGCTGTATATCGGTTTCCTTTTCGGTGCGATCATATCACCTACTGATCCTGCCAGCCTGATTCCAGTATTCAGGAAAGTCAGGGTACAGGAAGAGATATCAGGTATCCTAGTTGGAGAGAGCCTCTTCAACGACCCCCTGGGGATCCTGCTTGTATCGCTTGGGATAGCAATAGTGGTCCCTTATGCGGCATACGTATCCTTCTTCTCCACCCTCACATCATTTGCCGGCGTCATTATAGGGCCGGCGTTGTATATGCTGATTCAGATCTCGGTTCCGGCAGCACTTGGGATAGCAGTCGGCTTTGTCGTGATCTACCTGAACCGGATATTCAATTTCGACAACCTGCTTGTCGGTTTCCTGCTAGGAATGGTCATTCTGGAATTTACGCTAATGGATGGAGCCGGACTCACGCCATTCCCTGCAATCATAGCTACGGGAGCAATCGTGGGAAATTACTCAGATAAGAGCATATTCTGGGAAAGGGAAGCAAACTTCCAGCAGAGCCTGGCGGTGCTTGCAAGAGCCATCATTTTCATACTCCTTGGTGGTATCCTCACTCTTAATGAGATGTTCACTTACCTTGTTCCGGGACTGGTACTCGCGGGCGCCGTAATGTTGCTTGCAAGACCTGCTGGCGTGTTCACCTCATTGGGACTGGTCTCGAAAATCCCTTCAAGATTCAAGATCGACAGAAAAACCATGGCATTCATGGGTCTTGTGGGACCGAGAGGAGCGGTGTCTATCGTCATGTCCCTGGTTCCCTATACCATTGGACTGGAGTACCAGAATGCACAGCTCATACATTGGGGCCAGATGATATATGTCACTGTTTCCTACGTGGTCATACTCTCGATAATACTTCAGACAGTGTATGCCCCCTGGCTTGCCAGGAAACTGCTGAAACCAATACAGATCTAGGTCTCCGGGTTTATGTCCAGTTCTGCCAGCAGAGCTTCCCTGTCCTTGTAGAATTTCGTGATCATCCTTGTGACATCCCTGTAGGTGTAGAACTTCTTCTCGATCATCCTGTTAATTATCCTCTCCCTGAATTCCACCTCACGTTCAAGATCGAGTTCAGACTTCCCTATCCTCTCGGCGATCCTGTTCATAACATAGCTGAATCCTGAAAAAGTGAACTGGTCGTTTCCTGGGTTCCACTTGAAGATGTTGTTCACGATGATGTCGCTTGTAGCCGGGTCAAGGCCTGTGATCTCAGAGATGCTTGTGGCCCTCCTGACGATATTGTTCTTGTAGCTCAACTGTGACTGCATGATGATCACGTCCAGTGCGGTGATCAGGGTCCTTGGAATATTGATTGGAGGAGATTCAAGTCTGTGGATAAGTGTCTTTGAGTCTTCAGCGTGGAACGTACCGAAACCGTACCTTCCTGCAGACATTGCCTGGAATACAGTGAAGGCTTCCTTACCTCTCACCTCACCAATAATTATGTAGTTTGGCCTCTGCCTCAGCGATGCAGCGAGAAGATCAAACATGTCGATCTCGCCCGCCCTCTTTCCAGTGCCCTTGTTGAGGGCACCGAATCCCGACCTAGTGACTGTTGGGATCCAGTTCTCGTGGGGGATATTTATTTCCCTTGTATCCTCTATGCTCACTACCTTCATCTGTGGGGGTATGAAGAGGAGAATGGCATTTAGCAGGGTGGTTTTTCCGGAACCGGTGCCTCCCGCAACCATCATGTTTGCACCGTACTCGGTAAGGACCCAGAGGTAGGACATGATCTTCGCAGATATGGAACCTCCCATCACCAGGCTTACAGGGCTCAGCGGACTTGACCTGAACTTCCTGATCGTGAATGCGGGACCATTGTTCGTAATGTACCTGCCAAAGGAAGCCTGCAGCCTTGAGCCATCAGGCAGGGTAGCGTCAATGATGGGTACGGAGATTGAGATGTGTTTTCCTGAATCCTGGACGATCCTCTTGACGTAGGTATTAAGATCGTCCTCTGATTCAAAGAGTATGTTTGTTGGAATGAAGCCATAAGCCCTGTGATACGCGTAAACCGGGACCTTTGGCGCATCGCATGAAATATCTTCTATGTTCTGGTCGAGCATCAGGCCCTGGATCCTCCCGAATTCCACGACGTCCCTTTTCACATAGTACTTTACAACCGACTTCTCTGCCGGGGTGAAGTCCAGTCCATAATGATCGACAATTCCGGAGAAAAGACTTTCAAAGTCCTTTTCCCTGTTATCGGTGGCGATTCTCTCAAAAGTGGCCTTTTCGATGACCTTCTTCTTAATGTCCTCTATGATGGCAAAAAGATCCGGATCAGCATACGGCTCGATGAGATGGTACTTCACATTCTTGTCATTCTTGTCGACAAAGACCCTTGAGTAAACCAGTCCCTGTTGGACTTCATCGAACGAGATATCGTCCGGCTCAGAGTTCTCGGACATCTTGATCTCGTGAATCTGGTCCTTTTTCTTTCGAAGCTTATGCATCATCTTAGACGACTCCGATCACGAACAGTATTGCTATGCTTACTGCGAGCATAATTCCGGAAAGCAACGCCCCAGAACTTATCCTGCCATCCCTGAGCACCCCGGAGATGATCCCCGTACCGCCTCCCTGGACTATCATGCCAATATTGAAGATCTGCTCTATTGTTGCTATGTTGCTTCCTCCCCCACTTCCACCACCAAGGGAGAAACCGCCACCGGCGAGCTGTGGCAGGAAATCAATGTCAAGTGCGAGTATCACGAACAGGAACACGCCGAACGAGATCAACATCACCATGGTGTAGTTCTTCATTTCAGAAAATCTCTGGTTCCTTAGCAATTGCATCTGCGAAGTGAATTCAGAAACCATGGTCATCACGTCTGATATGTTGCTTCCAGACTCGCTTGCCTTCACTATGATCTTTCCAGCCCGTATGACGTTGTCCGACTCTATTGACACGCCGAAGTCTCCGAGGGCCTGTTCCACTGGAAGTCCCCATGAAATCAGGGCTGCAACCCTCTTGATCTCATCGGAAAGTGGACCATAATCGCTGAATGAAGCTCTGACGATCGCCTGAGAAATTGGCATTCCGAACGTGGTGTATTCCGCTAGGTCCCTGAGGAAATCAGGGACCCTTCTTTCTGCTTCATAATATCTCTTCATTTCAACATTGTCGAAGAAGCCGTATGGAATGAAAATGATGATGAAGAATACAGAGAATATCAACAGATAATTAAACTGGATATCATACGAAATGGAGAGGATGATGTACAGCACCACAAAGATCAGGCCTGCGAAGTATGATCCCAGAAGTGCGACGAACTTTGGCTTCAGAGGTTAACCTCCTTTATTGTGCTGGAAACCAGGAATGCGAAGGTCACGGTGATCAGTGGAATGATCATCAGGTCAATCAGGTATAGAACTATGACCATTCCTCCAGATGAAGACCCAAGAGCCGCCACCACACCAAGGATGACAATGAGCATAAGTGGAAAAGCGACTCCTACTGTCACATATGATTCCGCGAGGATCCCTATTGATTCGGCATTTGTCCGGATTACGGTGCTCAGTTCGCTCTGGTACTGCACTGCCTTTGACTTGAAGTAGACCTTCAGGTTCCCGCCGGATGTAACCGTGGTGACAATTCCCTGCAGGAATTCAGAGAACTTTGGAGACGGGGAGTTCTTAGCGCCATCCCTCATGGCGGTTATTATGTCCTTCCCAAAGAACCTGGAAGCCATCGAAATGCTTCTTGCCTCCTTGGCTATCTCACCGTACTCCCTGCTTTGGCCCAGTTCAAACAAAATATTGTCAATGGGCATATCTGCTGAGGCCATTGTGGCAATGTATCCAATGGCCATAGGTATCTTTGCATCTATATCCTTCTTCCTTTTCTTCGCGAGTGAGGAGGGTCTTCCCAGATATACACCGGCGAAGCCCATTATTGCAACCGCACCGAAAACCACAGGAAGGATCCAGTATGGTCCGAGGAGGTCCGCGAATATAACAATGAAACCCCCGATAGAGCATGCGACAATAAGCGAGACAAAATAAACCGTTGACAGATATTGTATGCTCGAGTATGGCATTTTTGACTTTTTGAGGTTTGTTTCCAGTTTGGCATACTTGTCGACCCTCTTCGACAGGAAATTCCTGAAGAATTTGAGCGAAATTCGCACAAGGGCGGAAGATTCCTTGAAACTCTTGAGCAGGCGCTGGGTATCATCAATCGATTCCTTGCTTGCCTTCCTGAAAATGGAAAGCCCCCTAGTAGTCCTCGTGGCTCTCTTGTCCGTTCCCCTCGGCCTGCTTATCTGCCCGAGATTGGATGCCTGGAGTTCCCTTACCTGCTCAATATTACTCTTCTTCCAGATTCCTTTTCCCCTTCTCGCTGCTAGCTTGTCCGAGGGGGTGACTAGAACCTGCCTCCTAGTTCTCGGCCTCGCCTTAAAGAGTTGATCCGGAGGAGCATCTTCAACTCTGGATTCAACTGCCTGCTCTTCTTGACTTTCCCCGGTAGCCTCTCGCGGGGTCCAGCCAAGTTCATCCTCATTATCAGAAGTTGTTGAAGCTGGACTTGGAGTAACCTCTACACGCTCAATATTCTCTTCACCTTGTTCTACCTTGCCACTCTCTGTTGGTTCAGGAGTGGTATCTATAACGGCCTGATCGTCTGCAAAAATAGGGCCAGTAACATGCACTGGTTCCTCTTCGCTTGCCGGCTCCACTGGTCTTTCCTCTGCAACCTGCTTCTCAGGAGAAAAGCCCTGTTCAGACTGCTTTTCCGGTTCCTGGGGCAATTGTGGTTCTGGTGCTTCCTTTGTTGCCTCCGGTGGCACAAGGGGTTCTTCCGGCTTCTGTGAATCCGCACTCCTGGCAAGAATGGGCTTTCTTTTAGGTCTGCGCCTCTGACTGACCCTTGTACTATCCTCATCTGTCATTCTTCCTCACCCGAAGCCATCATCATTGCCTTTTCCGGTTCCTTGTAATAAGTGTTAATTATCCTGCTGATGTCAACGTAGTTCGTTATGTCCGAACGCGTCATTTCTTCAAGCAATTTCTTCCTGAAGTCGAATTCTTCCTTGAACTGGAGAGAGGTTAAGCCCTTGAGGAACTGCACTTTCTTGTAAAGGTTGCTGTAACCCATGAATGAGTGTTTCCCCTTGTATGCATCGTATGTGAACACCTTGTTATAAACAACTTCACCCGTCTCTGTGTTAAAGCCAGACATTTCGTCAACCTCGGTTATCCTCCTGTTCACGGAGTCCCCGCTTCTGACGAACTTGTTGAATATTACCGTGTTGAGATAGGTGATCATTATTCTCGGTATGTTTAACGGGTTTGACTCCAGCCTGTTCACAGTGGCTTCCATCGAGTCAGCGTGAATCGTGGAGTACGTGGTGTGTCCCGTGGACATTGCCTGGAAGAGTGAAGATGCTTCTCTCCCCCTAACTTCACCAACAACAATATAGGTGGGTCTCTGCCTCATCGCCATCTTGACAAGCTCAAACATGTCGATTCTCATGTTGCTTGAATCACCCCCTTCCTGTATGTCAAACTCTCCTTCCCTCGTCGACGTGGCCACCCAGTTCTGGTGAAGGATGTTGATCTCCCTTGTCTCTTCTATGCTGAAAACCTTAGTCCGTGGCGGAACCAGCATAAGCATTGCATTCATCGTCGAAGTCTTCCCTACCGCAGGCACTCCTGCGATCAATGCTGAGTTGAGATTCTCGATCATGTACCAGAAGTACGTGACCATTTCTGCGCTGGCTGTGCCAAACTTGATCAGTTCCACCGGAGTGAACGGTTTCTCCCTGAAAAGCCTGAACGTGAATGTGGAACCCTTTGTGGATATCTCGTCGCCGTAAATTGCCTGAATCCTGTGTCCCTGTGGCGTGGCACCATCCAGAATTGGTTCGGATACCGATATTTCCTTCCCGCATATCTGTGCAAGCTTGATCACGTAAGAGTTCAGCGAGTCGTTGGAACCGAATGAAACATTCGTCTTAACGGACCCGTACTTCCTGTGATACACGAAGATAGGGATCTGGTATCCATTGCAAGATACGTCCTCCACATAAGGATCCCTCACTATGATTTCTATGGGCCCCAGACCCTCGAAATTTCTCCTGAGGTAATACTTGATCTTCTCCTTCGATTCATTGGTAAGTTTTATGTTAAATGCTTCTACGTAAGCATCCAGGAGATTTCCAATGTTGAGTTTTTCAGATGTAACGTGAAATCCCTTAAGGTTGGGAATAACCATCTCCATCTCCTGCGGAAGAATTGACATCAACTGGCTCTCGTAATCCGTCAGTTTTGGTTCCACCACAGAGTAAATGTTTTCCAGCGTATTCCTGTTCCAGAGTATCTCAACCGAACCGAAACCTTTCACTATATCATACCTGTCCACAAGGTCGAAATTCTCAGCTTCAACAGTTTTTACAACCGGTCTGCGTGCTCTTGTCCTTCTCCTCAAAGTAATTTCAGGCAAAGTATATCTCCAATCGGGATCAAAATATATATCTTTGTCAAGATGAGTATAACTGAGCGGGTCAGGTCGTGGGATTGGCACGTATGTGATTTATCTCTTGAACGGTGGCAAGATTTATAGATGGAAACACTTTAACGGTTCGTCCACTGTTTCTTGGGCTGGTAGATCAGAGGTAGATCGCTTCCTTGGCATGGAAGAGGCCAGGGGTTCAAATCCCCTCCAGTCCATTTCAATTTCTTTTCAATCATTCCCTCATGCATCGCCCAATCCTCTGATTGTGTTAAGTCTAACTTAACCTGTGCTCCGCTCAATTCGTTCCACTTTCGTTTTTGTCCAACTAGTTTTCCCTCCACCTGGTCAGATATCTTGCCAGCGCAAAGAAGATGGTTATTTGCGCGATGAAAACGAAGATCATCACATTCATTACTGGTTCAAAACCAAACCAACCCTGGGCCAGGATAGCGGCGGGGGTTGTTGGGGAAATAGCGAGCAGGTAAATGTATATCTTAGGCAGAAAGGTGTATGGATAGAAAGTTGGTGGCAATACAGTCAGTATAACGGACATTATTGCCGAAATTCCCCATACGTTCCTGACGTGTCGAACTGAACCACCTATTGCCATCGACATCCCGGAGGCACTGAGTGTGAGCCCAAAAAGTATCAGGACAAGGGCCACAACGGCCTGCGCAGTAAAGATGTGCAATATGATCCCGAATATTGCGTACAGCACAATCCCTGGCGTTGAGAAAATCAGGTAACTGAGCGTGATTCCCAGTATGTAATCAGTGGGCGATATGGAAGTCGCTACAAACAAATCCTGTATCCTGAGTTGAATCCTTAGAAACGCAGCGTCTGCAACACTTGCAAAACTCACCGATGCTACCAGACCTATGAATCCTCCCACAACAGCATACTTGATCAATGCACCGTCCGATAGAATTCCCACAAGAAAAAGAAGGGTCAATGGGGAGCTCAGGGAGGCCACCACGTACGAAGGGCCCCGCTTTATCGTGCGAAACCCATAATACCATGCAAATGCCAGAGAAAACCTAAGGTTCAAATTCAACCCCCCTCACAAGGAAGAGGTCGTCAAGCGTGATCCTCCTCATGTTGAATCCATTCTTCAGGTATTTTTCTGCTTCGGACTCCTCCACATAGCTTACGAATGTCCTTCCGATCCTGAATTCTCCAGAACCCTCCCTGTTTGTCTCCACCCTGACCTTGCCTCTGAACCTCCTCAAGAGACCCTTAACTTCTCCCTTTTCGAGAATCCTGCCAGAATCCACAAGTACAACTTCATCCGAGAGTTCCTGGGCTTCTTCCATATAGTGAGTTGTAAGAACCACATCGCCAGTCAGATTCTTGAGTGCGGACCATACCTCGAAACGTGACACTGGATCTAGTCCAGTGGTTGGTTCATCGAGGAATGTGACATCAGCATTGGCAGCAAATGCCATTGCAACAAAAACCTTCCTTTTCATTCCGCCAGAAAGCGTATCTGCCGGCCTGAACTTGGCTTCCCCAAGTTCAACCTCATTGAGAGCCCTCAGCGATTCGTCGTTGGCCGCCTTGAATGAGAAACCTCTGGCCACCAGGAACATCTTCACGTGTTCCATCGGAGTTAGGACGCCTATTGTTGAGGCTTCCTGCGGTATGCTCACAATCCTCTTCCTTATCTCCTGGGCCTCCTTCATTACGTCGAATCCAAGAACTGTGGCTGTGCCGGAAGTTGGCCTGAGCTGTGTCGAGAGTATGCGCAGGAGAGTTGTTTTTCCGGCACCGTTCCTCCCTATGAAAGAAACGATCCTTTTATCTATGCGGAACGAGACTGATTCGAGTGCCCTCACTTTTCCCTTGTAAGTCTTTGAAAGATCATTGGATTCTATCATGCATGTTATCCTCTCGCCGATTTTGACAGAGACTGCCCCGAACCGCCTTGCCCGGGGATTTGCACAAATGGTTATCACATATTAAAGATGATTACCCTGGCCTTCTTGCAACTGAAGGTTTTATTTAAGCTAATAGGCATTGTAAGGGCGGAGACTATGACGAGAACATGCCCCAACTGCGGAACTGAAAACAGGGACAATTCAAGATTCTGCAAGACTTGCGGATCAAACCTGGACATTGCATACAGGAGAGCGAATTCAAGGAACCGCCAGTCGACGGTTTCCGGACTAGGTGACATTGACTCAACCAGGTGGATTGCATATGGATCTGTTCTCGGAGGAGCATCCCTTCTCGCTGGCGGTGCATCGGCAATACTGTTCTTTCTTGGAACACTGCTGGCGGGTGGTTCCACGGGATCGACTGCAGTGTCTTCTATTCTTGGAATCCTTTCTTCACTCTGTCTTATTTTACTGGGGTACCTGATAATCAGAGTTGGGTTTAGCATGAAATTCCCTTCCAGATTGGATCTCCCCGGCTATCTCGTTTCATTCTATTTTATATTGACAGGTATTGGAAGCATAGTGTCCGCCCTCCCGGTGTCAGGGTCCCTCCTTGTCCTGGGTGGTGTGCTCCTCGCCCTGGCCGTCAATACGTATGGAATCAACTCACTTGAGGGGCGGGTCTGGGGCGCAATAGTTGCACTCATTGGTGCTCTTGTGACATTCCTTGGTTTCGTTGTGAACCCGGTCTTCACCGATGTTTTCTCTGCCTCTTCTGTTCTCTCTGATTCCACCACAGGGTTTCCACAGGGCATTTACGTTCTCTATGGTTTCCTGAATTCATACGCCTACATTGGATTCATTGCAGCCGTCGTCGTGCTCATGGTTGCAATCTTCAACTCAGTGGTGGAATCGCGTGAAGCTCGGAATCTTCTCTCCATGTTCTCTGGGATGGGACTCCTTGTATTTTCTGCAGGAGAGGTGATCAACGGATACTACATTCTTGGGTCGCAGACAGTAAGGAGTTACACATATCCCGGGTCAACCCCGTACTCCAACCTGTTTCTCGGGTTCCAGTTCTTCCTAATCGGGTATAGCATACTGCTGGTGATCAGTGGATTCTTGCTGCTCATAGGATCGCTTATATTTGTATCGGGAAAAAGCGCGATAAGCATGGGTGCGCCATGACCAGACAATATTTTTTATTGCTCCAAGCGATTCTGGGCTATGCAGAGATCCAAGATTTCCGTGATAGGTGCAGGTAATGTGGGATCAAGCCTGGCGCAGTTTCTTGCCATAAGGGAACTGGGCGATGTATACCTTTTCGACATAATCGAAGGTATACCAGAGGGAAAAGCCCTTGACATTATGGAAGGTACCCCTCACTGGGGAGCAGACTCCAAGGTAGTCGGGTTCAACACAGCAAATGAGGAAAACTACAGGCACCTCGAGGGATCGAATGTTATAATAGTCACTGCCGGCCTGGCCAGGAAGCCTGGCATGAGCAGGGATGACCTGCTTGGCAAGAACGTGGAGGTAATCTCCGGTGTTGCAAGAAATATCAAGAAATATGCGCCTGAGGCTATTGTGGTTGTAGTCACAAACCCGGCAGACATAATGGCATATGCCCTGTACAAGGTCTCTGGGATAAAGCCTGAGAAGATTCTTGGCCTGGGTGGTTCCCTTGACAGTGCAAGGTTCAGGACGTTCCTGTCGATGGAGTTGGGCGTTTCAGTGGAGGACATCAGTGCGTTCGTGATAGGAGGCCATGGTGACGACATGGTTCCGTTCATCAGGTACTCAAGTGCAGGCGGAATTCCGATATCCAACCTGATTTCCAAGGAGAGGATTGCTGAGATCGTGAAAAGAACCAGGATGGGAGGCGGAGAGATTGTAAACTACCTAAAGACTGGCAGTGCATATTATGCACCAGGAATCTCCATTACTGCAATGGTCGAATCCATACTCAGGGACAGGAAGAGGATCATTCCCAGTGCCGCGTTCCTTACCGGGGAACATGCAAAGCACTACGGGGCTGACGGGATCTTTATAGGTCTACCGGTCAGGATTGGGGCAAACGGCGTTGAGCATGTCTATGACATAGATTTCAGCGAGGAGGAACTCTCGCTCTGGAAGAAGACGATAGAGTCCGTGACCAGCAGTTGCAAGAAAGTGGATGAATTTCTTTCAAGGTGAGTTTCTCTCACCTTTCTTTTAGATATTTTGCGTAAAAATCAGGAAGGTGATCGTAAGTTATTGGGTCCTTTTCTCCAGCTTCCATAAAGCCTTTGAGCCTAAGCAGGCACGAATCGCATTTCCCACACGCATTGTTTCCCCCCTCATAGCATGACCAGGTCAGTTCATAAGGCACTCCAAGCCGTGTGCCCATGGCAATGATCTCGCTCTTGGTAAGCCTAACCAGCGGCGAAATTATCCTGATCTCTTTCGGCTTGCTCTCGCTTGTTCCAAGGTTAAGAGATACCTCCATAGAATTGAAATATTCCTGCCTGCAGTCGGGATAGCCTGAGTAATCCAGTGAATTTGCACCTATGTACACACTTGTGGCCCCATGTGACTCTGCCATGCCGAAGGCAACAGACAGGAATACTGAATTTCTCGCCGGAACATAACTTGTGGGCATCCTTTCCCCAATCTCTTCCAGTTTCCTGTGCTCCACGTCAATGCTGGTGTCGATGAGGGAACTGCCCCCAATCTGCGAGAGGTCTACACCAACCACTGCGTGAGCGCAACCGTAATGATTCGCGATCTTCCTGGCACTCTCGATTTCCTTTGAGTGCCTCTGACCATAGGAAAAACTCAGGGCAATAATCTTCCTTCCATTACTGGAAGCCAGACCTGTCACCGTGCTGGAATCCAGGCCCCCCGAAAGGAGGACAATGGCGTCATAATCAGAATGGTATTTCAACCCATGCACCCATTCCCGGACCCTCATCCACGCTGAGTTCAATCCTGGTTATGTTGCGGCTCTCTGAAATTTTCTCTAACACGTTGCGGCCTATGAATGCAGCCAGGGACTCGCTGGATGTGGACTCTGACGGAACGAAGAAAACGTCAGGCTTGAAGAAGGAGAATCTCTTTCCCTGATATTCCACGACAACCTGGTCTCCCTCCACCCGGTGGGTTGAAATGGAATCCATTTCAGGAACGAGGACCCTGTGATCAAGCGTGCCGATGACGTCTATCACATGTTTGCGGAGTTCAAGGAAGTCTATGATGAAAGCGCCTTCCTTCTCGCCATACACCCTGATCCTGATACCATAATCGTGGCCATGAAGTCTCGAACACTTGTCATGGGACGGAATGAAATGAGCCGCGGAAAATCTCATGTCAACTTCCCAGCCATTCAGCTCAATGAACATAAACCCGTATTGTTCCTCACAATGAATAACTTATCCACGGTACTGCATGCCATTACATAGATCGCTATGTTTCACCAGTAGTAATTAAATATGCTTTAAACATCCTCCAAAATTCAGGGCGCGTGGCCCAGTCAGGATATGGCAATAGCCTCCTAAGCTATAGATCGGGGGTTCGAATCCCCCCGCGCCCGCTTCTTATTTGTTCTGTGATAAACTTATCCGGATTACTGTTCCATTCTTGGGGCCAGGAGGAATGACCCGGTCATATCGCCCTGCTTTCCGAACCTGAACTCGATTATCATCGGATAATCATCCTTGAAGCTAATCTTGATCTCGTCCGATGACGAAAGGGACTTCATGAAACGGAGGAGGTATTCAAGCGGGTAAAGACTCTTCACCGCGGTCTTGCATGACACTTCCTTGAGCATGTCCTTTGGCAATACCAGTTCGGATTCTTCAGTGTCCGAATAAGACTTAGCTGCAAAACTATCATTGGACAGCGTGAACTTGATTGCGTCCGAAACGTCTTCAGCAGCCCTTAGACCTCTTTCGACGTCCTGTTTCTGCAACACTACAAACGAGTCTGAACTTATCTGCGGGATCTTTGGGGTAGTCACCGATGAATTGTCGAGAAGGTTGATCTTCTTGTTTACATTCCCTATATCAAATGAAAGTTTTCCGTTCTCTTTCTTCATCGTGATTTCATCAGAATCCTTTGTAATCTTGATGACGCTCTTCAGTCTTTCAACATCAATCGATATTTCGTCGTCCCCTTCAACCTCATACTCCGTGAAGGACTCCCTTGGCATTTCCAGGCTTATCATTGCCACATGTGCAGGGTCAACCGCTTTAACAGAGATTCCATTTGTCGAGATCTGGAGTTTTACTTCCGTTACGACTGTGTTCAGGAGGTCCGTTATTTCTTTCAGGTTCTTGACTGGTAAACTAATTCTCATCCTCTATCATTCTCCAGAAATTGTATAGTTTCAGTTAATCCTCAATACATTACTTAAACTTTTCATAGTTCATCCAGTAAGTATAGTTCTATGTCTGCAATCGTTTCCCTGTCGCGTACTGAAACGTGACAAGTTTTCTGTGCTGTTGGCTCATATCTTTAAACCACCAAGCATTCATTGAGGTGGTGCCATGAAGACCGCCAATGCGATGTTTCTTGTTTCAGCAGGAATAATTGTGACCCTCTTTGCAACCCTTGTCATCCTCAGTCAGCTTAACGATTACATGGATGTCTTTCCTGCCAGGTATTCCAGCTACTTTTACGCGCTGGTTGTTGCTCTTTTTCTGTATGTCCTGATAAGGATCATTACCAGGTACTTGAAGGATTTCCTTTCAAAGTTCATGAGCCCAGCAAAGGCACATTCTTTGTCCTTCATTGCATCCCTCGTCGGTTATTTTACCCTCACGGTTTCCGTCTTTTACACCATCGGAATAAACGTTTCCACTGTGATTCTAGGTAGCGCCTTTATTTCTCTCATCCTGGGTTTGGCCGCCCAGAGTGTCCTTGCCAACACATTTGCAGGACTTATGCTGATCCTGGCAAGACCGTTTTCTGTCGGCCAACGGATCTCAGTCCTGACATGGCAGTACGGATTTCTCCTTTCATCATATGCTCCAAAGTATTTTTCGAAGGACAAGATCACACCATCATACAGTGGCAAGGTAACCTACATTTCGCTGAATTACACAACCTTGGAGGATAGCTACGGAAACGTGGTAAGGATCCCGAACAACGTGATGATTCAGGCGTCAATCACCCTTTCAACTGAACATCAGGCTGTACAGGTGAGGTACGAAGTGCCAAAGACCCTGAAGTTTGAGGATGTTGAGGAACATCTGAAAACGATGATCGAAAAACTGGACAACTGTGTTGGTGAGCCTGAGGCAAGAATCGATGAGACCTCAATGACAAGCTATGTCATCCTAGTTAGATCATGGTTTAGAACTGAAAATCCTGAAGAAGTAAGGAGCACAATTCTGAAATCTATGATCGCTTACCTTAACCCCTTGGTAAGTAAACTGGGCAACCAATGAAAAAATGAAGCTATGCCGCTGGATTACAGACCGGCATAGTAGGCTTCGTCGTATGGTTCGGCTTTGAGTCCCTTTCTCTCACGGATCTTGGCGACAATTTCTTTCTGTATCTCGATTGGTGCCCTCTGGTAACCATAGTTTTCTGAACTCCAGAGTACTTTTCCTCCAGTGGCTCCCCTGATAGCAGAAGCAAACCCGAACATTCCTGAGACGGGAACTCTTGCGATGATCATCATCTCTTCCTCATCCTGGTTCATCTCCTCGACAATTCCCCTTCTCTGCTGTATTTCATTTGTTACAGACCCCATGAGATCCACAGGCACATTAACGTACACTTTCTGGATTGGTTCCATCAGAACCCTCATGGCCTGGCACATTGCACCGTATATTGAGTTTCTGCCTGCAGGGATTACCTGGGCAGGTCCCCTGTGGATACTATCCTCATGAAGTTTTGCGTCCATGAGGCTCATTTTAACCCCGTAAACTCTCTCGTTTGCCAGAGGACCACGATTGCAGACCTCGTCAAACGCCTCTATCAGGAGTTCCATGGTCTCATCAAGGTACTGGATACCTTTAGTCAGGTCAAGCATGACATTGGTTCCGTTAACTGATTCCAGACCCCTGGCCTCTTCCCTTGTAAATCCTACTTTCTGAAGCAGTTCGATCAGGGCCTTCTTGTCCTTGAACTTGGAACCCTGAGGCAGCTGGTTTTCCTTGATCATGTTGATGACTTCCTCATTGAGGGGTTCAACCTTGAAATAGAACCGGTTGTGCTTGTTCGGGGACTTTCCTTCAAATGGGCCTCCAGTGTGGTCTACAGTTTCCCTGTAAACAACAATTGGATCAGAGGTCTGTACCTCCACCTTATAGTCGTTCTTCACCCTATAGAGGGTGACCTCGAGATGCAGCTCCCCCATTCCTGAAATAAGATGCTCCCCAGTCTCCTGATTGATTTCAACCTGTATTGAGGGGTCCGCCTTGGAAACATTCCTCAGCACGTCTATGAGCTTGGGCAGATCTGCGGTATGCTTTGCCTCAATAGCGAGGGTGACGACCGGATCTGTATAATGGGTCATTGGCTCGAATGGATCTACGTCGTTTATACCGGAAACCGTTGCACCTGCAATAGCGGATTTGAGTCCTACGAGGGCTGCGATGTTGCCCGCCGATACCTGCTCTATCTGGATCCTGTCTGGCCCCACCATGAACGCAAGCACCTGTACCTTGAACTTTGATCCGCCTGTACCGGAAAGATATAGTTCTGTGCCCTTCTTGAGAGTTCCGCTAAAGATCCTTCCCACCGCAATCTCACCTGCGTGGGGGTCTATGATAATCTTAGTAATCATCATGCTCACAGGGCCCTTCCTGTCGCACTCAGTCATTGATTTGCCAATCTGGGAGTCAATATCGCCCTTCCATATCTGCTGGATTCTGTAACTCTGTGCCTTCTTGGGGTCCGGAAGGTGTGTTATCACCATGTCGAGGATAACCTTGTGAAGTTGTGTCTTGTGTGCCAGTTCCTTCTGTTTGCCGTCGCGTACATACTCTACGATATCCTTGAAGGAAACCTTGTTGAGAACCATTGCGTGGGCGGAAATTGCCCAGTTGTTGTAAGCTGAGCCGAATGCAACTTTTCCCTCCTGAACGTTAACCTGCCAGATCTTCCGAAGGTGTTCTGGAGCATGCTTGGCGATTAACTTGTTCACGTCTGTTATAATCTTGACAAACCGCTTCTGCATTTCATCAGCGTTGAGCTTCAGTTCATTGATGAGTCGATCTACCTTGTTGATGAATAGAACTGGATGCACTCTTTCCCTGAGTGCCTGCTTGATAACGGTCTCTGTCTGCGGCATGACCCCTTCAACAGAGTCAACCACAATTACAACTCCATCAACTGCCCTCATAGCCCTTGTAACGTCTCCCCCAAAGTCCACGTGGCCGGGGGTATCGATCAGGTTGATCAGGTAGTCCTTACCGTCAAAGGTGTGCACCATTGATGCAACGGCAGCGTTTATCGTGATTCCCCTTGCCTGCTCCTGTTCGTCATAGTCGAGTAGAAGTTGCTTTCCAGCAAGTTCTTCACTCATCATTCCAGCGCCTGCAATCAGGTTGTCACTCAGGGTGGTCTTCCCATGATCAATGTGTGCCGCGATACCTATGTTCCTGATTCTCAGATTATCATCCATAACCGCCAGTGCTCTGGCGATGTTGTCTTCCTTTCGTCCCATCTATATCACTACTGCTAGAAAGTTCAAGACTAGCTCTTGATCTGTATCTCGATCTGTACTCCGTCAGGGATCGGGATCCTCATCAATTGCCTGAGAGTCCTTTCATCAGCGTCCACATCGATCAATCTCTTGTGAACCCTCAGTTCCCATCTGTCCCAAGTTGCAGAACCTTCTCCGTCCGGACTCTTTCTCACTGGTACAACTAGCCTCCGTGTAGGAAGTGGAATCGGGCCATGCACCTCTACCCCGGTTCTCTTGGCTATCCCCTTGATCTCGTCGCATACGTTGTCCACAATACTGTGCTCGGTGCCGCTCAATGAAATTCTAGCTCTATAGGAGACCACTTGTTCACCTTACTTCTTTTCGACTTCGATGCACTGCCCAGCCGCTACAGTCTGCCCGGAGTCTCTTATTGCAAACCTTCCAAGCTGTGGAATGTCAGCCACCTTTTCAATCACCAGAGGCTTGTCTGGGATGACCTTAACAATTGCAACATCACCAGTCTTAATGTAGTCAGGCTTCTCCTTCTTGGTGGTTCCGTCCGCAGGATTTAGTGTCTTTACAATTTCCTCGAATCTGCACGCTACCTGAGAAGTGTGTATGTGGAACACAGGTTTGTAACCGTTTGCAATCACGCTCGGATGGTTGAGGACAACTATCTGCGCAGTGAATGACTTTGCAACTGTTGGTGGGTTGGACACGTTTCCGCACACGTCTCCCCTCCTGATGTCATTCTTTGCGATGCCTCTCACGTTGAAACCAACATTATCTCCAGGCTCTGCGGAAGGCATGTTTTCATGGTGCATCTCGATTGTCTTGACCTCGCCCTGCTTGTCTGCAGGCAGGAATATCACCTTGTCTCCTACCTTCATAACACCGGTCTCGATCCTTCCGACCGGAACAGTTCCGATTCCAGTTATGGAGTATACGTCCTGAATTGGCAGTCTTAGAGGCTTATCTGTGGGCTTTTCCGGAACTTTGAGGTTCTCAAGTGCATCAAGAAGAGATGGCCCCTTGTACCATGGCATGTTTGCCCCGGCCTTTATGATATTATCTCCTTTATATCCACTGATGGGGATTATTGGAACGTCCTTGAACCCTATTGAAGCTAGGAATTTTTCGACCTCTGCCTTCACTGTTTTGAACCTTTCCTCACTGTATGGAGGCTGAGTTGAATCCATCTTGTTGGCAGCGATGATAAGCTGCCTTACACCAAGAGTTCTTGCGAGGAAGCCATGTTCTCTCGTCTGCGCCATAATGCCTTCCCCTTCCTTGAAGGAAATTACGAGGATTGCAGCATCTGCCTGGCTTGTTCCGGTAATCATGTTCTTCACAAAGTCCCTGTGCCCAGGCGCGTCAATGATTGTGAAATAGTACTTGTCTGTCTCGAACTTCTTATGGTTGAGATCGATGGTAACTCCTCTTTCCCTCTCTTCCTTGAGTTTATCCATTACCCACGCAAACTCAAAGGTTGCCTTCCCCTTCTCAGTGGCCTGCTTCCTGTACTCTTCGATTATATGGGGTGGAATTTCCCCGTGCTCGAACATCAGCCTTCCGACCAATGTTGATTTCCCATGATCGACGTGACCTATCGTTATTAAGTTGATGTGTGGTTTATTTGTTGCCATACCTTCACCGTTGCTCTACATTCTTTGCCCATATATGGATTTTCCCAGATTCTGGGAATTCCCGGGGCTAACCTCCAATGAACATAGTTATATATTATTTTCCAGAGGAAGGAGTGTGGGACATTATTCTAAAATCTTCCTATATTGAATGAATTGTGCCATAGTCCTGTGCAGAATAGGGCATTATCAATCCTGTCGTTCCTCTTCTGTGCGATATTCCAGCCGAGCATCCTCTTGTCTGCTGCAAATCCTGATTCTGAATTGCTCCTCTGGTGGTACTGCTCCAGATAGTTCATTGCGTCCTCAACGAACTCCTTCATGGTGGATTTCCACTTCCGTGATCCGTTGAGAGTGGCATTCTTCTTTGGTATGACAAAAACTTTCGTTTTTCCTAGCTTATCCATGTATGACGGAGATGAATAATACCTGTCCAGTCTTATCGAATCCATTTCAATTCCCGTGGAGGAGAGAAGATTCATGGCGCGATCATAAGCTCCCCTTTCCGATTTCATGGATGACCCAAAGGCGATGTACATCCTCGTATCAAGATCCATTATGGCAAATGAGTATGCGAAAAGGCTTTTCTTATGGAGATTCGAAGCCTTGTTTTTGCCCTCTTCCCCGTTAACGGGATTCTCCTTTGCATTATCCTTGAGCTTTTGTGCGTATGATTCGTAATTCTTCTTCACCGTAAGGGAATATCCAGTACCATCGCCGGTGGACCTTGATCCTGACACATTGTTCTTTTTCAGTATCAGGATATGGAGGTTGTGTATTGCCATGGCAACCTCCTCATCGGAATACAATCTTTCCACGGTCTTGTACGATACATCCATGCCCGACACCATGGAGAATATG
>JAJYUI010000078.1 GCA_021792595.1 Thermoplasmata archaeon | reverse complement strand
TCTCCTGTGGTTCACCGGGGAAAGCATGGCCAGCGCACACCTGAGTTCCATACTGGTATACACATACCCGATATTCAATGTCCTTTTCTCCGTTATATTCGTCGGGGAAAAGGCCTCTGCCGGAACTGTTGCGGGAATGGCCATCGGGTTCGCAGGGGTGATCCTTGTGGCGTTTTCAAACCTGAGCTTCACGGGATACCTTGGCATATTTCTGCTGGTTTCGGCAGCTATCAGCTGGACCTGCGGGACCGTGATTTTCAAGAGAACCGTTCCCCATGTGGATGTCAGGACTGTGAATGCGCTCCAGTACGTATATTCCGTGCCTGTTATCCTCGTTCTTGCCCTGGCCACCGGCGGTTCTCCAGTTTACGGCATTTCCCTTGAGTTCGTTGGCATTGGCGCATACCTTGGCCTTGTCGGCACATACCTGCCCTATCTCGTCTATCTCATACTTTTCAGGAATTACAACGTTACCAGAATCTCCCCGTTCTTCTTCATCATCCCCGCAATCTCGATTGCTTTCAGCGTCCTATTTCTTCATGAAACAATTGGTCTCCTTACCGTGGCAGGGTTTGGGATTATCTCGCTGGGAATTTTCCTGAGCAATCGCTGAGATGAATGGCGATTGCACTGGTTTCGGCTGCACACCTGCATTGAACTGGAACGCCTGCAGGTATGGCGAAGCCGTGTGCCCGTTCATTTGCTGCGATCAGTAAAACAACTAAATATAGTACTCAACATTGTAAGTGTTACCAATGGATTCGCTCTCGGAGATATGTTCAAGTGCCTCGAATTGCAGGGATTGTGATCTGCATTTTTCAAGAAAGAGGGTTGTCTGCGGGGCAGGTCCATCAGAGGCGAGAATCATGATCATCGGGGAGGCCCCGGGTTCTGCGGAGGACGAGAAAGGTATCCCCTTTGTGGGAAGAAGTGGAAAGCTTCTTGACAGTGTTCTCAAGTCCGTAGGCATGCAGCGCGACCAGATCTACATAACCAATTCCGTAAAGTGCAGGCCAAAGCTTGGCATGACTCCGAAGCGCAACGAGATAAAGACCTGTGCCGGTTATCTGGAGATGGAGCTTTCGGCGGTTTCTCCTATGCTGGTTGTTCCCATGGGAAATTCTGCCCTCACCTCCCTGGGTTTCATCCTGAAGAGGAAGTTTGACAGGATCAGTGAAATTGTCGGGAAGGTGATTGAGACTGATGGTTTCTTCATCTTCCCCCAGTTCCATCCTGCTGCCATACTGAGGAATCCAAAAAGGAAGGAATATTTCCAGGAGTACTTCAAGATGGCGAAGGAACTCCTGGATGATCTTGGCGACCTTTCCAGGGACGAGATTATCTCGAAGTACAGGGTCGCACGGCCATGACTGTTCAGATCTGGAAGAGCTGGTAGTTCGGGGGCTCCGTCATTATCTTGATGTCATGCGGATGGCTCTCCTTCAGCCCGTTCGACGTTATCCTGATAAAGCTTGAGTGCTTCCTCAGGTCATCCACTGTGGGTGCTCCTGCGTATCCCATTCCTGACTTCAATCCGCCAACGAGCTGGAAAAGGACTTCTTCGACCTTCCCCCTGTAGGGGACTGCGCCTTCAACACCCTCTGCAACAAACTTGTTCTCACCTAGTTTTCCGTACCTGTCCGATCCTCCTGCACTTATTGCACCGATGGAGCCCATTCCCCTGTACGACTTGTACTTCCGCCCGTTGATGATCATTTCCATCCCCGGGCTCTCCTCGGTACCTGCAAGCAACGATCCTATCATCACGGCGTTTGCGCCTGCCGCAATCGCCTTTACGATGTCCCCGGAGAACCTTATCCCGCCGTCAGCGATTATGGGGACGTTCTGTCCCTCCGCGACTTCGGCGCACTCTGAGATCGATGTGATCTGCGGCATGCCGATGCCTGCAATCATCCTTGTCGTACATATTGAGCCGGGCCCGATACCCACTCTCAGCGCGTCTGCCCCGATGGAAATGATGTCCTCGGCTGCCTTCTTTGTAGCAATGTTTCCTGCAACCAGTTCACAGTCTATGGCCTTCCTCATCTTCCTGATCGATTCCATCACGTTCTGGTTGTGTGCATGCGCAGTGTCCACGACGATCACGTCGGCGCCCTCCTTTTCGAGGTGGACCGCCCTGTCTATATCGAATGGGCCTACCGCCGCCCCAACCATCAACTGGCCTTCTTCGTCCCTGGTTGCATCCGGGTACCGCTGTCTTGTCGTTATGTCCTTGCTCGTGATAAGTCCGACCACCCTGCCTGAACCATCGATCAGGGGGAGCTTCTCGATCCTGTACTTGTACAGGACCTCCTGGGCCTCGTCTATTCCTATCTCCTCGCGGGCATACTTGACGTCCCTGATCATCACTTCAGCCACGGTCTTCACGTCCTCTCCCGCAAATTCAAGGTCCCTCTTTGTGACTATGCCTACAAGCTTTTCTCCAGAGGTTACCGGAAGACCCGCGATCTTCTTTTCCTTCATGATCCGCCTGGCCTCGCTCACAGGTGTCTCAGGGTCTACAGTGTGTACGTTCCTTATCTTGATTGACTCCTCTCTCTTAACCCTGTTAACGTGCAGTAGCTGGGAGTTTACAGTCTGGTTCCTGTGTATGATCCCGATCCCTCCGTACCTGGCCATCGCGATTGCCATTTCGGAGCCTGTGACTGTATCCATCGGTGAAGAAACTATTGGCACTTTCAGGCTGATCTTCCTGGTAAGCCTTGTCGACACGTTGGCGTCCCTTGGCTCGACAGCGCTTCTTGCTGGGATTATAAGCACGTCATCAAAGGTTAACCCTTCCCTTATCCTGGAAAGCTTATCCTCAAACATGGGAAGGTTAGGGAAGGTGACTAAATAAACCTGATCTAGGCCGGACGTCTCCATGCATCGTTGGGATCGCAAGGCCGGTCCAGTTCGTCCGATACGAACTCTATCGTGCCCATCACGCTGCTGTCCCAGGAATAGCCTATCCTTGAGTAATAGTTCTCAAACAGTTTCTCAGGCAGGGATAGCCTTGCTGATGCTTCCTTGGCAGCCATCCCTGAATGTTTCGCCGCAGATTCCTGCAGCCTTCCCATGTCAAGACCCGGGACAGTGTCCTCTTTTCCAGTGGTAACAGTCACCGCATACACCGGTGGGAGCATGAACATGGAGGAGAATTCCCTGCCGATGTCCAGCAGAACCGTGCTGCCATCGACGTATGCCTCCAGCGCCTCGTCGCCTATCACCAGTGCGTAATCTGAACTCCTTAGCAGTTCAATTCCTGCAGTCTCCGGCCTGCGCACTGCCCTGTAACTGATGCCAAGACCCTCCAGAACCTTTCCCATGTAGAATTCTGTGGTCCTTGTGTGGCCGGTGACAGCGATATCCATCTGTCCTTCAATGGCCTTCCCGGAAGAGACCAGAAGGGTTGACATTGTGCTGGAGACCGAGTGAATCGTGGGACCCTTTACCAGCTCCAGTTTTTCACGGTTCTCCAGGTATGAGACCAGGCTTACCATCGCGAAGTCAAGCTTCCCGGAAAGCACCATTTCCAGCAATTCCGCCGGACTCCTCCTGACGATGTTAAAATTGCCTGAAAGCAGCAGCGACAGGGGATCTGAATGCGAGAAATCGATGATGCCAAGACTGATCTTCCCGCTATCAGGCATCAGGTTCACGACGCAGGTTCCCTATCATGTCGGAAACGGTTTCATCCAGTCCGTAGGATGCCCTGAACCCCCAGTCACTCTCCGATATGGAGCAATCCAGGGATTCCGGCCACATGTCGGCGATTTCCTGCCTGAAGTCTGGGCGGTAATCAACGTCCAGGTCCGGAATGTGCTCCCTGATCTTCTCTGCCAGGATTGCAGGTGTCAGCGAGTATGCAGATACATGGTAATCTGTCCTCCTTGTCAGCTTTTCCCCGTCAGCCTCAAAAAGGTCCACCATTGAGCCTATTGCGTCCGGCATGTACATCATCGGGAGCAGCGTTTCCGGCCTCAGGTAGCATGTGTATCTCTCGCCGCGTATTGCCTTGAGAAACATCTCTACGGAATAATCGGTGGTTCCGGCAGTTGGCGCCGTCTTGTAGCTGATGATGCCCGGGAACCTGAGGCCTCTCACATCCAGGGAGAATTTCCTATGGAAG
>JAJYUI010000029.1 GCA_021792595.1 Thermoplasmata archaeon | reverse complement strand
TTCCGATCTTATATAAATAATCTTGATTTGCAATCATTTCAATATGCATGAACGGCAGGTTGTACGATAGATTATTCTTTCTTTTGCTGTGCTTTCTGCTCAACCGTACTATCAGTGTCTGGCTCATCATCATGTGCATGGGGGCAGATCAGTACGGGTATCCTCGAGATTTTCACCACTTCCGAACTCACGGACCCTAGGATAAGTTTGCTCAGGCCAGAGAGCCCTCTAGTTCCTGTCACTATGAGATCAAAATTCTCGGATTCTGCAAACTTCACGATGGATCTTGCGACCTGATCCCCGGCAGAGTCTATGTTCTTGAGGTCTATTTTGATTGAGGTTCCTTCCAGTAATTTCCTAGCTCTTTCGATGATTCCGGCAGCAGTTTCGTCCTGTTTCTGGTAAACGGATGGGGGGACGTAGGAATCAAAAGTGGCAGCGGTTCCAAGCACGGCTGGTGTAACATAAAGCACGGTGACGTCTGTGACACACTTGCTCATTTTCAGAGTGAACTTTAGAGCTTCCTCCGCCGGTTCTGAACCGTCGAAAGCTACGATAACTTTCACGATGTTGTATGAACTATTGTGAATAAATACATTGCTACTACCGGGGAAAGACGGGAACACGAAAATTGCAAGTTTAGACAGAATTGCCTTCTTCCGGGGAAAAGAAATGGTTCCCACCATAAATGATTTTATCTCTTACCCCATATTTTCTTCTTGTCCTTTTCTTCATCAAATTGCGATAAAAGTTCCTTCTGCCTAGATGTAAGGTGTTTTGGTACAATCACGTTGACTCTCACGAGCAGATCCCCGGAACTCTGGCTATTGAGTCTGGGGAAACCACTTCCCTTGGCCCTCACTGTATCTCCCGGCTGTGTGCCAGACGGAATTTTTATCTTGACATTATCACCGAAGACGTTGACATCAAGTTCCGTTCCAAGCGCAGCTTCCGGGAATGTCACATCTTTCCATGTGACCAGGTTGTCCCCATCTCTGGTAAGATATTTGTCATTGTCGACGACCAGCACAACGTAAAGGTCTCCTACCTGTCCGTTATGGGATTGCCCCATGCCCTTGTACCTGATCCTCTGGTTGGAATTCACTCCTCTTGGAATCTTGACCTCTATCTCCTCGCTTGCGCTGACACTTCCAGATCCATGACAGGCTTTACAAGGGTCTGCCGGCATTCTCCCCCTGCCTCCGCATGTTCTGCATGCTGTCACTGACACTATCCTGGAGAAACCCGCAGTTTGTACGATTCTTTCCTGCCCGGTTCCATTGCAGGTACCGCATAAATTAAGCTTTCCATCCCTGGATCCCGTTCCTTTGCACTGGGAGCACGGAGAATTCCTCCTGTACCTGATTGTTTTCTTGGACCCATGATACGCATCTGACATTGATATTCTCACTCTAACCGCAAGATCAAGATCCGGACCCTGGTTCCTGAAGCCTCCGAATATGCTTTCACCAAAGCCCCCTCCAAATCCCCCGAATGATCCAAAAATCTTTTCAAATATGTCATTGAATTCAGAGTAATGGCTGAAATCCTGCCAGGTGAAGTCGCTTCTACCAGATCCAAAGTCTACCTTGCCATACCTGTCGTAAGAACTCCTTTTCTGTGGGTCAGAAAGGACTTCATAAGCTTCGCTGATTTCCTTGAACTTCTCCTCTGCCTCTTTCTTGTTGTTCGGGTTTAGGTCAGGGTGAAACTTCTTTCCTAGCTGTCTGAAAGCCTTCTTGATTTCATCCTGGGATGCGTTTTTCTGTATTCCCAGGATTGAGTAGTAATCCTTGGACATGGTTACTTGGTCTGATCGGCGTCTATGACTGTGTCATCCTTCTTTTCCTGCTCTCCGGGAGAGGCTCCCTGCGGGCCACCGGTTTCAGAGCCTGCCTGCTGCTCTTGCGCCTGGTACATTCTTGCCCCTATCTCCTGAATTTTCTTGGAGATAGTCTCCAGATATTCCTTCATCTTAGCAACATCCTTTGCAGTGATTGATTCCCTGAGAGACTTAACAAGCTCTTTGATCTCGTTCTTTTCATCCTCGTTTATCTTGTCCCCGGCCTCATTGATCGTCTTCTCGGCAAGATAGGCAATGCTTTCAGAGGCGTTTATTATCTCAATCTCTTCCATCTTCTTCTTGTCGTCTTCCGCAAACTGCTTTGCCTGGTTCTTCATTCTCTCAATATCTTCCTTGGAAAGCTTGTTGCTAGCCGTGATTGATATGCTCTGTTTCTTGCCAGAACCTTTGTCCACAGCTGAAACATTCAGGATTCCGTTGGCATCAATATCAAATGTAACCTCTATCTGTGGTATCCCCCTTGGTGCCGGTGGTATTCCGACCAGGTTGAACATTCCGAGTGATACATTGTCATTGGCAAGGGGTCTCTCTCCCTGCGTAACGTGAATTGTCACCGCAGTCTGCATGTCTGCTGCCGTGCTGAAAACCTGGGACTTCTTTGTCGGTATCGTGGTATTTGCTGGGATTATTGGGGTTGCAACCCCGCCAAGCGTCTCTATACCAAGCGTAAGAGGAGTAACGTCGAAGAGAACTATGTCCTTTATATCACCCTGTATGACGGCACCCTGAAGCGCAGCTCCTATCGCGACGCATTCCATTGGGTCAACTCCCCCTTCTATTTTCTTTCCTATGTAGTCTTCCACGAATTTCCTGACATAAGGGATCCTCGTTGGTCCACCCACTAGTATGACTCTGTGCAGATCAGCGGAAGTCATCTTCCCTGCGCTGAGGGCATCATCTATTGGCTTTTTTGCCCTCTCAACTATGGGCTTTATAAGATTTTCAAACTCTGATCTTGTCAGTGTAATCTGGAGGTGCTTTGGAGTACCGTTGACAGAAGTAATGTAGGGCAAATTGATTTCGGTGGAAAGCGTTGAAGACAGCTCAATTTTTGCCTTTTCAGCTGCATCCTTGAGCCTTATGTACGCAGACTTGTCCGCGGAAAGATCAACACCGTCCGAAGACTTGAATTTATCAGAAAGGAACTTGATGATCGCCTCATCCATATCCGTCCCGCCAAGCTGGGTATCGCCCGAGGTAGAAACGACTTCGAAAACCCCGTCCCCGAAATCCATGATTGTGACGTCAAGCGTTCCACCCCCAAGGTCGAACACCATGATCTTCTGTGATTCTTTCTGCTTATCGATGCCATAAGCAAGGGAAGCTGCTGTAGGTTCATTGATTATTCTCTTGACGTCAAGACCTGCGATAGCTCCAGCATCCTTTGTTGCCTGTCTCTGGTTGTCATTGAAGTAGGCTGGTACAGTTATCACAGCTTCAGTCACTGGTTCACCCAGGAATGCTTCGGCGTCTTTCTTGATCTTCTGAAGAATGAATGCGGAAATCTGCTGAGGTGTATATTCTTTGTCGAACACCTTGAACTTAAAATCTGAACCCATCTTTCTCTTTGCTGCGTAGACGGTACCTTCAGGATTCAGGAGTGCCTGCCTCTTTGCAGGTTCTCCAACCAGGAGCTGTCCGTCTTTTGTGAAAGCCACGTAACTGGGGAAAGATTTCCCACCAATAGATACTCCCTCCGCGCTTGGTATTATGGTAGCTTTCCCTGATATCACTGCTGCAGCTGCAGAATTGCTCGTTCCTAGGTCTATTCCTATAATTTTACTCATTTCTTATCTCCTCTCTTTGATACTATTACCTTCGACGTCCTTATTACTTCATTGTTCAACTTGTATCCTGCCTGAATTTCCTCTATCACGGCTCCATCCTCCCCATCATCACCAAGCGCCACAACCTCATGCTCAAAGGGATCATATCTTTTTCCCTTGGCCTCTATTCTGGTAAGCCCGAGCTCTTTCATTATTTTCACGAACTGGTTTCGGAGCGTGACAATGTTCTTGTCTTCAGGGTTGGCCTGGATCGCAGATTCCAACGAGTCAAGGAACGGCAGCATCGCCATGACTGCGTTATGGTTCGCCATTTTAACAGTGTTTGCCATTTCCCTATCCTTCGACTTCAGGAGGTTATCCATGTCTGCCAACCTCCTAAGAGCTACGTCCCTGTTCCTCTCTATCTGTTCTGTAAGTTCCCTGATTTTCTCCTCGAGTTTCCTGACAGACTTTGCCGGGCCAGACTTTTTTCTTGTTGTGGACCCCTTTGTTTCTTCCGATAGAGGTTTCTTCAGGTGTTCTATGTCAGTCATGGGCGGACAACGGCGATAAATATGTCCTTCATTATAAACTTTGTGCACAAGTTCGCATCACCCAACATTGCGAAATCACAATTTTCTAGGTGTCTCTAAAGCAAGCGAGTCTCTGGAGTGTTAAATGCGAATCGAGTTAAACTCTAACTCCCGCCGTTTTACATAATAGGTATCCCTATCTTCTCGATGAGTATTCTGGACTGCTTCGGTATCTCAGAGAGCTTCCACTCCTCGCCGATCCTGAGCATCTGAACCCTCTCCAGATGCTCTATCACATCGTGCACCGAGTACCTTGAAAGTGCATCATGCTTCCTGAGTATTGCATATATGCGGTAATGCATCACCAGTGCGATGAAGTTAACAAACACCCATCCCTGCATCTGATGATCATCGCGCATGTATGAGCGATCTGCATGGATGGTGTTCTTGAATGTGTCATACGCCTGCTCCACCTCCATCCTGGATTTCAGCATGTCATACACAATTTCACCGGAAACCTTCAGGTTCGTGATTACTGATATGGTACCCATGCGTTCCCTGATCGCTTTGAATTTCTCCGATGATTTCTCTCTCCTGAGATAGTCTTTCTCCTCCTCAGCCTTCAGGAAATCGTTCCTGAATGTGTACATGGTTCTTCCGGATCTCTCGTATTTAGCGTAGAATATGGGCTGGTCATGGAACATGAAGTGCTTTTCAGTCTGGAATGAATAATCTATGAGTTTCGAGCTCCTCTTCAATGGGATGATGTATGACAATTTCATGGATTCCAGAGACTTCACATTCGCAGCGGAATAGAATCCTGTATCCGCTACAAGAACTACATGTGAGGCACCTGATTCCTCCATTGTCTCTTTCAGAGACATGGCGCTGTTTATTGAACCGGGAAGTACCCTGAAGTATGAAGGGGCATCATGATCCAGGGAGAAGAGCAGTGCCAGCTGCACCTGGGGCAGGAATTCTGAGGTACTGTTGTGCCCCAGGGTTGCCGATATGATTCCTTCACTCATGCTCAGCACGTGAGTGAGATCAAGGGCCATGTACCTTGATCCCTTCATGAGCGACTGCATAAATCTGACCATGGATCCCCTGTCCATTCCTATATTCCTGATCATCTTCCCGAGAGAATCGGGAGATACATGAGAATCCTGCAGTGACTCTGAAAGGTACGATGTTCTGTACAGGAATTCCACATTCTTCATGGGTGACGCATGCATCAGCCTCATGGCTGCAAAAACAAAGATTTCCTTCCATTCATGGAAATTCTCCCTAAGAGCCTTCATGATGTCACTGGAAAGGTGCTGGATTAGGAATGTTGCACCGTATTCCTTCACCGTAACCTGATCGAAGCGTTTCATTATCCTCTTTGTTTTCGGTTCAATGAGGCCATCGGGAGTGATCCTTCCCAGATATTCATCAGTGATGAGCTGTGCCCTCCCCTTCTCCTTATTCCATTTGCTGTGCACCCTGTAGAGATAGTAAAGGTTGTCACGCTTCTTCTGCACAAGCGTACCCTTGCGCTTGTATTTCAGAACCCAGTCAGGATGAGTCATATTATAAATATACATAATATCAATGTATAAAGATCTTTGCATTGAATCCATCTAACAAGCGAGTTTTAGAAAATATATTATGTAAAATAGCCAGAGTTAGAGGTTAAACTGTAAAAATGAGAGCCGTCACAGGAGTCTTGGTACAATCAACTGCCATAGGATCAGGAAGAACACGATAAATCCAACGGCGTTTGATATCATCTTTATCCTCTTTTCATTCAGGAAGGACAGTCTCGGCCTTCTGGAGGCAATCGAAAGAGTATCCTTGAAGAACTGACCCCCATCCAGGATGAAAAGCGGGAGTGCATTCGTGATTCCAAGCAGCAGATTCAACCAGAATAGCCAAAAAATGGTATTGCTGATTTCCCAGAAAATAGATGGTGCAATGGGTGTATGATAAAGGTAGTATATGCTGGGTGGAACAGGAGTCAATCCAAGAAAGGGAAGGCCAATGGTGGTGAAGGCTCCATTCGGAAAGTCTTGCAGTGCAGAAGCACCAAAAATAAGTGTTGTGAGGCTTGAGATGGAGATATAACCTATGCCGGAGTAATCGAGCGAAACGCCGATGAAACTCTCGTTCTTGAATGAAGGGCTGTTGTAGAGCGGATAATATGTGTCATAGTAATCCCACTTTGAGGCAGTCTTCATTGTATAATTGTGGTATGTAAGGTGCCAGTGACCTGACGAATAAGAGGAATTGAAGGCAGTTATGTTTATGATTGTTCCCGGTTCAATTGAATCCAGTATGTTCCCAAGGGATGTCAGGTTCCACACAGTTTGACCGGCTATCTTGAAAAAAATCTCGCCAACCTTCATGCCGCTTGCAGCAGCAGGGTATCCGGATGAAAGCTGCGCTATGTCTACACCGGCAGGGATAGTTCCATGATATAGCCCACCTGAACCGAAAGAAGTATAGTTGATAACTGTCCCTGGTGCAATTGTTGAATCTGTGATGATATTGGAGAGATTTGACCCACTGTAAGAAGCGAAAGATACAATCTCAGACCCGCCTGTGATTCCGCTTATCTGCGCAACACTCCCCGTTGTCACCGAGTTTACGTACACTCCATTATGGATGGGCTGGGCTGCTGGCATCATGACGCCTATCAGTATAATGAAAAAGAATGATGCGAGAATTATGTTAATCGCAGGGCCGGCGGCAAAAATTCTCCTCCTTACGACAGGATCAGTCTTGGTGATCTCATCCTGGTCAGGTTCGACAAATGCTCCAAGCGGGATGACAAGGAAGAGGGCACCAACAGAATTGACTTTTATACCATGCTTTCGGGAAAGCACTCCATGCATAATCTCGTGGATTACAACCGATACGACCAGGGCAAAAGTTCCATAGAATATGGGAACGTAGGGGTTAATTCCAGGCAATACAAGGTATTCCCCCAGTGAAAGTGAAGGGGCAACACGTATAAACAGGGTTAGGTATGCTTCGTAGAGCAACAGAGCTATTGCTCCAATAAGGGACACTATCACAATAGCAACAGCAAGTCTTGAAAAGGCTTCTTTTGGAACTATTCTTGCTATAGAGTCAAGAATGTTCCTCTTATGGACAGCTTTGATCATAAGAATCGGGCCCATAAGGGAGAAATGTTTGGACTTCGAGATCTTGGGTGCAAGGATTGCCATAACTAGTAGCCAAGCAACCAATGCGAAAATGGCTATCAGCAAACCATTTGCCATTGGTAACCCGATTGCTATGGTTTATAGAATGATTGCTACCGATCAGGTATTGGATTTTTAAGCGAATGGACAGAATTAAATATGGTGCCTTTATGTGGATTTTAATGCCACGGGCACGAAATTCCAGCGCTGAATCTTCAACCCCGGAAAAGCCAGAGAGTGTTTCTGCAGCAAAAAATACGCATGACAGAGACATTGCACTTACATTTGTAATTTGGGGAGTGATCGTATGGGTTGTTTTCTACTATGTTTTCCAATATTACTTTGATGTCTTCCTGAATGGCTATCCTGGTAACTTCACGGCCGAGTTTGGAGCCCCTTTCATGGCAACTGGCGTGGCGGCTGGTTTCTATACAATTTCTATGCTTCTATACCCTGTATTTAAGAAAGGTACCTCAAGTATTGGGGGGGATGATTTTCGATGAATCCGAAAACTCAGAAGGAATTTATATTCATAGGAGTGGTCCTTGCAATACTGGTCGGTTCTGCTGTGCTTAATGTATTGCTTGTGTCTGATATATCCGATTCCGTTGCGCAAAATGACGGGGCTGTTCCCGCCGGTGCATATGTTGTGCATGTTGTGGGTCACCAATGGTCGTGGGATTTCTATTCCCCAAACGGATCACTGACAGTCAATACATTTACCGTACCGGTCAATACACAGGTTGCCCTGATTGTCAATTCCAGTGATGTTATTCATGATCTTGCTATTCCAGAGTTGGGGATTCAGGTATATGCAGTACCCGGAATGAACAACACAGTGGTTTTTGAAGCAACACATACAGGATCCTTTTACTTTGATTGTGTAGAATACTGTGGAGAACTGCACTATGAGATGCGTGGCACTCTTCAGGTGGTGTCGCAATAATGGATACCTACTATGCGTTCATGGTTGATCTTTCAGTGGTTCTTGCCATAGTCTTTGTCATAATATTTCTGGCGGTTTATTACATATATTCAAGGAAATCTGAGATAGTCAACGCTGCTGATAAAGTTGGATATGAAAATCCCTCCCAGTTCATGCGTGACACACTTTCCAATAGGCCCAGGTTCCTCTCCCTATCGGTATTCCTGAATGATGATGCAAAGAGCATCGGTATCAGGTACCTTATGGCCAGCATATTCTTTTTCTTCATTGCGGGAACATTCGGGTTGACAATGAGGTTGAACCTGACTGTGCCGAACCCCACGTTGCTTTCAGCAGAGGAATACAATGTGCTTATGTCTGAGCACGCCACCATCATGATTTACATGTGGGCCCTAGGGGCGGCATTTGCATTTGCTTACTACTTGCTTCCTTCACACCTTAGAGTGACAAGGGACTCACGCGGACTTTACTCTTCCGTGGGATTTTGGCTGTGGTTCGTGGGTGGGCTTCTTGTACTTTATTCTAGGACTTCAGCAAGGTGGTACCTGTATCCGCCACTTTCGCTTCAACTCACTGCAAGCGGTGGAGGCGTTTACAACTGGATTGATGTAATTGGTCTTGAGTCTGTATTCTTCGGGATCATGATAACATCCCTTAATGTTATAATGATAATCTGGAAAGACAGGAATCCAGAGATAAAATGGTCCGGGCTTACCCTCTTCACTTGGGCAATTCTCTTCACAGCTATTATGATAATTGCATCTGCTCCTCCGATAATGGTGGGACTAGCCATGCTATTCTACGACTTCTTTAATCCAATTTTCTTCACAGGTGCATCACATGAGGTGCTTCTCTTCGCAATACTATTCTGGTTCTGGGGTCATCCTATAGTGTATGTTGCAGTAATTCCGTACTTTGGACTAATGTATGAGATAATACCAAAATTCACGGGAAAACCAATCTACAGTTACAGTTCTGGTGTGATAGGTCTGGCACTTCTGCTTGTGCTGAGCGAGTTTGTATGGGGTCATCACCTCCTGAATTCTGGACTTGGAGTAGGTTGGGTTCTCTTCTTCTCAACAGCATCCTTTGCGGTGGTGATACCTTCAGCAATCACGGTGTTCAATTATGTGGCATCACTATGGGAAGCGGAAAAAGTTAGGCTTACAACACCTATGCTGTTCGTGATAAACGGTGTCGTGGACTTCATAATCGGTGGAATCACGGGTGTAATGCAGTCTAACCAGGGTATAAACCAAATTGTTCACGGAACGTATTTCGTGACTGGCCATTTCCACTTTATTTTCATGGGGATAACAACAGGTATATCATTCGCAGCATTCTACATGCTGTTTCCCACGATCAGCAACGGGAGAACATACAATGTTCTTCTTGCAAGGATCCATTTCTATCTTACCGCGGTCGGGTCCTTAATAATGGCAGGAGCGTGGACATTAGGCGGACTCATAGGAATGCCAAGAGCTGTAGCCGGGTACGCAAGTCAGTTCCAGTTTTACCAGGATGTATCGATTCTTGGGGGCATAATAATTGGTATCGGTCAGCTATTTTTCCTTTACAACATCGCTATCAGTTGGACCAAGGAACCAAGCCTTAAGGTTGGAAATGCCCTTGAAGAGATCAATCCTCTGGAGGTGTCAGAGTAATGGCCGCTTCCAAAGGAATTGTATTTGCATTGGTACTGGTAATTGCCTCCGCGGGATTTCTCGCGTTTGAGCTGAATGTTCCTACTTCAAACTCATTCTCACTTCCACCTGTGCCATCAAATGCTGCCCATTACCAGAATATCACGCTTTATGCTGATGCGTCTGGCTGGAACTATAACGTGAAGGGGTTTGTTATAAATCCCACGATAGTGCTGCTGCCTGACACAGTCGTTAACTTTACTGTTATTGAAGAGGATAATCAGCCTCATACTCTTACTGTCGCTTACGGCGGAGCAGAAACGTCTGTCAGCCAGACACTGCTGTCAACCGGGCAGATAACCACAACACCTGGACATGTTTCGCACACGCAAGCATACTTTAACCAGACTGGCGAATATACGTACTGGTGTATTGTTCACCCACAAACAATGGTAGGACACATCTGGGTAAACGCTACGCTACCAATCTTCCAGCTTCCATCGCCTCCGGCAAATATGTCTGTCAATTCACACCAAACACTATACGCAAATTCCAATGGCTGGAATTACAGTCATGGGGCTGTCAATCCGACACTCTATTTTGAGACCGGATCCCTTACGGAATTTACAATCATACAGGGCGACAACAACAACCATGATTTCTACATTGCCCCGGGAAGTGCTGTTTCCACTTACAGCCAGGAGTTACTTAACTCGACCGCGCTTGGCACAAAGATCGGGGATGTCGCTCATTTTGTGGCATTCTTTAATCTCACTGGCGAGTATACTTATTGGGATTCCCATGACGTGAACTCAACGGTTGGACACATATTCGTTGTCACCAATATTACGACAGTCAACCTGGTTGCAGAGAAGACAGGGTTGAATTATTCTGGATCGTTGAGCGGTGCGATGTTTGAGAAGAATGGTACTGTGCTACACTTCCAGGTAAGCGACCCGACTAACGCAAACTACAGTGTAGCGATTTCACTTGGGTACAACACGAGCAACAATTATACAACTGTTATCTCCGGTACTAACACATCAGCGACGGGATTTTTCCTACTGGGAAGTGTAGGTACATTTGCTGTGTTTAACGGTCTAAACAACTCAACGCATCATCTGCTCTACTCTTATATCAAGATAGTCAACGTGACTCTTTACGCAGGCATCTCAACGTGGACTACGCCAAAAGGTGTGGTAAATCCGACAATCAATGTCACCGAGGGAGATCTCGTGATGTTCACCGTAGTTAACAAGGACAACCTATCCCACTCGTTGATGATAAACGCTGGGAAGGGAGAATCCGTGGGTACAGCTGTCAACGTGGTTACGGTGGCTCCAGGGGTCGCAAACGCAACCGGTTACTTCCTCTTCAGCCTGAAGGGAACATACACGTACTGGGATTTTTACCACTCATCTACTGCGGTTGGAATTATAAACTCTTCTGCATCCAGTACAGCCTCTTCTGCAATTGGCGAAATTCCCTATCAATAGTTATTATAGGGAATGAAGCCATAGGCCAAGAGGTTTAGAGGATACATGATTTTCAGGTCCATCTGGAAACTGCTCAAGATCGAGATTACTTTTCTGGTAGTTCTTGTTGCGGTAGCAGGTTTCCTCTCCGTTCCAGGGGCTGAAAACCATCTTATTCTTCTGGTGCCACTTGTCTTGACGGGTGCCATGGCATCAATGTCATCAGGTCTCTTCAACAACCTCTACGATAGGGATATAGACCAAATGATGAAGAGGACGAAAGAGAGGGAAAAGATGATAGATGGGAAACAGGGATATCTCTTTGCTCTCGGAGTGGCCTTCATTTCACTCGCCTTTGTGGGTTCATGGATTATCCTGAATCTTCTTACGGCTATCTTCATTTTCTTGGGATTCTGCAGCTATCTTTTCCTTTACACAATCTTCCTGAAACGCAGAACGACCTGGAACATTGTTATTGGTGGAATTGCTGGCAGTTTCCCGGCTCTTGCTGGATGGTCAGCTCTGACAGGATCGATATCTCTTACGTCAATCTACATCGCTTTTCTGGTATTTCTCTGGACTCCAACGCACTTCTGGAGCCTAGCAGTTGGTTCCAAGGATGATTACAATGCAGCAAGTATACCAATGCTGCCTGCAGTTACTAATCCTGAAGAAACTGCAAAGTACCTGACAATAAACTCCTCCCTGCTTGTATTTTACACATTAATCCCCGTTTTTTTCCTTGTTACTGGAAACGGCGGAGTTTTCCACCTCGGATATTTTTATTATCCGATGGCCGTGGTTCTGGACCTGTATCTAGTTTACCTTACGGTAATGCAGTATAAGTCTACTTTTTCCAGGCCATTCTACAAGAAATCATTCATGTTTTCAAACTATTATCTCATGCTTTTGCTGATCAGTATCTGCCTGGTGATACTTTGAATGAGGGACGAAGGAACCTTCTCTATTTTCTCTTCCTTGAACTGACGCTATCCTCCTCCTTTTATCTGTTGTTTACAGGAAATGTGTATGTTGAGCAGAGTGTCAGAAGCTATCTGTCACTGTTTGTGATTTTTGCAAATCTCCTGAATCTGCATGCGATACTCCCCAAAAAGTACTCTGTCAAGATCTACCTTTCCTCATTTGCTGCGGTATTGTTCGTGATCCTGGGAATAGTTTCTCTCGGGAATCTTACCGCATCTGTTCTGTTATTCATAGCTGGAGGTGCCCAAATGCTTTGGTTGCGTAACATGAATGGATCCACGCGTTACAGATTCCTCCTGTCTGTTGTCTTCGTCAGTTCAATGATTGTATTTTCAAGCCTCCTGAGAATCGTGCCGGGAAACCTTGACGTCAGGAATCTATCGCTTCTAGTCGGTTCTATTCTTGATGACGTAAGCCCTGCGGGAGTACCATTGCTTTTCGGGGGAGGAATAGTGATATACGGATCAATTTCACTCATAACCATAAGTCTGCAGTACCTTGCAATAATAGCGTTACTTGGTGGGCTTGTGCCGGAAAACTTCTATCTCATCTGGAGAATTCTTTCAAACGGGTCTTCACCTGGTGGAATCAGGTCTCTGGGAAGAACTCCTCAACAATTGCTTACTACGGGAGGGGTAATCCTCAGTTGCCAGTGTGAGGGCATAGTCGCTGCTGCACCCGCAATAGCATCTCTCCTTGTAGGTCTTCTTATTTTGCCGCTTATCTCTGAAGCTACCCTGTTGATACTGCTGTCCAATGTCCTCTTTTCGCTTGCTCTCAGGAAGGGAGCGGACTTTATTGGGAAGATCAGGAACGCTATCGGTGGCTCCAGCACTATCACTGGAGTAGTGCTCCTGGTATTGCTCATTCCAACTTCAATCACTGGAGCTGCACTAGGCTGGGAGACCTCGATCTATTATTTCTTCGGGTTGAATTCACTCATGTTCCTTGCAGGGTCGATGGTCGGGTATGCTTCCCTCAGGAAAAGCGAGATCAGGATCAGGGGGTTCTTGTCAATCCTGTTTGTCCTGTTCCTCAGCATGCTTATGATGTTCGCCTGGTTCATTCCTTCCGTGTCACTCCTGGCCTACAATAGCTATCTTATCTATTCGGGAATGGAAGTCTTCTCTATCCTGGCTGGGATACTTGCTGCCCTGGCATTTCACTCCACAAATTCTAAGGGAAAGTTGTTGATTCTTGAAACAATAGCGATGATGTTCCCTGTCGTAAGCCTGGTAGTGATGACATATTCCGTCGTCTCCATAGTCCCTATATGGAGTGAGTTTTCACCTGATTCCCAACTTCCATTTGCTATCATTCTTCTAATGCTGTCATTACCAGTGCTCTGGCTGACAACAATACTTTCCGTTATTCCGGAGCGAGGCTTAAATGCTGGAGGGACAATCCATGAAGCCAGGACAGCCAAGGAATAATATCTATTTCATCCTTGGGGAGGCCGCAATATACCTGCTTTATTTTGTATGGCTATGGGCGGTTGGTAACGGTCTCTATGGTATTTCGGGTACTCTCTATGTATTGTTTGTTGTCTTTTCAGCGCTTATCATGGTCGGCATTGTCTATATCGATCCAGCACTCAATGGCTCCCTTAAACAACTTCTGGGTTCAAAGGACTTGATGGTTCTGATGGCGACAATTGTATTCCTGGTCCTACTGCTATCATACCTGGGCCAGGACCCCTACCAGCTTTTCCAGTACTACCCGGTGTACTTCGACGAGATCAACTTTAGATTCATCATTCAGAGAAAGCAGGCAAGCTTGATCGGCGATGGACGCGCAGTGATCGTCCAGTCGGCCCTGTATATGCTGTTCTATTCTTCAATCATCGTCTTCGAGAGTCCGGGTTACCCATTTCCCTACAATTACCTGTTTCTCCTTGACATGTTCTCCATGGGAATCATATACGGTCTCTTCTATTATCTGAGGAAAAATATCTATCTCAGTCTCTCACTGCACTTCTCTTTGCTTGCGATCTTGGACATTGCGCAATTTCTGCCAATATCCACTATCTGGATTCCATACACGTTCTCCCCACTGTGAGGAAGGAAATTCATCATATCCTGTCCAAAAACTGCAATATGGCCGAAATGAGTTGGTCTGTTTTTGTGTTTATCTCCGAGCTTGGGCACCTGAGGCGTGCATGAGATGATCCAGATACAAGATCATGGTAGGCAGTTGCAGATCTGCAGGCCTCACTATGCTCATCATTTCCGCTGACAAAGAGTAAAGGCACTTCTATCCGCGAGAGGCCCATTCTGAGGGGACTTTCATAAACAGGATTGATCGCAACACCTCCCTTGAAAACAGTATCATTCTCCATCACCATCTTGATGAATTCGATGGCATGTTCTCTCCAGGCCAGGAAAATAAGGCATTCATTCTCCATTTGGGCAACCGAGTTGTGAACCGAATCAAGCGCCACAACCTTAAATCTGTGAGATTTTATTCTTTCCAGAAGGGTAAACCATTCTTCCATGTCATCCGTTGAACGCACCAGGAAAGTCAGAATTCTATCCATCTTTTAACTGGGAAATCGTTCATTTATAATTTCATTATGCATTGGGGTCTAAATGAAGCTGAAACAGTCTTCAATGGATTTCCACGCGTTCATCTCCGTGTATAGGGACCAGGTCGAAGGTTGCTTCATAAAGAAGATTTACCAAGTGAACAAGAAAGAGTTCTATTTCCAGATTTACAGGTCAGATCTGAAAAGGAAAGGTCTGTTTGTTTCTCTTGAAAGGGGAATCGCATTCCATGATCCAGTGCTCCCGGGCCAGGCAAGTTCGCTTGCCATGACTCTCAGGAGGATGCTCTCTGAAAGGAGAATATCTTCAATATCGCAGATCAACTTTGACAGGGTTATCAAGATCGTATTGTCAACAGGCCAGGAGATTATCCTAGAGTTATTCAGGGAAGGTAACCTGATCATCACCAATGAGGGAAAGATTGAATGGGCGCTTGTACAGAGGGAATGGAAAAACAGGAAAATAATGAAGGGTGAAACGTATGTGCCCCCTTCTCTTGTTGACCCGCTGACCATGGGAGAAGGAGATCTGAGGGAACTTCTCACCACCAGCAGGGGATCGCTTGTCCAGACCCTTGCTACCAGGATGAACCTCGGAGGAGAGGCGGGAGAAGAACTTGTCCTGAGGCTTGGGTTGAAGAAGGAGTCGCCTGCGAAGGAATGTGAATCTTCGGCTTCAGTGATAAGGGATGGATTCTTGAAACTCCTTGGGGAAAGTGAGCAGGGAAAGGCATTCTATTACCAGAACGAGAATATAGTGTCACCCCTGGAGCTCAGGCATCTCGGTGATACAACATGCCAGGTCTTTGAGGAATTGAATGACGGTTATTCGAAATATTTCAGCGAGAATCCATTTGAGGAAGGCGGGGAGAGTTCCCTGTCACGCCGAATCAGGTCTCAGGAAAAAAGCATAGAGGAATTCAGGAAACTTTCGGAGGAATTCAGGTTGAAGGGAACAACCATACTCAGCAACCTGAAGGAGTTCCAGAGGATTATCAGCACAGTCGGCAGTTCCAGGAAGGTTGAACCCGGTAGGGACTATTCCCCATTTTCACTATTGTCTGTAACGCCGGACAGGAAAACTTTCAAGATCTCTTTTCAGGACACTGAGTTCGACCTGAGATATGATCAGACGGCAGGCTCAAACGCAGACAGGATGTTTGAGGCGGCCAAGCAGTATCGGGAGAAGATCTCCGGTGCCATGACTGCCCTGGAGAATTCAAGGAAAGCTTCGGTCATCAACGAGAAGAAAGTGAAGAAGAAGAGAAACAGGCAATGGTTCGAGACGTACCGGTGGTTTTACACGAGCGAAGGGTTCCTCACCCTTTCTGGAAGGGACAGGAAAACGAACGAAACGGTTGTCAAGAAGCATATGTCAAGCGGTGACATCTACGTGCACGCTGACCTTTACGGGGCTCCCAGCACAGTGATAAAAGGAGAGCCGGGAAGGAGGCCAGGAGACGAAAGCATCAGGGAGGCGTGCATATTCTCACTCTCAATGTCCAGGGCATGGCAGGCAGGGATTGCATCAGGAAGTGCTTACTGGGTCTTCCCGGAACAGGTTAGCAAGACGCCCGAATCAGGGGAATATGTCTCGACTGGTTCCTGGATAGTCCGGGGAAAGAGGAACTACATGTTCGATCTGCCATTGGAACTAATCATCACCGAAAGAGAGGTCGGTGGACTGAAGGTGCCAATGATTTCGCCTAATGTTGAAGGAAGGGAGTATGCAGCCAAGATTGTCCCGGGTGATGAAAAGCGGAATTCCGTGTCAAAGAAGATTTCCTCAGCTCTTGGAGTGGAAAGGGATGAGATAGAAGCTATCCTCCCGCCGGGAGATTCCATGATAAAGGAAATCAGGGAGTTTACTGGAGAGAGTTCTTGAGCCTCGTTATCACGGAAACATCTTCGGGGTCGATTCCACGTGCCTGTGCAGCATACAGGGAGATGTAGTCCCCACAGTGCGTAAGGTAAAGCATTCTCTCAAGAACCGAATTTCCCTTCGCTTCTATTATGTCGTATTCAGTCCCAGTCAAATCCATTGTTAGTCCTATTCTTTTCTGTATTCTTTCGTTTTCCGATTTCCCCAAAACCAGGAAATGGAGGTTTTCCTTCCCGTAGCTTCCAGAAAGCCCGACGATTTCGTTGTGGTCAAGCTCAGGGAATGTTGCTGTATAGGCCAGAAGTTTTGAATTCTCATTGAACTGCGTTTTCCACCTGTAGGCGACCACATCATACGGGTGGAACGAGTAAATCAGCGGAATCCTCTTCCCACTCACAATCTTCTCCGCAATGTCCTTGAGATGACCGTTTTCATTATCCAGTGCTCCAATCAGCGACTGGGCATTTCCCAGTGATCCGATACCGAGGAACGTTCTCACCAGTACAGTAAGGATAAACCCAAGTGAACTCCTCGGTTGGTAACCTGAAGGTAAGTCTACCCACTGGTTGCACATTTCCTTCAACTTTCCGCCTGTACCCATTCCGATAACCCATAACCCCCTGTTCCTTGCCTCATTGACCGAACTTATTGTTTCTTCGGTGTTTCCGGAGTAACTAACGGCGATAACAAGTGAATCACTGGGGACGTGATCGGGGAGTCCGTAATCATTCCATACTGTGAATGGTTTCTCCGAGTAGACCCTTGAGAATATCATTCCTGGAACAGAAGAACCTCCCATTCCTACATAAACTATACTTCCGTAATCAATGTCGTCAAGTTTGAATTCCGCATCAAACTTCAACTGGTCCCTGAAGGAGAGTATCTCATCCAAGAAGTTCATGGAACCACATCAAGAACCTTCCTAAATATGTTTGACTTCAGGTAGAGGTTGCAACCATCATGCCGAAATACTTTGCAACATGGTAGTCTATGAACTTCATTTTCCTGCCAGATTCTTTCAACAGCCCATCCAGTATCATGAGGTTCCAGTAACTGTCTGGTTTTGCACTGCCGAGGAATTCTTCTGAAAGGTTCCTCAACTCTTGCGAATCACCACTGTCAAAGTACAGCCTCACCATCTCGTCGTATTCCGAAGACTTTTCAGAATAACCGTAGGGCCCTTCCGGTGAGTGGGTGTGCGCCTGATCACAGCTGAAAATCACCGATATGCAACGGTCATCTCTTTCCGTGCACCTGTAAAGCGTTCTGCCGATCTTATTCAGGGCCTCAAGGTCATGCATTCTCGGCTGACCGATAACGCATACTTCCTCAGGCCTGAAAAAGGAGAGGGGGATTAACGTACCAAAATCCAGAGGAAACACTGAATTTTCCCCGAGTGAACTGATGAAGTAAGCCGGTTCCAAGAGATCATTTCCCTCTTTGACAAGTTGTTCAGACAGGTATCGCGCATTCCGGTATCGTCTTCTCAGGGACTTTGTTGCAAGTCTCACCGAGCCTCCGAGAAACTCAGTCATAGCTACTGATGCCGCTTTCCTTAGCCTAAGGCCGTGGGGCGTGAGGATAACTATCGTTCCTGCATCTTCATTCTTACCAAGTTCCCTCAGTGAAAGATTTAACCTTCTACTTCCTGCGTCTGGCAGGTCTATGAGCTCATCTCCGTGTGGAATCACGTGAATATTGTGCAGCATTTCCCAGCACCATATGGGTTAACAACTGTTCCATCATAACTTTTTCAAAAGGTAGGCTTCATGAAATGAAAAGCTAATTACTAATCAAGACACTGACCATCCATGAAGGAAACAACCCCTGGATTCATCAAGAATTACTCAGAAGTAAAGGAAATGCCCATGGAAGGCGGCGCAAGAATTAGGTGGCTTATCACTCATAAGGACGGCGCACCAACATTTTCCATGAGGCTGATTAATATCCCGAAGGGGGGGAACACGCCATTTCACTCCCATGATTATGAGCACGAGATCTACATTCTGGAAGGCAGGATGGAAGCTACAATTGGAGACAAGTTGAAGGAAGCCTCGAGAGACGATTTCCTCTACATTCCCCCAAATGCATACCATGGGATGAGGGCCTTGGACGACTTGAAGATAATCTGTGTAGTTCCCATCAGCGCTGCCAGGAAAATACTTGGCGAGTGATGCATTACATCAGTTTTTGTTCTGCGGATTTGGAACATGTGGAAGGTGAATTCAAACAATCCAGGTTGTTTCCGGCGATCTGAGGAGAAGAATTTCACCCTTCATGTTCTTCCTCTGGAGTGTGGGACACTATTCATTTTTCTTTTCCTTCTTGAAAGTGCCCTCATTTTTTGTGATTATCACATAGACTCTCCTCCCTATGTATCTTCTCGGGACGTCGGCCTTCCCTGACATCCCTATGGGTGTGACCGTCCTTTCAAGAAATCCCTCAATTTCATCCTCGGACAGGATCAACTTTCCGGTCTCAAGTTCCAGCTTCCTGACCATGTACAGATGGTTATCTATGGATAACTATTTAACCTTTGCATCCATAAACAGCCATGGCCAGGGTGACGGGGGACGACATCCAGTACAAGCTCCAGGAGATCAATGACATCCTTGGAAGGAAATACAGGCTTGAACATCCCGGGAAGAAGAGGGACTGGAGAACATACGAGCAGGAATTCTCTCTCAGGATCAAAACGGCAATGAGGGATCTGGAACCTCTGATCGAAGAGGCTGTATCTTCCATAAAGTTGATTCATGGACCAGGGCATCCGCATTCCCTGTCACTGCAACAGAGGGTCAAGCTGCTGCTGATAAAGCAGCTTGTCGGTGAATCAAACAGGATGTTTGCAAACATGCTTGACATATTCTCAATGGTGTCGGGCATGGATGTATCGTACAAGACCGTGGAAAGATTGTATTCCGATGAGGAGGTTGCCATGGCAATACACAACCTCCATATCCTGATACTGAAAAAGAACGATGTGTCAGGATCAAGGTCCACCGGCGATGGTACTGGGTATTCCCTTACGGTGAAGAAGAATTACGAATCATACGCACAAAAGCTCAAGGATAATGCAAAGGAGAATCCCGTTAACGGGGAAGAGGGCAAAAACAAGGCTTCGAATCTCCATAATAAAGGCCTTTTCGCATACCCATTTGCCATAATGGATCTTGATACGAGGATGTGCATCGCCTTTGGGTCATCCATGAAATCGGAAAGGGGAGCTTATGATCGTGCCATGAATCTTCTCTCCTCCACGGGAATTGAAATGGATTCGATAAGACTGGACAGGTATTATTCATCTCCGTCATACATGGA
>JAJYUI010000028.1 GCA_021792595.1 Thermoplasmata archaeon | reverse complement strand
GATCTAAACGGAGATATAAGTTATGAAATCGTACAGCCAATTGAAAAGTGAAAAGAGAAGAGTTGCGGTGGTGGGAACTGGACAGACAAAATTTGAAGCAAGGACTCCGGATAAAACCTACTATGAACTTGCTCTAGAAGCCGCCATGATGGCTATGAGCGATGCGGGAGTTACGCCGGAAAACATAGATTCGGTCGTTTACGGAATTTATAATGACCTGTTTGAGAGGCAGATAATGCCTGATACGTACGTCCATGATTACCTTGGGATGTACGGGAAACCGGGGATCAGGATCACAACTGGAGGTGCTACTGGAGGGTATGCATTTAGGTCAGGATATTCGGAGGTCGCTTCCGGTCTTTCCGGTGTCACCCTGGTGATAGGCGTTGAAAAGGCCCAGGACTGTTACGACTGGGCTCAGGGAAAAGCAACACCAGAAGTCATAAAGTCCATCGCCTACAGCGCAGATATGACTTGGGAGTTCCCACTCGGGACGTCTGCTGCCTCCTCATACGCCATTCTCGCATCTGCGCACATGAAGAAGTATGGCACCACCGAGGAACAGGCTGCCCTGGTGAGCGTGAAGAACCATGGAAATGCCATCAAGAATCCATTTGCTCAGAGTCCAATGAAGGTAACTGTTGATGACGTGATGCAGTCCAGGATGATTTCCTACCCTTTCAAGATGCTTGACTGTTCCCTTTACACAGAGGGTGCTTATGCACTTGTCCTGATGAGTGAGGAAAGAGCCGCAGAAGCTGGAGTTAAGGATCCGGTCTGGGTCATGGGTATAGGTTCGTCCAACGACAAGTCCTTCACCGGATCAAGAACTGTGAATGACAGGATGGGAAAATACGGAGACATAGCTGACCTGAGGAATCACTACGAATCCGCGGCACTGGCTTACAGGATGGCAGGTATCCAGAATCCGAGAAAGTCGGTTGATGTTGCTGAACTGCATGACGCATTCAGTTTTACAGAAATTCAGGCTTACGAGGCTATGGGATTCTGTGAAAGAGGCAAGGGAGGGAAATTCATAGAGGATGGGGTTCCGATGATGGATGGTGATCTCCCCATATCCCCTTCTGGCGGCCTTCTGGGAGCCGGGCATGCAGTTGGAGCAACTGGGGTGATGCAGATAGGTGAAGTGGTTAATCAGTTGAGAAACAAGGCGGGAAAGAGACAGGTGCAGATAAATAGAGGAGTTGGACTAGCGCATTCAATCGGTGGGCCGGGATCGTCGTACTGCTCTGTGTCAGTGCTGGGAATTGATTAGATTGAAAACGTCCACTGAAAAGGCCATGGAAACTGCAAGAAAGGAACTTAAGTCAGAACCTTTGGAAAGCGTGATAGACAGGATTATTTTTGAAAAACTCAACCAGAATTCGTCTGTTCTGGAACACGATAAATATTTTGAAATTCCCGATAAGATGGTCATGTTCTATAAATACAGCTACGGGAAGCAGTCAAGGTTCTTCTTTGAACTCATGAATCACGCGGAACTTTATGGTTCCAGGTGCAGTAAATGCGGCATCGTGCATTTTCCACCACGATCGAGATGCTCTGAATGTTATGGGGAAACTGAATGGAAAAAAGTGAGTAACGAGGGAATTGTGCTGTCCAGCACAACATCCTGGTATGCAACATCCGAGTTCTTTGACAAGGTTCCCTACGCAGTTGGATATGTCAAGCCTGTAGATGCGGATACCGGTATGCTTCAGAGAATAGACCTCAAAGGGAGAGAAAGGATTGATCCCGGAACAAGAGTCATCGCAAGGTTTAAGGAAAAGAGGAAGGGAGTTGTTTCTGATTTCTGGTATGAAATGATGGAGTGATACCCTTGAGAGCGATACAGCTGCTTCGGATGATGGAGGAGAGCCTTCTCAAGAGTGACAGAGAGACTTTCATCTTTTATGGCAGGAGTTATAAATCAGGCGATATCGTGAGAATGTACCGGTCTGTTGCAGGATACCTTACTGAACTTGGTATCGGCAGCGGGGATGTCGTTGCTATCGATCTTCTTAATCGGCCGGAGCTAATCATAATCATCATGGGATCGTGGATGGCTGGTGCCACGGTCACGCCTATCAACGTTCATCTTAAGGAGCAGGAGATGTCCTACCAGATTGCGGATTCGGGAGCAAAAATAGTCTTCGGGGAATTATCCTACAGGGAAAGGATTGAAAATGCCATTGAAAGGACAGGAGTAAGAGTTGAAAAGGTAATTTTGGACTTCGATAAGGGGGATTTATCAGGAGACCTCTATAGAAGGATCTTTCATGGGAAAGCAAATTTTACGGCTCCTCCAGACAATCCTGACGATCTTTTTATTATATATACCTCGGGAACCACGGGAAAAGCAAAGGGCGCAGTTCTCACAGCGCAGAATGTTCACAGAGAGGCCATTCAGCTTCAGCACGCCGTTGGTCTGGAAGACAGCGACAGGATCATAATTATTCTGCCCCTTTTTCACGTGAACAATCTCATGTTCAGCATTGCCTCCATCCTTAAGGGAGGATCCCTTGTTATCCTCAGGAAATTTGATCCTGAGGAGTTCTTTGAGTCTGTGAAGAAATACAAACCAACCATTTTTTCCGGTGTACCCACAATTTACAAGATGCTATCAGACTCAGCAAACGAGAGCCACATAGCAAGCCTTTCTTCGATCAGGATTGGGATTTGCGGCGCTGCACCTATGCCGGTGAAATGGTTTGAAGACTTTGAGAAGGCATATGGGATAAAGATAATCGAGGGATACGGGATGACCGAAGGCACAGTTGCCTCAACAATAAACCCAATGTTCGGGACGAGAAAAATAGGATCTATCGGTATACCACTGCCCGGACAGGATGTCAGAATTTTTTCAGAGAACGATGAGGATCTGCCATTTGGTCAGATTGGGGAAATTGTGATCAGGGGGCCAAACGTCATGAAAGGGTACCTCAACAGGAAACAGGAAACTGAGGAAACCCTCAGAAATGGCTGGCTCCATAGTGGCGATCTTGGATACATGGACAAGGATGGCTATTTCTACATTGTTGACAGGAAGAAGGACATGATTATAAGGGGGGGAGAAAACGTGTACCCAAAGGAGGTTGAGAACCTAATCAGTACAATGCCAGGGGTCTCAGAGGTGGCGGTAGTTGGAAAAAAAGACGAGAAATATGGCGAGGAAGTTGTTGCCTTTATTGTTAAGAAAGATACACATCTGGATGATGCACAGGTGATTGATTTCTGCAAAACAAGTCTTGCATGGTACAAGTGCCCTAAGGAGATCTTTTTTGTTGATATACTTCCCAAGAACTCTGTCGGAAAGATCCAGAAAAACGAACTGAGGCGTGCCTTAAAGTAGTTCCCTGCATCTGGGAACATTGCAAGGCATGCCCCCCAACTTAGTCAGAACCAGCGTGATGGTGTGATATTGCTTCATCCTGTTGATTATTACCATCTCTGCATGCGTAATAAACCGCATAGCGTCCCAAAAGTTGCGTAAAATCTGTTGTCAGCGTTCAATAATGAAATCAATCTGTCACAATCAGTAGCCGAAATGTTCATCAGAGCTTCCAAGAGGGTGAACAAGAACGCTCCCAAGGATAGCAACAGTCTATCTCCGATAGAACAGTGACCTATGTTCTAAGTTTGCAGTTGTTGGAGAAATTTTGCAACAAGGTCAAAGCTGTGAATCCCATTGCCAACGAATCATTGGGTAGCCATGGAGATTGGGCGGGGGATATTTACAAGTATTTGAGTGACGGGAATGCGATTATAATGCGAAACGAGAGCTTCTATTGCTCGATAATTCTACATCTCAATGATCAGATCCACACATGTTTCCTTGATTGCAGGACAGGTGCAAGAGACCCGGGACTTTGAAGCGGGTTAAACCGCTCCAGTTGCACCTAAAGAGAAGATCCGCCACCGCATGATGGCGGATATATGGATTGCCCTTTGGTTACTTGTTGGTTGGCATGTGCACATACATCGACTGAATGCCTATCCTTCCAGGGCCAGTGAACCTGTTCCAGAAAATCTGCCCCTGGGCCGCAAGTATCCCAGTCTTCAGGCTCTGGCGTATGGTGTCCATCCTGACAGTTGAATCCTTGTAGATCCACCCTCCGCCCTCAATGTCAATCTGTTCTCCGGGTTTCAGGGTCAATTCAAACACGTTACCATAACCATGCAACCAGAGGATACCGTCCTGCTGCTGGCAGGTGAATGTGTCTATGAATAGGCCGGAGCTTCCGAAAAGTATGTTGGAAACACCCTGGACCCTGTTGTATGTGTACTCCAAATTATCTGTCGCCGCAAGGAACTGGTGCTCCCTGACGTCAAGGGACTCTCCTGCTTTCATGTGCTTTGCAAAAACCTGTCCTGCCCCATCCCTGCTGAATGCGATCCTGCCAATTCCGTTTGTCCTCGTCATGAAGATGGGCATCCCTGCAAGGGCTCTCTTGAACGCCCCCTTCAGGGGTTTTGTTTCAATACCCACCACGGGATCCTTCCAAAGCAGGATGTGGTGCTCAAAAAAGACCGGCATGCTGCTCAACTCTATGTGCAGGACAGGTACTAGCTGGCCCTCCACGTGATAGGTAACCCCTGCGTAGCTTTCATCATGTACTTCTGCCGACATAAGTTTAGGTACTTCCATGCAAAGTTCCTCCGTTTCCGGCCTATCAGGGGTTACATGAATTTTAAACTTTGTCAGGGGTATTTCTAAACTGGTCCTCCTGCGAAGCAATGGCACTTCACAGGTTAGCCTTCGTCATAGACATTGCTGCATTCCAGGCCGGGAAATGGAGACAGGAAACCTGCCGTCATATGATATACGACTTCAGGAGAAGGCCATTCCGTGAGGAAGGGATCGAGATATTCACGGACGGTAATGATGTTTACACATATGTTCTGAAAACCGTATTCCCAGGGTCAAAATCGATTTTGAACAGCCCGTCAGGACCGGGGACCTCCATGGGAAGTTCTTACGCAAGTAGAGGCGCAATATCTATGGAGAACCCGCCGAAGATGACATAGACACTGTGAATATGGAGAACTCAAACGGAATTACCGTGGCCACGGGATGATCTTGTCTATTCGGGATTGCGATGCAAGAAATTGTGTCTGTATCCGAAATCTTTTATCCCCTGCCGCGTGTTTACTGAAGAGTGATCTTACAGATGATCTGGGAACCTATTAAGGAGAAGCTGGACATGCAGGTTTTGCTTTCACTTTATATGGACAGGAGACAGGAAGAGCTATCCCGGGAGATGGCAATAGAAGTTCCCTGCCTTATGAGTATCTCGTACAATGGGGTATCAGTCACTTCGTATTATCCACGGAACCCTGAGAACGCAAGGTTCCAGGCGCTTCTCAACAACATGGGGGCGAAGAGGTCAGACGGCATGTATTCGCTCTCCACAGAGGAGTTCTCAAGGGGTTTTCGCGATTTTGTACAGCAACTCGTGAAGATAAAATCAGTCGTACTTGGAACGCACCATATCGCCGATGGAGTCACAAATCTCTCATTCAGGTTCCACAGTTCAGACAAGAAGGAAGTATCCAACCTGTTGATGGATAGTGCCGAGACCCTGGATTACATAAAGATAAACTATTTCGGCCGCACCATTGGAGTCAAGCACCCTTATCATACCGGCCTGAGAGGATTCGAGATGCAGATACTTTCTCTAAATACGATTCCTCCGGTATCAGAGCTCAGCCAGCAGTCAAATCCCATGGGAAACGACTGGAGACGCGAAGTGAGGTACAGGAATACTGATGGTACCCTGGACTGCATATACTATCTGGACGGCAATCCTTCGAATACAGGCAGTTTCGACGTTATTGATGCAGGGGAGCACATCTACAGGTGCGTGACCGAGAATGACATGATGCTCTATATGTGGAATGCGGGTGAGACCAGGGGATTATACCACTCAAGGTCTTTCCAGAGCCTCTCGGGAGGAAGATTCGACATAGAACTGGTCTTCCCCAGTTCCCTGAATTATGACATGATCAGTACAGTCAATTCGGTAAAGAAGAGGTTTCCTGACTGGGAGATCAACGTGGAATCCCTCACCCCGCTCAACGGAGACACATTCAACCCCCAAGGCAGGAATTAGCCAGGATAAGAGTCAGTTCACCGGTTCCTTCACCTCTTCCACTTCACTTTCACGCTTTTTCCCAAAATAGAAGGAGGACCCCAGAAGATAGGCAAACAGTCCAAGAAGGAACGACAGGGTCACGGTAAGGATGAGGGGAAGCAGGTATCCGCCCGGTATCCCGGCGATCTCGGTGAAGAGAGCCGCCTGGGAGAAGCCGATCGACTGATCGCTGATCACTATCGTGAGAATCACTCCGATCGTACTGTATGCCCCAACCAGAAGGGACTCCCTGCGGTTTCCACCTGCAAAATATCCTATCACGACTGCAGAGACAGCTATAAGCATCCAGTCTGCAAACGCCGACAGGAGCAGCGCCACAGGGATCTGCAGGAGCTGGATTATGCGCAGCACGGTTCTCATGGTGTCACCCCGCTCCTGTACAGGTACAGGAACTGTGCTGGAAGGGTGTTCAAGTTGTACGGGATAAGCAGGTAGTACACACCGTTGTTCCAGGGTGCAAAGTTGTTGTCATAGTATTGGCTCAGGGGATTCTCTGAAATCCCCCCGGGATATATCCCCATGCCAGCCAGAGGGTTACTCATGTTCACAGTCATTCTCCATGAAGGACCGAAGTTTGAAACATTCCCGTAGGAGGCGTCAAGGGTGTTGGAATCTCCGGCAGATGGCAGCTCTGTCGTGTTCAATGCATTCACGCTGAAGAAGCTTGAAAGCTCCCTCTTGTGTACATTTCCCCAGTCCCATGCGGAAGAGAGTTTTCCATAGGTCCTGTTCATGTAGTCCCACGTTTCCCTGAAGGACTGCACCATCAGGGTGGACGCATTCCTCGCGGCACCGGTTACTGGGTTGTTGAACCATGCGGTGTCCGGGTGGTTCATTGTCCAGTTCATCAGGTCCTCGACCAGCGGCCCATGATATGTTGATTCAAGTTCAACATAGAAAGCGTGTGAATGAAGTCCCTCTGACTGGTTGATGCCATACTTCTGCATGTATGGGTTGAAAACATCCTGCAGGTACTGGTAAAGCCAGGAATAATAAAAGGAAGCTACTGTCGAGTTGAGGGTGAAATTGCCGTTCCAGGTTGCAAGGTTTGCGTAGAGGCTTGACCCAGCAAGGCCAGCATTACGCAGTGATTTCAGCAGTGGAGGAACAAACACTCCGGTGCTGAAGTCATGCACGTTGAGCTGCAACTGCTGCATCCTGGTGAGATCGAAGTGACTTGAACTGTTTAGCACGGTGTATGATTCATCTGCCCTGAATCCAGATTCATAATCCCACCCAACATAGTAGGGATAATTGCTGGACACGGTGATCTGGTTGCTCGAGAATACAAACCCGTTTGACGGGTTGTAGAGGTATGGTAGATATTTCTGGGGGATGAAACCAACCCAGTTGTATTGACCCGTTCCTGGGAGAATTCCCCTCGGGTTGCCCTTCTCTATCACAGGATAGTTACCGAACGGGAAGATCCCTATGTTTCCAGATGAGTCAGCCACTGCCCAGTTCTGGATTGCCACCTTGAAGTGCTGAGTGAGATTCTGCCTGAACTGGTTTACGGTATGGACGCGGTCAATCATGAGGAAGAACTGTATTTCATCTGTGGGATAGAGCCCGGTCCAGTCCATTGCAATGCTAGCAGGGGAGGTATAGAGCACAACCCCGTTTGCTGCCCGTTCGACAGTCAGGCTCTCAGGATTTCCGCCAGAAACGGGCACGCTCTCGTTAGTGACCTGGAAATGATGCCATGTGCCGTTCATGTAGTACTGGTACGGCCTGGATGCTGACGTCTTCTCCGCGTAGAAATAAGTCTGCTGAACCTGTCCGTTGGTTGCTCCCCACCCGACATCCTGGTTATGGCCAAGGATAACCCCCGGGAATCCGGGGAATGTCACGCCAACCACGTTCTGTCCGGGGGAAACCAGCTGGAATCCCATCCAAATTGAAGGCACTGAAGTGGTGAGGTGCGGGTCATTGGCGATAAGTGCACTGCTGTTGCATGTTCTGACACCATTGACTGCCCAGTTGTTGCTCCCGAAATCCCTGAACGGGAAGTAATTGATGTTAAGCGCGCCTACAAGAGGCCCGCCGAGGGCAGGAATTGACTCTCCAGACATCTTGCTGTAGTTGCCTATGATGGCGGAAGAGGATACAGTAACATTGCTGGTGTAGTTGTAGGACGGGGTGTAAAGCGAGAGATTCCCCATGTTTCCCTTCTCGCTGTAAACGGAAGGATTCAGCGAGTAAGGAACGATTGGGTGCTGAATCCCGGCGGGATATGCGGGATACAGGGCTCTCACGACCGTTGCATTCATCTTCTGAAGTGCGTAATTGAAGTATATCGGGTCCATTCCCCCCGCACTGTTCTCCCAGAGGAATAGCTGCTGTACCGCGAACACGTCTGTCACGTTCCAGGGTGTTGGGGTGTAATCGAGCAGCTTGAAGAGGAGCGGGTAGTTGGCGGAGTTCAGTGACGAAATATAGCTGTTTATTCCCATGACGAATTCACTCAGGGCCCTGTACGTGTAGCTGTTGCGTGGCAGCCCACGGTACTCCTGCCACGCAACCTGAAGATCCTGTATCTGTCTCACAAAGTTGTCCGTTGACAAGGCAGATTTCCCCACAAGCGAGGAAAGGTCGCCGAGCGAAGCAAGCTTGAGGAACTCAAGTTGTGCCAGCCTGTACTTGGCTTCCTGAAAACCCTGTTCGTAGTAGAGGGACCAGTTCCTGTCGGACGCAATGCCAATGAAACCATCGGTCTCGGTATATATGACGACACTTCCCGTTGATCCATTCTGCGTGAGGTTGAGGTACTGGACACCGGTTGCATACTGGGGAACGTGAGCGTGCCACACGCCTGACGAAGGGCTCAGCAGGTTGGACAGAGGAGGCAGGGGGCCCAGAGGAATTACCATGATTACAACGGTTACCACGAGGCCAACTGCGGAAAGCAATGCCCTTTTCTTTCTTGGAAGAAAACGCATGTTGAAGATACAACGGTTCCATACATTAGGTTTTCCAGTGGATCATGAAAGAATGGGAGTGAGGAGCGATGTGATCCAAACACGTCTATAGAGGATGGACCAAGAACCATTGGTTCGTGCAAATGCTCTTCAGTTCAGCGGGCACGAACAAATATATATATTGCCGCTAATCTGTATAATGTTGCTCAGCAAGAAGTCGCTGGTCGCAATTGTTGTGACTGTTTTTGTCATAAGCGGGTTTGCAGGCATGATGTATTTCCCTCACCGGGCTCAGCAGAACACCATTGCAGGGCCATCCGGTTATCCCGGGGAATTCAACGCGACTCCTGCGTCTGCAGTCACGCACAACAATACCACTGTAATCAACGGGAACCAGACCCTTCTTGAGGCTTATGTCCAGGCGTGGGCGGCTCCACATTACTGGAATCCATATAGCACAGGCCCTCGATTGTCACAGGACAATTATTCACTTGTGATAAACCAGGATATCGGAAGCAGGGGATATTCCCACATGAACGTTTCCTTTTCCTTCATGGGAATAGTTCATGCTTGGATGCATTTCCTAAATTTCTCACATCAAGTTGGAGACATGCCGTCCATGTCCATTGCAATAAGCTACATCTTCACGTACAACGCTTCATATAACGAGCTGATACTTTACAATGGATTCCTTCCATTCAACCCGTTCTCAATTGATTTTGCCCACAACCTTTCATTTAACGATCATCCAGACATAATGGGTTCCCCGCACCAGTTAATCCCGGTCAACAAGTCAACCATGAGTTCAAGCTCATATTCCCAGGCATACGGATACACCCCGGATCATCTGCCAAGGTGCACAGGATATGACTACGGATGGGTCCTGAAATTGGCCAATAGCACCTCCAACTCGGAAATCCCCCTTGCATTTGCTAATGATACAAGCTCCACTCAACGCGAGTCTATTGATGTCAGTCTTGGTTCAACACAGAGTTCCATACACTTTTCCGCAGACGAAGGTTATTACAGCAGCAGTACTGTTTCATACACGCTTGGGACAACCGGTTCATGGAACACGAAGGACACAACGGGGAACATGCAGCTGGTCCTTCTTCCACCGAGCTTGAACAAACACCAGTCCTTCGGGTACATATATGTCATCGGGAACCTGACGCTTCAGAGATACCAGGAAATACGGATCAATTGTGACAATGGCCAGAAGACGTTCCTGAACAGTTACTTTGACACCATATTCATAAACAGCCTGAACAAGCACGATGGACACTTCGACATGGGTTACCAGTACGACGGATACATCAAGAATAATGCCACAGTACAGAACAATACCCTGGTTGATGTGTACGACAACTCATCTGCCATAAACACGCTTGGTCTTTACAGCAATACCAATAATGTCAGGGAAGGAAGCCTTGCTCCCGGGGGCGTTATACAATGGGGGACCATAATCAGTTCGCTCGGGTCCTCCTACAAGAATCTATACGGCACACTCAACGGAATCATCGCACTTGGGATTGCTTACACCGCTGCATTTCTCGCCATAGCCACTGTAGCCTGGTTCCCCGGTGCCGGGTGGGCTGAGGCAGCCGCCGCAATACTCGGCGTTGCGGCCCTCGTGTCAGCGGCAGTATCCTTTTTCCTTGGCGGCGTTGTGACTTCACAGTCAGGCGTATTTGTGTTTACGGGGTCTTATATGAACAGCGGTAACGCCTCATCCGTATTGGGCGGCAGTCCAGTTGACCTCTATTTCCACCAGTTCTCCACAATAACTAATGTTGGCGGCACCGATTATGATCTGCCAACTTACTGGATTTCAAACACGGCCACTCAAATGTAGACTTTGTCTCCTTATTTGTGGGCAGTTCCACCATAGGAACTGAAATGATCAGGGGATGGAACTGTCCTGGATCCGATTGAAATCACCTGATCAGGATCGGTGGAAATGCACGAGACTGAGCAGTGTCCGATCTCAATGCCCCTCGACGCCTCCTCAAAAACTCCAAGCAACTCAGAGATTATCACCTTGATCGGATAAGCATGGCTGACCGCGATAACGATCCCTTCACTTGTCTCAAGGAATTCTTTCATCCTTGAGGCAATGGAAACCCATCTCTCAACCCCGCTGCTTCCCGGCGAACTGTGCGAGAACTTCAGGGTCGACTGGTTATTCAGGCTTCCCATTCCAAGTTCCCTCAATCTCGGGTCATGGACTGGTATCAGCCCGCAGAAGTCAGATATGATGGAGGCGGTCTCAACCGCCCTCTGCACCGGGCTAGTGTAAATTGCGGAAGGGCTAACAGTAGCAATCTCTTTGCCAATATTCTCAGCCTGCCTTATGCCAATGTCGGTCAGGGGATAACCGGAAAGATCGTCTGTCAGTACGTTCTTCACGTTTGATTCGCTTTCTCCATGCCTGACAAACAATACGAGTCCCGTATAATCACTCCCCGGAAGCATCTCCTGGATTGTGGCTTTCCAGATAGTCTTCTCCATAATATTCGGGGATAAAATCCCCGCCATGCGTTGCTGGGTCCAGTAGCCTGATCCCGAAGGTTGTCTCAAGATTCTCCCTCGTGGCCGTATTTCTCCTATCCCCAAAAGAGACCGTTTCTCCGTCCCTCATCAGGAGTAAGTCGTCAGCCTCTCTCGTGATGAACCTGAGATCGTGGATTGCAACCAGTATGGTATATCCTTTCTTCCTCAGTTCGCGCAGAATTCCTGTTATCCTGATCTGCTTGTCTATGTCAAGGAATGTTGTAGGCTCATCAAGAAGAATGACCCTGCTCCCCCTGTAGATCATCGTGGCCAGCATCACTATTCTCTTTTCTCCTCCACTCAGGCTCTCAAAGTTCCTGTTAACCAGGTGCGCTGCACCACAGGTTTCAAGGCTCTTCTTCAGCACACCCATATCCTGGTCCATGTAAATCCTGGAGGTCTTCATAATGTCTGTTACGGTGAAATTGAACGGTCTGGGGATTTCCTGAGGTAAATAACTGATGAGTGTTGCCTTGTCCCTTTGCCTCATGGAGCGAAGATCAGTTCCATTTATCCTGATCTCGCCTTCCAGGGTCCTCACATTGCCGCAGATGGCTTTCATGAGCGTGGATTTCCCAGCACCATTGGTGCCTGCCACAGCGAGTATTCTTCCCTCCCGCGCTTCCATGGTTATTCCGTTCAGGTGAAATTCCCCAAGCCTGCACGACATGTCCCTCAATTCAAGCGTGATATGCACCCCCTGAGAGCCTGTACATGATGAATAGAAAGAAGGGTACACCGATCATGCCTGTTATTATCCCTACCGGGACAACTCTCTCGGCATACAACCCCACTGCAATGTCGTTTGCCAGGAGCAGAAAGATTGCACCAAGGGCAACTGACCATGGGATCGATTTTCTGCTGGTCCCTCCAAAAAGCATCCTGGATATGTGTGGTATGATGAGCCCGACAAAACCAATGAGCCCGGCTATGGAAACGCACGCTGAGACTGACAGGGCCACAAGGGTGAGAAGCGCCATCTTGGTGAACTCCACGCGAACTCCCAGAGAGGAAGCATAGTCCTCGCCCATCTGCAGTGCGTCAAGTTCCCCGGAGAACATGTATGTCAGTATCACGCATACGCCAACTATCCCGCCAACAAGGTATATATCCGCCCAGCCAGCCTGCTGCAGGGAACCCATGAGCCAGAAGAAGACCTCGCTCTGCAGCCTGGTATTGGTATAGATGATGAATGCGACTATGGATGAGACAAATATGGATATTGCCACGCCTGTAAGTAGAAGGTACGTTACAGGTACAGATCCGCGCCTGTAGGAAGTGAAGTATGTGATGTAAACCACGAGAAGGGAGAAGAAGAATGCATTCACCTGCAGGGAAAACGCGCCAAAGTCACTGGAAAACTGCGGAACGGCAATAGTAAGGGTAGCCCCAAGGGCCGCCCCGCTGGAAATGCCAATTATGTAAGGCTCAGTGATCGGGTTCCTGAATATTCCCTGAACAGTGGAACCACCAACAGCAAGGGCTGCACCGACTATCACTGCAGCAAGCACGATCGGCTCCTGGATCTGCACAATAATGTCATATTCGGGCATTGTGTAATATCTGGAACCGGTGTTGGAAAAGAGGGAAACTCCGGCGGGCACCTGCGAGATTACATGATGGATACCGGTGAGTGCAGAGTTGAGGATCTGGTTGAACTGTGCAATGAAAATATACCATGCTGATGACCAGGAAATCCTGACTGGCCCCACAAACAGGGAGAATAATGCAAGAAGTATCAGGGTGGCAGTGACTGCAATGGGTGAAACCTTCCGGATTATCTCCCGTACAGTATCATGGGCCAGTGGCAGGCGGAATCTGCCAACCAGCGGGCTGCCCGTGTTGCTGTCTTCTCCCGGATCCTGCATTTACTCAAGCCTTCCGCCACATCGGTCTGTCCATGACAGAAGGATTAGTGCGCATGCACATTTCAAATGTTCCATCAGTAGCTGAACCCAGTGGTGGGCGGATACGCGAGCTTGATTGGAAACTGCGGCAAAGACGGCATGGATGACGGATACATCGTGCTGATGAGCCAGTATATGGAGTAGACAATCCTGAAGTCAGGTTCATCGAAGAAACTGTCATTGAAGATTGTATATATCCTCTGCGGAGAGGAGTAGTATGCTGCTGTTTCATTGAAAGGAGCGACGTTTGCTGCACTTACCGGCACGTACTGGTCAAGGAGCAGTATGTCCGGGCTCTGGTTCACGATAACTTCTGCATTTATCGTTCCGGATCCAGAGAAGGAGACTATGTTCCTGAGCTTTGCAATCTGGAACATCTGGTTGATGAATGTGTTCTGTCCCATGGTCCATATGCCTCCGTAATTGCTCAGGTAATAGAATACGGATTCCTCACTCGACTGGTTGACCGATGGCACGGAATCCCGGAGAATCGTGACAGACTGCCTGACCCAGTTGTTGATCAGCGTGGCGTTATGCTCAGTTCCTGTTAGATTCCCAAGCATGGAAGTGAACGACATAATCTGCGAGATGCTATTCGGGTTATCCACAATCACCGGAATGTTGAGCGTATTGTTTATCTTCTGGTCCACGGATGAAAAAGTGCTTCCATAGACAAGGACAACCTGCGGGGTCAGGTTCACGAGCATCTGGTAATTGATGGAATATGAATCGCCGACGTTTGGAATAGACTCAGAGGGCGGATACGAATCGAACTCATTTCCTCCCACCAGGTCCTTGTATGCTCCGAGCGCATAAAGCGTTGCGGTGGCTGCAGGATCAATGCTCACGATCCTGGTTACCGGGGACTGGAAGTAAAATGTCCGATTGAGAGAGTCTGTAACCTTTATGGGGCCAGTGCTGGATTCCTGCCCATGACCCGAAGACTGCACATAATAAAATCCTACGCCGGAAACCACCAGAATTGCTACAATTAGCACAATTGCACCTGATCTCATTTTATTCATACTCAATATATCACCGTAAGTAAACTTATCACAGGGTAAGATTACTTACCTCTTAAACCTTCGTCTGCCACGGAACAACCGGGAACCTTTTTTAGATTGTTTACATATATCCCAACGCCAGGCTTGGCCGGGGAACCAGGCATTCCCTGTAATCCGAAGTCTACATGCGGAGGCGACAGCACGAAGAGGTCAACCGGACTTCTGTCTGGCCCTGAGGAATCGAGGATACCCTGTCCTTCTGGATCGGAGGTTCATCAGGCGCACCTCACAGGAGGAGCGTCTGCTGGTTTGACGACCTAATCCGTCAGAACCGGAAGGGGGCATCGGTAAGCCGTACTCATGATGCTTGAAGGGTGCGGGGTGGAGAGGAATCAGGGGGTACCATTCAGGACATCCGGCCCGATCCGGGCGCGCCTGGCTTTAAACTGGTGATAGCCTGAGCTTTAAGATAATTCAGGACCCGCTGAATGGACCGATCAGGATAGACTCCTCAGTTGGTCAGATACTGGACAGCAGGGAGTTCCAGAGGCTCAGGTACATCAGGCAACTGGGACTCACCAATCTTGTTTTTCTCGGAGCTAACCACACAAGGTTTGAGCATTCTCTTGGAAGCATGTTCATAGCGGGGTTCTTTGCAGACAGGTTCGGCATCAAGGAAAAGGGTGAAATTGAAATCGCCGCTTTACTGCATGACCTCGGGCATCTCCCGTTCAGCCACAGTTTCGAGGAGTATTTCACCGGGGTCACCGGACTGACACACGAGGAGGCTGGTGTCAGGATGATCAGGGGGGAGAAACCTTTCAGTGATTCCAGTATACCGGGAATTCTTGAGAATATTGGTGTTGACACAGCCCTCGTGGTAGACATCCTGAGGAAGGGAAAGAGATCTGATGGCATATCCGGGATCATAAGCGGGCCGGTGGATTCAGACGAGATGGATTATCTAAGACGTGACTCATATTACTGCGGGATACCAATAGGATCCGTTGATTACAGGAGAGTGATCAATACTGTGCAGCTCTATGACGGAAGGATCGTGATCGAGGAGAAAGGAATTCCTTCCATGGAACTTCTGACGGTCTCAAGGATACAGATGTACAGGTCAGTCTACTGGCACAAGACATGCCGCATTGCCCAGGGGATGGTATCTAACGCTCTGGAACTTCTTGAAGAAAAAGTGGAACAACCTTTCACCATGAGGGACGACCAGCTTGTTGGAATCCTTCTTGAAGACAGGGCAACAAAGGACATCATGGAAAATGTGCTTTACAGGAAGCTCTTCAAGGTCATGCACAGGTACCCATATTCTCAGGAGCTTGCTGCATCAATCCGCGACGCTCTTGCCGACTCGGGCTTCGAAAGGCACAGGTACGTGCTGGATGTGATACCCCCTGAGAACTTCAGGGGATCAGAACGGGTCAAGAGCAACATAAGCGTCATGAAGAATGGCAGGGAATTCCCCATGGATGAGGTCTCTCCCCTGGTGAAGTCACTGGAGGAAACACTGGAGGGAAGGATAATAGTGCTCTCTGTTGACCAGGATCACGCAGGAAGCCTGCCTGCATCGCTTGAACCTGCGAACATCAGGTGAGCTTCTTTATCAGCCTTATTCCATGGTTGGATCCCTTGTAGGAAAGCGTATAGAAATTCTTCAGAAGTTCACCTTCCTCATATCCCTTTGACTTGTAGAATTCCAGGGCACCCATGTTCATTTCCCTGACTTCAAGTATGGAGAATATGTACTTCCTGGCCTTCATTTCCTGCTCGATTGCATTGAGAAGAGCGGTTCCCGCCCCCTTTCCCTGGTACCGCGGATCCACGGCTATGCTCTCTATGTTTGCCGTAACTTCATCGATCTTGGAGGCTGCAATATATCCAAGCAGTTCGTGAGACTTTTCGTCGTACAGCAGAAAATTGAACGTGTCAGGCATCGTGAGGAGCTCTTCCAGTTCCTCCCTGTTGTAAGGGCCGACCTCGAAGGTGCGTTTCTCCAGCTCCTCAACTTCAATTATATCTTCCGGGGAGAATCTCTTGAGATACACAGGACAATTCATGTTCTTGAAAGATATACATTCTTCCATTGAGGATTGCATGATTAATTACGCATTATTGCGTATACACCAACATGTTAATAACCGGTTTCACAATTCCTAGTGGTGTACCAAAAGGCTCTAGATGACTTAAGCAAGGGGTTACCCATTCTTGTGTATGACTCTGAAAAGAGGGAGGGAGAAACCGATCTTGTCATTGCATCCCAGTATGCCACCCCTGACGTGATCAGGAGGATGAGAAAAGATGCTGGAGGTTATATTTGCACGACTGTCAGGGAATCGGATGCAAGGGAGATAGGCCTCCCCCTCATGCAGGAATTTCTTGCGAGAGCCATTCCAGAACAGAGGGAACTCTTTGACCAGACGGATCTCAGGTATGACAAGAGCAGCCCTTTTTCCTTCACCATTAACCACAGGGATACGTTCACAGGTATCTCAGACAACGACAGGAGCCTTACTGTGATAGAGTTTGCGAAATTCATTTCAAATGTGATGCCCACCCCGCAGAAAAGGAAGGAATTCCAGAGGACCTTCAGGACTCCCGGTCACGTTAATCTTATCATCGCAAGGGACGGCTACTTCGCCGTAAGGAAGGGGCACACTGAGCTTACCACTTTCCTTGCAGAAGAAGCTGGGCTCATTCCAAGCACAACCGTTGTGGAGATGCTTTCCGACACGCATTCTTCGATGACAAGAATAGAGGCACAGGAATACGCAGAAAGCCAGTCGCTAACTTTTATAGAGGGAAAGGAGATAATCGAGCAGTGGGCTAATGGTCAGGGTAATGGCGTCAGGTGTGTTCGATCTGCTCCATCCAGGTCACCTGTTCTTCTTCCATGAGGCAAGAAAGTTGGGGGATGAGCTGGTAGTGGTTGTAGCTAGGGACAGTACTGCTTTAAGGAACGGGAAGAGCCTCATATTCAACGAGGATACAAGGCTGCAGATTATATCGGAGCTCAGGGTTGTTGACAGGGCCGTCCTGGGGCATGAGGGTGACATATACCAGACCGTGAAGGAATTGAAGCCGGATATCATTGCACTTGGGTTTGACCAGAGGTTTGATCCTGAGGAGATTGAGAGCAGATCTAGGGAGATTGGCGTGAACCTGAAGGTGGCCAGGATGCCAAGATTGCCCGGGTATACCAAGAGTTCATCCACGATAAAGGAAAAGCTTCTTGAACATATAGAGGGCAGGTTTTGAAGACAATAGGGATAGCAGACACAACTTTTGCGAGATATGACATGGGGAGTTCCGCGATGGATGAACTGAAATCCACGGGCACGGGATTCAGGATGGAACGATACACTGTCCCCGGGATCAAGGATCTTCCTGTTGCCTGCCTCAAGTTGTTCAATGAGAGGAATTGCGACATAGTCATGGCGCTTGGGATGCCGGGGAAGAAGCCAGTGGACAAGATATCCGCAGAGGTTGCTTCCAACGGCCTCATGGCAGTACAGTTGAAGACAGGCAGGCACGTCATAGAGGTCTTCGTGCACGAAGACGAGGCGAAAGACGAGAGAGAGCTTGCCTGGCTTATGGACAGAAGGGCAAGAGAGCATGCGGTCAATGCCTACAACCTGCTGTTCAACAGGGAGATCCTCACAGCGAACGCTGGAAAAGGACTCAGGCAGGGCTACGAGGATGCAGGTTCCCTCCAGGGGGATACCTCAGGTATAAGACATTAGGTGAACAGAATGAAGATTGGAATCGTGGTATCGGAGTATAATTGGGACATAACTACAATGATGCTTTCAAGGGCACAGGAGGAGGCCAAGTTTCTGGGCGTTGAGGTCGCCAAGACCTTGATGGTTCCCGGGACTTTTGACATACCCCTGGGCGTGAGGAAACTTGTAGACATAAAGGATCTGGACGGGATTGTTGCACTGGGTGCCGTGATAGAGGGCGAGACGGATCACGATCAGATCGTGATGCAGAACGCGGCAAGGAAGATAGAGGACATAATGGTGGAACACGGTAAGCCGGTTGCACTGGGAATAAGCGGCCCAGGACAGACACGCCTTCAGGCCATGGCAAGGATAGAGAAGGCCAGGGATGCGGTTGACTCTGTGGTCAAGATGATCAAGGCAATCAATTCAATCTGACGGATTGCCGTATCTTTCCCAGACTGGTAACAATACCTGCTTCCAGGTCGTGAGGGTGTATGCTCTCAAGGCTTCTGCAGGTCACCTCAATCTCTGAAGAGTCATCCAGTTCATCGTTTCCAGAGACGGCCAGAGCTATTTCACGGACAATGTCCTCCACAAACATTGGTCTTCCATGAATCGAGATCAGGAGGTCCGCTTCCTCGTCAGAGTTGATAGTACTCGATAGCGGTCCATGGGTTACGCCTGATATATCATGGAGGAGGCGTGAAAAAGTTGGCAATGATCCTGACTTCAGTATCACCCGCGAGACGATCCTCTGGTTATGGGTGATGAGCCTTGCTGCTTCACTATCGCCAGGCACAATTCCAGTCTTCAAGCCAATCGACTCCTGGGCACATGGACAGGCGTTGATCCCCGTGATCTCAATGCCATATGAAAGGCCATTCTCCCAAGCTTCCGAAAGCACCCTGACACTCCTGCCGGTGGATTTTTCACGGATATCGGTTCTTGCCCTTACCCGCGAAACAATGATTCCTTTTTCTGCCAGTCCTGCAAGTACTGTTCCCGAAGTGGAGAATAATGAATCCAGTGATGCGTCTCTAAATCCCATTTCCAGGGTGTTCCTTGCAATACCAGACAGGCTTGCTCCCCTGTGATCACGGTCGACATGAGTCAGCACGTCCAATGAAATACTGGTTGCAAAGAATTCCCCTTCAGAAAGGGTTATCGGGATCCTCAGGTCAAGGATGCAGACCCTGTCCACCGGAATCCTGACTGACGGCATGGAGTCCTGGGTCCTGGTTAATTCTGTCCCCCCTTTCCCTTCTTCATGTCATCATAGCTCTGCCTGATGACCTGTTCTATTTCCTTGTACTTGTCTTCTAGGACTTTCTGCTGCTTATCCAGGGTCTTGATGCGGATCTCGCTCAGTTCCTTCTGCTCTTCCAGTTCATCCTTAAGTTTCTTCCTGTCCTCGACCCTGTAAACTATCATGCCTACGGCCTTGAAGACTGGTGAATCTTCCTTCACGCCCTCGAGTTCCCTGAGGGTCTTGTCTAGTTCCTTGATCCTCAGGTCAAGCTGGTATCTCTGCGATGCTGTCTGTTCCAGTTGAAGCTCTATTTGCTGGGCCTGCCTGAGTTGGTTCTGAATGTATGCTGACGGATTCTGTTCCAATTATTTCACTCCCTTAACCACATTGCGTGCCGTTATCAACTGCCTTGTAACCGTTCCTAGGGCAGCACGCAGTGCAACATTATCCGCGGCGCGTATATAAATATAGAATCTGTTGTCTTTCTCCTCGCAGCCCACTGAACTCCTGGCAGATTCATTCTCAAGGTCGGGAGCCAATGCTCCGCTGATCACGCTGTACTGAGGCAGAGATAGGGAGATGATCACTTCCAGTTTCATTTCCTTCATATGTGCTGTCCTTCATAAAGCAAGCTGAAGTATATATGAAATGTTTCACACATCTCTGGACATTTTCCAAAATTTATTAGATCACACATGATTGAATGCCTGATAAATGACTGGAAGAAGAATATTCAGACCAGAGGAGAAACTCAGAATAGTACTGGAGGGT
>JAJYUI010000027.1 GCA_021792595.1 Thermoplasmata archaeon | reverse complement strand
AGATCGACAGGACACATGATATTCCAGAGGAGGAAAGACCGTATTGAGACCTCGGGGTTCTGCAAGGGGCTGCTTCACAACCTGATGCTTGTGAACGGATAGGGGAGACACTTATGTCCCAGAATCCACTTACGTACAATCATAGCCTTCTTTGCCGAGATCATAGCAGGTTATTCAATGGAAATCTCCTGGGAATTGCGAGAGCCCTTTTAACAACTGTACGGTTTCTTCAAGAGCGCATGCTTCTGAGATAGTCAACCATTCCTGACATGAAACTTGCTGCGAGCTAAAAGTTGCGTCCCTACCCTTACGAACTCTGGCAAACCAGAGAGTGAGGGCTTCGGCCTCACCTGATCATATCGATCTCTGTCGCTTCCTCGAGTTCCCCGACAATCCTTTCGATCTTCCTGATGTCATCCGGCGTGTTGACAGAGAACGGAGAGTTAACTCCCACAAGCAGTGTCATTACCCTGATCTTGTCCCCCATTTCCGGTTCCACGCGGCATCCCCACTTTATCATTGCGTCAGGGTGAATTCTTGACTGGATCTCAGAAAGCGCGTTCTCGAACTCCCTTACCTTGATCTTGGGGCCACCGATGACGCTTACCAGGCATCCCCTCGCGGTGCTGATGTCTGCATCTATGAGCGGAAAGTTTATGGCGCTCCTCACGGCTGAGAAAACCCTGTCCTGTTCCCCGTCTGACTCCCCTATTCCCACTACGGCAGTCCTGCCCATCCTCAACACGTTGGAAACGTCTGCATAGTCAATGTTAACAAGGCCTGTCTTCGTGATCAGTTCCGTCAGTCCACGGATCGTTTCTGCAAGAACCGAGTCTGCGTAGTCGAATGCATCGTTCATGTTCTTGCTTGGCGATTCTGATACAATCCTGTCGTTGGGAATCGCAAGAATTGTGTCGGAATACCTGATTAGCTTTTCGAGCCCAAGGATCGCGTTGTTCATCCTGTCGCTTCCTTCCGACTTGAATGGTAGGGTAACTATCGTGAAAACAATGGCGCCGCTCTCCTTCGCAGCCCTCGCTACGACCGGTGCAGAGCCCGTTCCAGTTCCACCGCCCAGGCCGCATGTCACGAAGGCGATATCAGAACCTCTCATCAGTTCCCTGATCTTGTTGACCTCCTCGAGTGCTGCTTCTTCTCCAATCTTTGGAAATCCGCCTGCCCCCTCGCCCTTTGTTCTCCTCTTTCCTATCAGGAGTTTTGCCTTTGACTTAATGCTGCTGAGATGCTGCGCATCAGTGTTTATGGCGAGAAGGTCTCCGTCCATAAGTCCCATTCTGGCGAGCCTGTCAACCGTGTTGGAGCCTGCACCTCCACATCCAGCTATCCTGATCCTGACTCTCTTTATCATGGCAGCCCTGGCTATGTGATCATCCTGTGGACAATTATATGCGGCTTCCTGCGACTCTGCCTGTAAGTAGTTGAAGTTCTCTTCCCTCTGTTGGAGCAAGATATTATCAACAGTTAACATGTCGGACATTATTCCTTATGAAGTATAAATATATTTCCTATCTTTTGAAGGTATCCTGGAAAATTTTTGGAATTAGACCATGATATTTGTCAGACAACGGTGCAATTAAATACTATACTCAAATGGAGTTTTTTAATGCTTGGAGACTTGCTTCTGGAAAGAGGAGCCATAAAGAAGGGAAATTTTGTACTGTCGTCCGGAAAGACTTCTGACTCATCTGCAGACCTGAAGGAATTCTGCACTGACGTGTCCAACCTGAGGATTATTGTCGACAGGTTCTCAGAGGAGGTCAAGTGCGACGCCGTTGCCGGTGTGGAACTCGGAGCGGTTCCTCTGGTTGTGGGTGTCGCACTGAAGCTCGGCCTCCCTTACACCATAATACGAAAGGAGAGGTCTCACGGGAACACTTCCCTGATCATCGGCGAGAACATATCAGGGAAAAATGTGGCCATACTGGAAGACGTAGTGACCACCGGCGGATCTGTCCTGAAGGCCGTCAGCCTCCTGAGGGAGAAAGGTGCAATTGTAACTGATGTCTACTGCGTTCTTGACAGGGAAGACGGGGGGAGTGATGCGTTGGAGCATGCAGGTGTAAAGTTGCATCCTCTGCTCAGGATCTCTGAAGTCTTCAGGAAATGAAGTTGTCCCGGTAAATCAGGAAAGTGCGTCGTCTATCCTTCCGATCTCAATTGGCGTGGAGGAGTTTCCAACCACGACGCCCTTGCTGTTGGCCACAACTGAAGAACCAACATACATGCTTCCGAAGTTTGCCGTGGCGTCCTTCACGGGGACCTTGAAGAAGGCAGACAATTCTTTCCTCTCTTCTTCGGTCGTATCCGGCGTAACGATCATCCCTTTTGATGTAACCACCGATACACTGCCAACTGTTTTTACCTCCCCTATGAGGCCTTTCACGACTTCGACACCAAGGGCATCCTCTATCTTCTTCACTGCCGACTGTGTGAATCCCTTGTGCACCATTGCACCATGATCATTTGTGACTATGTCATTGCCGATTGCATTGATTTTCTCTTTGAGGAACAGTATATTCCTGTTCCCGGGGATCTCTGGGATCATGTCAGTGTCGTAGGAGACAGGTAGTATCATCCCGTTGGAATTTATCGTAGTGAGGGAGCCTACGAGGTTTGTCTGGTTTACCAGAGTCAGAATGGGCGTGACACCAAGTTCCTTGACCAGCGCCTCCAGGGATTCATCCTCGATGCTTGGGGGTGCGAATACGATATCCTCGGCTACCCTGAGATATACCCCTATGAAGTCGCTCCTAAGAACTGAAAGCTTGATTACCATGTGTTCATGGAACGATTACTTCTGTTGTTCCGTCCTGTAGCTGAACTATTCTCACACGGATCCTGGACTGCGGGTTCTTCCTTCCGTTCGACCATACCATTTCGTTGATCTTCGGATCGATCCATATGTCTAAATCCTTGGCCTTGGTATGCCTCGCAACCTCTTCGCGAATAATCGATATGGCCGTGTCGGCTCTCCTGGCCCTGGACACATTCTTTGCTTCCCTGAGGGAAATATTGAGAAACGTCTCTTCTGAAACCTGACTTTCCACCATTAACTATCACTCACAGCTTTAGATTGGATTTTCTCCAGTGCCTTCTCTTGTCGTTCTGGGTAAATCTCCTTCCCGTCCTCATCATCACCCAGCCGGGTACCCTGCGGTTCGAATTTATCTGCTTCATCAGCCTTATTTTGCGACCAAGTTCCTTGTTCCTGCTCAAATTCATCGCCTCTCGATCTTAATATCCTTCTTGTTTGAGTTCAGCTTATCCAGTATTCCCCTGACCTCTTCGTCGGTTATCTGCCTGCCTACCCTGCCCATGTTTGCGAGCTGTATCAACTGGGATTCAACGCTTTCTGCCATTTCCGGCTTGACAAGCCTTACCCTGCTCAGCCGTTCCCTTGCTTCCGGCGTCAATATCTGCCTGAGGATCTGCTGCCTCCTAGCCCTTTCGATCTCAGCCGCTTTCTTCTGTTCGTCCACCATCTGTTCTTCGGCTGCGGATCTCTGGAACTCCTCCATCTTTCTGCGCCTTATTGCATCTAGCTCATCTTCACCTTCCAGAGTTCTTCACCTCCCCAACGTTAACGGATGGATACCAGCATCATGAATCATAGGAGTTTCTTCAGTTCAGGATTCTCCTTTAACCTGCTCTCTATAATCTCCCTGGCGGTCTTGTCCAGCAAGGACTGTCCCTTTGAAGAGATTATCCTCCCTCTTTTTTCTGTGGAGACATAGCCAAGTTTCTCAAGGGTTTGGAACATATGCCTAACTATGAATCTGCTCCCCTTTGCAGGATGATATCCCTGGGAACCCCTGTCAACCCTGCCGCCATAGTCGGCGCTGAGCCTCGAGATCCCTATCGGTCCCTTGAATGCAACCTTCCTGAGAGTAGATGCGAGCCTGATGTGATACCAGTCATCCTGTACCCAGGACTTCTCCCTGTGTATTCCGGCCTTAGCAAAGCCGACCCAGGACGGCACTTCCACCCGCTTGTCGCCCGCAAATTTCTCCGAGAGTCCTTTTATAAGGGCATCATATGGTACATGTCTGGCATTAACCATTGATCATCACGTGCGACGCACATATAAATTTCACTTATAATGGTTTCTTTGCACCTGTGTACCATTCGTTTCATTTGAATGAAAACGCCCAATGATCAGTTCAACCATATCTCGCAAATCCCCAGATCATGAGTGCAATGTTGATTCCGGCGTCCACGAATGAATTTGCCAGCAACCTGTCTCCTCCGGGTACGGGAATAATCTCAGTAGCGAGAGTGCCAAGTATGACCGGGACAACAAGGAAGAAAATAGACATGGTGAAGAGGGTGAGGAGACCTATGGTTCCGCCAAATGTCTCCATGTTGACACGATCCGCCTCCTCCGGAATCCTGGAAAACAGGTGGCTGTAGTTCCTGTACATCAGGAAGGTGTACCCAGCAAGCAGTCCAGTGAGAACTGAAACATAGTATTCCCATTGCGAACCATTCCTCAGGAGTGCAAGGATGGTCATGGGAATGGCGAAAAGTGCGAACATCTTGATCGAAAGGCGTTTCTTGGACGAAAGCATGGTCTCCGTTTCCAGTGGAAGCTGCCTCCACAGTTCAAAGCTCCGTGACTCTGCTATCAGCAGTATCGCAGGGTAGAATGAGGCGCAAATGGCAGTGATTGAGAGCATCAGGTAATAGATCCCTATGCTGTTGCTGGAAGCTGGTTGTGAGGAAACGAGGACTGGAAAGAGGGTTGGAACTGCGACAATCACCGGTATGACCATCAGCACCGACACCTGGCTGTCTCGTATGAGTATCTTCCTGTCCTTGCGCTCAAGTGCAGAAGGGATCGGTTCCTGTGTTACAACCCTTCCTGCACGCGGACCGGAGACTTCTGCCATCCCTGAAACCAATTTCCTGCCGAGATATTTGCCTGACGAACTGGCAGCCAGGAAGGAAAATCCAAGGTAACCAAGAGTGACGGCAAAACCTGCCAGCAAGTCCGTGGTCGATCTTGACAGGTTTTCCATTATATATGGTATGTTAAAAGGAAAAGCGATGATCGAGGTGAGAAAATTTACAGAGGGGAGGAGGTTGGGGATCAACTGTGGAGTGTAAAGCATGACCTCCAGCCCTCCCAGGGTAATCGCAAAGGAAATGATCCTCACAACAGGATCGAGCGTGCGGTACGTCTTCTTGATCCTCCATGACCTGGTGGTTAGGAAAACTGTGACCGGCCAGGTAAGCAACACGATTACGGCGGTCCACAGCACGGATGCCACAATCAGGAGCGGAGAATTCAGTTCAAGTGCGAGAATCACGGTTCCCGGAACGGTCACAAAAAAGGCAAGGGAACCATAATAAAGGATGTAGCACCAGAAGAGCACTTTCTCGGGATCCGGGACAGGAGAGTAAACAAGGGGTTCCACGAGTTTCTCCCTCCTCACGGAACTCATCATGTAGAAGCCGTTGTACAGGTTTATCAGGAGGGAGTAGACAAACAGGATGAAAATGAGGTTCTGCGGAGATGTCCCCGTTCCTCCCACAGCAGAATTCCAGGCAACAAGGAATGCGGACACCATGCTGAAGGTCATGGCTCCGGCAGCATAGTTTGCCATCACGAACCTCGCTATGTGCCTGCTCCTGTCTTCTGCATGACCCATCCTTCTGCGGAAGGCTGCGAGATCCTTCATTGCAGTGTAGCGCTGCTCTATCATTATCCTGCTGGCCAGCTCTGAGGTCAGGCTCCTCTTCACCTGAAAGCCTCCCACACCCGCTGCGGAATGTTTTCCAGCCCGCTCTCTCCAGTGAGGTCGAGGAAAGCCCTTTCAAGGCTCCGTCTCGCCCCGCCTCTTGACAGGAGTGCAGATACAGCGTCCTCGGCCAGTATCTCCCCCTTATAGATTATGCAAACCCGCTGGCACAGTTCCTCGGCAATCTCCATGACGTGAGTGGAGAGGATAATGGTCTTCCCGTTGCTGGCCATCATTGCCAGCATATCCTTGAAGATCCTGAATGACCTTGGATCCAGTCCTTTTGTGGGCTCATCCAGCACAATCAGTTCAGGATCATGGATCAGTGCCGAGATGATTGAGATCTTCTGCTTGTTCCCGAAGGAGAGGCTGCCGATAAGTTCGTCAAGCACCGAAGTGCAGTCAAGTGCCTGAGAGAGCGCTTCCAGCCTCTTGTTGAACGTGTCATCGCCAATGTCGTATATTGACGAGATAAGAGAGAGAAATTCGCGGGATGTGAGCGACTGGTACATGACCGAGTCTTCTGGCACGAATCCTACTGCCTTCCTGACCTCAAGATAGTCCGTCCTGCAGTCGAGACCCAGTACCCTGACATCCCCTGAATCTGGCTGAAGAACCGATGCGATGAGCTTAAGCATGGTGCTCTTGCCGGAGCCGTTCGGCCCGATAACCCCGAAAATCTGTCCCGTCCCGATCTTCAGCGTGGCATGCGACAGTGCAACTACATCCCCGTACGACTTCGAAACGTTTGAAACCTCGACCGAGTGATAAGGCTTGGACATGGGAACTGATATATTCATAACCTTTCTATTAACCTGATCCAGGTTGGGAAAGAATGGAAGGCAGTGCGGAATAGACGAGGCAGGCAGGGGCCCGGTTATCGGGCCGCTGGTGATGTCGATCGTGTGCGGAGACCCCGATGAAATTGTCTCCCTTGGGGCCAGGGACTCCAAGAAGATGACCCCCTCAAGGAGGGAAAAGGTGGCCCAAAAGATACGCGACAGGCTTGAATTCACTGTTAGGGTTGTACCTTCAACAGAGATCAATGGCTGGATGTCGAAAGAGAATCTCAACAGGATGGAGGAGAAAATAGCCCTGGAACTTATCGGACATGCCAGCGCTGTCGTCTACGTGGATTCATTTGACGTTGATGAGGCTCGTCTCTCCCGGCTGTTGAGCACGACCAGCGGAAAGGAGGTGCATTGCATGCACAGGGCGGATGACAGAATACCGGCCGTCTCTGCAGCGTCCATTATCAGCAAGGTTGAGAGGGACAGGATCATCCGGGAACTCTCTGCAGAATACGGAAACATGGGGTCTGGCTACCCGTCTGACCCAGTGACGGTTGAATTCCTCACCAGGGCGATCAGGGAAGGAATCGACATATCCGGCATAGTCAGGACTGGCTGGTCGACATACAGGAGAATGCTTTCTGGCAATTCACAGGGGCGGCTGCTGTAGCGCGCCGCACCCTGGGTCTGCTGGATGATTCCGTTCCGGCTGCATTATTCCATGGACTCCGGTACGGCCATGAAATGGATAATTTTCTAAACAATAACGTATTGGTTGGCAGTGAGTTGGTAAATGACCGAATACGTGATTGATTACAAGAAGAACGGGCATGGGATAAGGGTTGAGAAAGTATCGGGAAAACTGAAGGTCATGAAGGATGGCAAGGTTCTGGCAGATTCCCGCAACGCCATGATCCTGGAGGAGGATGGGCTCCCTCCGGTATACTACATTCCCATTTCAGACGTGAAGGAGGGAATTCTGGAACTCACGAACAGGAAAAGCACCTGCCAGTACAAAGGCCTGGCATCATATTATTCCATAAGGACAGACGGTGGAAAGGAAGAGAATAAGGCGTGGAGGTACGCAGATCCAACTGCGGAATTTGATCAGATAAGGGATTATGTGGCATTTTACCCGGATGCCGTGGACGGGTTCGAGGTGTACTGATTTATGCCCGATCATGTTTCCCGCGTGAGCCTGAATGATCCTGTGATTCTCCTGCGCTCCGTTCACGGGTCTCACGCCTTCAACTGTTCCCTGAAGGAAGGGGAGTTTTAACTTGCCTGAAGATATGGAGAGTCTTGTTTCCCGTTTCAATGAGGTCAGGAAGCGCACGCTGGGAATTTGCTCTGAGCTTCAGCGGGACGACTACATGGTGCAGTCAACCAATGATGTGAGCCCGCCGAAATGGCATCTTGGACACACAACCTGGTTCTTCGAGACGTTCATCCTCAGGCCGTTTCTTGATTCATACGAAGAATTTGACAGCCGGTTTGAGTTCATCTTCAACTCGTATTACAATTCGGTGGGTAAATTCCTGGCCAAGCAGAACAGGATGCTGCTCTCCAGGCCGTCACTTGAAGATGTGCTAAGATACAGGTCGCATGTCGAGACTTCAATGCTGAAACTGCTCCCGTCACTACCGTTGAGCAGTGCTGGAGAAATTGCCGGCAGGCTCGCAATGGGGATCAACCATGAACAGCAGCATCAGGAACTCCTAGTAATGGACATCAAGGAGAACATGTACAGATCACCCTACAGGCCGGGTTTTTCCAGTGTCAGGAGAACCGGAGGGAAGGCCTCATCCCTATCGTGGAAGGCATTTGATGGAGGGGTTGTCGAGATTGGATACGGGGGAGACGAATTCTCCTATGACAATGAGCACCCGCGCCACAGGGAGTTCGTGGCTCCGTTCACCCTCTCATCAAGGCTCGTGACCAATGGGGAATACATGAGGTTCATCATGGATGGAGGGTATGATGAACCTGGGCTCTGGCTTTCCGACGGCTGGGACACCGTGAAGAGGGAGGGATGGAAAATGCCTCATTACTGGGAAGAGACTGAACACGGGTTTGAGTATTTTACCCCATGGGGAATGACCCCCGTTGATCCTGATGAGCCTGTGTGCCACGTCTCATTCTATGAGGCGGATGCATACGCAAGGTGGGCAGGATATTCCCTTCCCACCGAGGGGCAGTGGGAACATGCTTTCAGTGAGATGAACCTGGGAATTGATGATGCGGGTTCAATGCAGCAGTGGCATCCTGCAGTCCAGTCAGGCGAAGTTTTCCATGGCGCAGGTGCATGCTGGGAATGGACTTCCAGCGCATACAGGCCCTATCCTGGATACACTCCTCCTGCGGGAGCCATAGGGGAATACAATGGAAAATTCATGGCTCAGCAGATGGTGCTCAGGGGTGCATCCTGTGCAACGCCACCAGGGCACTCAAGGATTACGTACAGGAACTTCTATCACCCGGACAGTCGCTGGCAGTTTTCCGGCATAAGGCTTTCAGGTGAAGGATCGGAATGACATACGGCAGGATTCTTGACATGAAACCCGCTCTTCCTGAATTCAGGAAAGAGGTGATCGCCAGCCTGTCTGATAACCCAAAGTGGATCCACCCCAAATTCTTCTACGATCGGAAGGGCTCTGATCTCTTCGATGCCATAACCTGGCTGCCTGAGTATTACCTTACCAGGGCTGAGACGGAGATACTCACCTCTCGATGCGGAGAAATCGCTGCGCTGACAGATGGTGTTACCAGGGCAATGGAACTTGGTCCTGGCATGGGGAGGAAGAGCCTCATGCTGCTCAGGTGCATCGGCGGCCTGAAAGAGTATGTTCTGCTTGACATATCGATGCAGTCCCTGGAAAAGGCAGTCGAACTGCTGGAGGCAGAGTTCCCGCAGAAAGAGATCACGGGGATATGCTCGGACTACCTGAGTTCTGAATCCCTGCCTATGAGCGGAAACCAGTCCAGGAGCATGATCGTATTCCTCGGGTCAACCATAGGGAACATGGAGACATCGGATGCAGAGAGGTTTCTTGCGTCCTGCAGCAGGCAGATGAAGAATGAAGACCTGCTCTTCATTGGTGTGGATATGAAGAAGGATCTCAAGGTACTGCTCTCAGCATACAATGATTCCAGCGGGGTCACGGCAGAGTTCAACCTCAACCTTATCAGGAGGATTAGCGAGGAATTTGGAGTCGATATACCTGAGGGCACCTTTATGCACCGCGCGGTCTACAATGAAAGCCTGGGGAGGATTGAGATGCATCTTGACTGCAAAGCTGACTTAAGCCTGGATCTGGAAGGAACGCTGATCAGGTTCAGGAAGGGTGAGTCGATACACACTGAGAGTTCTTACAAGTACTCCCCTGAAGAATTTGGGAAAATGCTCCTGGCATCAGGGTTTTCAGGCTACACCCGCCTGTCTGATTCCAGAGACTATTACTCGGTCTTCATTGCCAGAAAGTAGCTTGGGCATTTCCATAAACGTTAATGTACATATGCCAATTCTGGAACTCGATGCCCGTAGACATACACATTGACAAAGCCGATCAGGCCGACGACCATAATGAGAGAGGAATATCATTCTTCAACCTCCAGAGGTATCCTGATGCAATAAAGGAGTTCACAAGGGCCATAAAGATCATAGAGAATGACCCGGACTACCACTACAACCGCGGTCTGGCCTACTACTCGATGAAGATGCTGGAACAGGCAATCAAGGATTACGGCAGGGCAATAGAGCTCATGCCTGACCACGCCGATTACCATAATGCGATTGCGTCCGCCTATGAAGATCTTGCGGAATTCCAGAAATCGCTCGATCATTTCAACCGCGCAGTCAGCCTCGAGGGAGATGTGCCTGATTACTTCTACAACAGGGGAAACCTGTACAGTAAGATGGGGGACCATGAGGCAGCGCTCAGGGACTTCTCCAGGGCGGTTGAACTCAACAATGCTGACCTGATATTCCTATACCGGAGATACGAAATGGAAATGGAGATGGAGAGGTACGAGGATGCTCTTGCGGACATGGATACCGCAATCTCGCTGGTGCCAAGCAACCCGTACTACTACATTGGAAAGGCGGAGGTTCTCAGGAGGATGGGAAGAAAGGACGATGCAAGGGGCGCCCTTGAAAATGGGCTCTCCGTGGTTCCGGACAACCCTGACCTCCTCAGGGCGCTGGAAAACCTGTGATCACGGACTTAGAAGTTCTTCTTCCTTCCCGCCGTAAACGATCCGCATCACTTCTCCTATTCCCGCTGAAAGAACTTCCGCATTCTCCACGGTAAGGTTCACGTGCCCGATCTTCCTTCTCTTCCTTGGCTCCTTTCCGTAATCATACAGCTTTGTACCTTTAATCTTCAGGATTTCGGACGCCTGAACATCCGTGAGTGCTTCGCCAATGATGTTGACGATTCCGGTGCATTCCAGGTTCTTGGTATCTCCAAGCGGCATTCCCGTGATTGCCCTGATGTGCTGCTCAAACTGCGATACATGGTATCCTGATAGCGTGTTGTGACCTGAATTGTGTACCCTCGGCGCAAATTCGTTCACTATCGGGCCGTTATCCGTGACGAAGAATTCAACTCCCAGAACTCCTGTGTAATCCAGCTTCTCAGCCAGGGTCGCGGCAATTTCTGTCATTCCGTCGTCCTCACATGGTGCCTCCGTGGAAAGAAGCATTCCGTGAAGGTGCCTGTTTCTTGATGGAGGAAACGCCATTGTCTCGCCGTCCCTTCCCCGGGCGATGATTATGGAGGCTTCATGCCTGAAGTCAACAAATTCCTCGATGATGTAATCCCTTTCCTCATCCCCGCCCGCAGGTGGGTCACCTCTTTTCCTGACGAACTGCCCCTTTCCGTCATATCCTTCTGCGGATGTCTTTATCACGCTTTTCTCAAATTTCCCTGATCTTTCAATCGCCTCGGAAAAAGAGTTAGCCGATTCGAAGTCTGCCACAGGTATGCCGTTCTTCCTGAGGAATTCCTTTTCCTCAATCCTCGACTTCTTCAGTTTCACTGGCAGCATACCGGGGAATAGTTTTCCCTGCCTGTCAGACTCGAGCATGGCCTGCATGTCTCCATTCTCGAACTCATATGTCACAATGTCGCAGGAATCAACGAATTCCTGGAAATTCCCAGGCATGTAAAAGGCATTGCACAGGTTGCTCGCGGGCCCCGGATATGTGTCCAGTACCGCAAATTCGTGGCTGAATTTCGCGCCTTCCTGTATGAGCATCCATCCCAACTGGCCGGAGCCGATGATCCCGATCCTCATCAGAACTTGTCACCAAGGACTTTCTCTTCCATCTCTTTCCGGAATCTTGCAAGCCTTTCCCTGACCCTTTCGTCCTGGTTTCCGATAATTCTCAGGGCGAGAAGAGCTGCATTCCTTGAGTTGCCGATTGCAACAGTTGCCACCGGCACCCCATATGGCATCTGTACAATTGACAGCAGTGAGTCGAGCCCGTTAAGGTTCCTTGAAGGCACAGGCACGCCGATAACAGGAACGCTTGTGACTGATGCCACCATGCCAGGCAGGTGGGCTGCTCCACCGGCCCCTGCGATTATGACCTTCAGTCCCGCCTTCTCGGCCTCCTTTCCGTACCGTATCATGAATTCTGGAGTCCTGTGTGCAGACACCACCCTGGTTTCGTATTCCACTTCGAATTCCCCGAGGACCTCTTCGGCTCCTTTCATGTGATCATAGTCGCTCTTGCTTCCCATGATGATAGCAACAAGGGGCATGATTGGTAAATCCGTCTTGCCATATAAGCAAATTCAGGGTCGGTCAAGTGCAGCCAGTATCTCTCCCGTGGGAGGCCTGGAAGCTTTCCTAATCCTGTTTCCGACCGCGAGTCCTATTCCATGTTCGGGGAACAGGTGTATGAAACCGCCCCTCGCATTCATTGAATCCAGGTCCCTCAGTGCGGAAAAGAGCCTGGATGCCACTGCCGACAGGTCGCTTTCGCTTCCCAGCACTATCTTCCGGTTTGTTATGGCCTCTCCAACCTGAGCACTGCATATAAAGACATAATCAGAAAATCCGGGATTCTGCCCAAGTGACATCATCTGATCCTCGGTAACAAGATAAAGGGGAGTCTCAGGAGAGTAGTGCAGGTACTTGGCTCCTGGGGATACCGGTCTTTCTTCGGTCGCAACCCCCCTGGCCGTATCGGTCACTTCCACTGGCCCGAATACTTTCTCAATTTCCTCCACAGGGGTGGATCCTGCCCTGAGCAGCCTTATTGTCGGGGAGGTGAGGTCTATCACCGTCGACTCTATCCCGAGAGGGGACTTTCCAGATACGATCACATATTCGACTCTTTCTGAGAATTCCTCAAGTGCATGTACCGGATCGGTTATGCTTGGCCTTGTCGACAGGTTTGCGCTTGGTGCAGCTATGGGCACCCCGGCGAGCTCGATGAGTGCCCTTGCCACCGGTGAAGAGGGAAAACGGACCGCGACGGTTGGCAGCCCGGTTCTTGCAACCGTTGAGACCTTCCCTGTCGATCTTGCCACAACGGTGAGGGGGCCCGGCCAGAACCTGCTGAGCCTTTGGATCCATTTCCTGTCGATTAACGCAACCTCCCCGAGCATTTCCATGCTGGAAACGTGCACAATGAGCGGGTTGTCCTGCGGCCTTCCCTTGATGGAGAATATCCTTGAGCACGCGGCATCATCGTAAGCGTTCGCCCCTATGCCGTAGACTGTTTCAGTGGGAAAGACCACAATTCCGCCGGTTGCGATTGACCTCGCAGCTTCAAGAAGTGCCTCCCTGTCCGGGTTCCCATAGTCAATCAGCAGTTTCCGCCCCATTTGTTTCTACCCCAATATTTTCCACACGATTATAAGGAAAACCTACCGGTATTCTCAACACATGTACATTAAGGGCCAGGCAGTGCTATTTCTTGAATCATCAGTTGATTTCTTCAGTGGTCTCTCCCACCATGATAATGATCGACTCAGCGGTCCCTGCGGATGAGGGTTCGACTGATTGAGATGCTCTGTCAAAATTCTCTCATCCCCCATGTCATCAGTTGCCGCATTCATCACGGAATCCGGTTTCAGCCATATGTCTGAACCTTATTTGATCCACGCTTTATCCTGGCACCCAAGAAATACAGCATGAATCTGGGCGTTTCACCTGGGACTTCCATGAATTTTACTTCTTCTTTTCCTGGCTTGTACGCGAGAAGTGCCAGATTAGCAGAATCAGGAAGGCGAAAACATCCATGGTTTCTAGAACGCCTGTGACCTCCGAGAATACAAAGTTGTCATTAAATGGGGCAATACCTGATAACAGGCCCATGAAGACTGCAGGTGGCAAGAAAGCAAGAAAAATGTAAAGCGCCTGTCTTTCGTATCTTCTCAGGTATTGCGGCTTCCTTTCCATTTCCAATTCTTTTCGCAAGGTCGGTCCAGGAGGGATGATGCCGCGTCTCTGGAGAATAACAGCATATACCAGGAGCGAACCAGTCCCAAGAAACATGAAAAACAGCAGCCATTCAAAGTACTGGAACCCCCCAGGTACGAGCAACGAAAAACTTCCAGAGATCATGAAGAGAGCGAATCCGACCAGACCAGCAACAAGAACCACGTTGGAGAGCCCTTCCGGGCTCATTGTTCCTTTCCCTGATTCCTGGCGGGAGACCCTGTACATTGTGATAAGTGATAACGCGTAGTTCACTACCATTGCAATGAGTAGCGCGTACACGAAGATCACGCTCATCGCGTTAAACTCCTTAAGTCCTCACCCCGAACGTAATGTGCTATTCTCCGGAGTGCAAACCCTGCGTGCTGAATCAACGGGAAGGCATAACCGGCATAGTTAAGATTCTTTCACATAACGCCTGTTGAAAATTCGGTTTCGACATGACTCTCAAACTCACGTTGAATATTGCCGAAGGTCGCTTGGAATGCCGTCCTGTCCTCACATGATTTCTGTAGGGTAGTGACGTGATCCAATCTTGGATAAAGTTATCTATCGTGTCTAGATAAGAGGTTTCCGGTTTACCCGCATTCCAGAGGAGGTGCAGCAGATAGAGAAGGCAGGCAAGAAGAATGTAACTAGGATTTTTAGCTTCCTGAAGCCGTTAGTCTTCAGTTTCAGGTACATCTCTGCCAAGAAATGGTTCTTCGTTGTCCTCATGATCGCCGCCGTGATATCCACCGTAGCTAGGTTGCTTGTGCCCGTATACATAGGGAGTTCTGTATCCGGAATAGAGAGCGGAAACCTCTCGCTTGCTGAAACCTTTGCGCTCCTGATCATTTACGCCTCCATAATTTCGGGCGTGACCAGATTTGGCGTCAACTACATTGCGCAGTATCTTGCCCAAACATATGCATACAACCTGACTGGAGACCTTTTTTCGCACATACTGAGAAAGAAGTTCTCCTTCTATGAGAGCCAGACATCAGGGGACCTTCTCTCCAGAGGCACCATGGACGTGAGGGCGAGCATGAATTTCATAGTGTCCACCATGTCGCAACTCATACCGACAATGCTCCTCATCCTGGTTTCCATTTACTTTCTTTTCAGCATCAATCCTGCATACTCGCTTTCGTTCATACTTGCCGTCCCCGTGCTGATCTATCTGGGGATAGTTTTCCAGAGGAAGCAGAGGTCGCACTGGCGGAATATAAGGGCCAATTATGGACGGATGAACGAGGAACTGCAGGAAAATATAGTCGGGCAGAGGGTTGTCAGAGGATTTACCGCAGAGGATGAGGAGATAGGGAAATTCACCGGCACGACCCAGGAATATTACAGCGAATACATGAAGGTGGCCAGGCTGAGGGGGTTCTACAACAACTTAATGCCATTCGTGATAAGTGCTGCTGCGACCTCTGTCCTCCTCTATGGTGGATACACCACCCTGATAGCCAGGGGAGATGTGGGCCCGCTGGTTTCCGTGATAAATATCTTCACGATGATGAGCTTTCCTGTCGGGTTCATGGGACGCCTGATCGTGTTCTCTGAAAATGCCAGGGCAAGCATAGACAGGATCTCTGTGGTGCTTGATTCGAGAGATATCGAGGATCCAGTGGCCGGGGAAGGCAGCCCTACTGGGTTCGAGCTCACGATGAACGATGTGACCTTTCATCGGGAAAAAAGGCTTGTCCTCGACGGCGTAAACCTGAGTGTACGCAGGGGTGAAGTCCTGGGCATTGGTGGGAAGACAGCCGCGGGAAAGAGCACCCTTGTGAACCTGATCCCCAGATTCTATGACCCAGACTCCGGTAGCATAAAGATAGATGGCACGGACATAAGGAATTTCCCCCTCAGGGAGTTGAGGAGAAAAGTAGCCCTTGTTCCACAGGAGATCAACGTTCTTTCAGGGAGCTTCCTGGACAACATAGCATTCGGGAATGGAGAGGTGGACAGGGACAGGGCAAAATGGGCTGCAGACATTGCCCAGATAAGCGGGTTCATAGAATCACTGCCTGAATCGTACGACTCAATGATCGGGGAGAGAGGGATCACGTTGTCCGGAGGACAGAAGCAGAGGGTGGGGGTTGCCAGGGCAGTATACGAGAAACCCGAGATCCTCATACTTGACGATGCAACTGCAAGCGTAGATCCAAAGACAGAACTCGACATGCTCAGAGCCATAAAGAATGACCTGAAGGACCTGTCAATTCTGCTCGTTACCCACAGGGAATCCGCCCTCAAGTTCTGTGACAGGGTGCTGATGGTGGAGAATGGTAAACTGGTTCGGAAGGAGACTGAAGAAGCGGATGTCCACGAGGACCCCGCTGTTTTCCGCGAAGGAGGTGTAAACATTGCCGGAGACGTATGAGGAACTTGAGGAAGACCTCATGAAATCCACCAAGGGATCCAGGGTTTTCAGGAGGCTCATGGGAGATATCCTGAGCCAGAGGAGAGATACTGCGATTCTTGTAACCGCCGTCATGATAACAGCAGTTGCCGGCACGCTGTACCCACTTGCCCTTGGGGATGCGATCAACGGGATAGTCGACGGCAACGTGAATCTCCTGGTCCTTTTCGCCGCCTCCTTCCTTGGCCTGTATCTCCTCAGCTTCTTTTCCAACAGGCTGAGAACCATAAGCTCCACGAAACTGGCCCAGCGCTCTATCAAGAACATAAGGGACAGTGCGTTCAGGACTCTCCAGAATGTTCCAGTATCATTCTATGGAAAGATCAAGATGGGATACCTGATAAGCAGGATTTCAAATGACGCTGAGAGCCTGAGCGATTTCCTCACCTTCCAGCTTCCGCAGGTTGTGGCGGGCGTCTCCACGGTCATCCTGTCAATCTCCATAATGATCTATCTCGATCTTGGCCTCTCCCTGTATGCCCTTATCATTGTGCCGGTGATGATGGCATTCACGTTCGGGATACAGGGAAAAGTCAGGAGGAACTACCTGAGGACGAGGAAGACCATTGCCGCGGTCACAGGGAGCATGGCCGAGAACATTGGGGCAATACGCGCAATAAAGTCCTTTAACGTGGAAGACAGGACCTATCAGAAATTTGACAGACTCAACCGTGACAATTTCACTGCGAACATGAAGGCGGCGTTTGTCTCTTCATTCTACGGCGCCAGCATAACCGTAATTGAGTCTGTCGGGATTGCGATAGTGATAGTTGCCGGTGCAATGCAGCTGATCTCAGGGGCAATAACCGTGGGCCTCCTGGTGGCATTCATAATTTACGTCCAGGAATTCTTCGATCCAGTCCTCCAGCTTTCCCAGCTTTATAACTCATACCAGTCAGCCGCTGTCGGGCTTGTCCGGATTTATGGAATCATAGACAGTGAACTGGAGAAGAACGGCGCAGGAACCTCGCTGCCCGTTACTGACTGGAACACGCTTGAGTTCAAGGATGTCGGTTTCTCCTACGGTAAAAGCCGGGCCCTTGAAAGGGTGAATCTCCGCATCGAACGTGGAGACAAGATTGCCATTGTCGGCCATACCGGAGCCGGGAAAACCACCCTTTCCAATCTGGTCCTCCGTTTTTACTCCCCTGGCGAAGGTAAGGTAACGGTTGATGGCAGAGACCTGACAGGCATCGAGATGAAGAGCTGGAGAAGACTTGTAGCACCGGTGCTGCAGGACCCTTTCCTCTTCAGGGGATCTGTTATGGAAAATATCCGTTTTTCCAGGCCTGCCGTCACCGAGGATGAGATAGAGCACCTCGCCACGCAATACGGCATGAAGGAGATCTTTGAGAGCCTGCCGGAAGGCATACAGACTCAGGTGGGAGAGATGGGCAGAAACCTCTCTGAGGGGCAGAGGCAGGCCATATCGGTAATGAGGGCTTTCATCAGGGACTCCCCGATCATGGTCCTCGATGAACCGACATCCCAGATAGACCCCTACTCGGAGAGAATCATAATGGACGCACTCAGGATTTACCTTAAGGACAAGACGCTGATCCTGATAACGCACAGGTTCTCCATGGTTTCGCTGGCTGACAGGATCATAGTGGTCGACATGGGACAGATCGTGGACAGCGGGAATTTTGATGAACTTATGTCGAGAAAAGGAGTTTTTTCTGAACTTTACAACCTGCAGCATGGCAGTTTCGCCGATTCCTGATGCCAGACTCAAGTTGGCCATTCGATCTTTGTGGGTACAGGGATTTTATTGACAATCAGGGGTGCCCCATATTACATGAAATATCAGACAATTGCCGAACATCATTAACAAAACGAGAATATTGGATTATGTACTTTCAACTTATCCCGTTGATTATGGAGATCATGGACGATACTGTTTGCCCGATGATCGAAAGAGAAAGTATACTTAGCGGCAGATTCTGAAGCTACTTGTGTTACTGCAGATCATCCGGGATATTCCTCGCCAATCATGAGGAATATCTCAGATTGGCTTGGCCCAAGGAAATACCATCTTCCCAGGCTTTATCATGGGGGAAGGAGATGCTTGGTCTCCACGCAATAAACAGGGAGATCCCCTTCCTGCGATTGACACCAATAATGGGTGGGCACAGTTCCTGAACGGTTATCGGTGAGGAGGAAGATAGGCAGAGAACACCTGGCACAACAGGAGCAGGTCTCTTGGTATTGCAATGGGTCTCAAGACCATTGCATGCAATCTCATGGCAAAACCAAACATGGAGGCTGGAGAAAAAGCCGAGGAAGATGATGAAAATCGCCAGTTGTTGAATCGTAGATACCCTAAGTTGGCAATCATTTTATTCTTAGTATTGATGAGCCAAAGAAAAAGAGTTAGTTAAATGCGTATTGAGAATTACAGCCTGTTTCTTGACTTTTCCTCCGGCAGTGATGATTTTGCCGGCGTAGTCCGCATAGGGACAACCGGTAACGCGGAGGAAGTGAGGCTGGATTCCCTTGGTCTGCAGATAAGGAATGTGTCCATAGGTGGTGAAAGGAAAGAGTTCTCCATCGACCAGCCGGGCCAGTCACTAACAATACATGCTCCAGTTTCAGGAGACACTGTGATAGAGATACAGTACGCGGGCGTACTTTCATCGTCCGTAATGGGCGTCTACAGGGCAGGAGGCGGAGATGGTGAATTCATCACCACGATGTTTGAACCAACCGGGGCGAGAACCGTTTTCCCATGCGTTGACGAACCTGGCTGCAAGGCAACTTTTGAGGTGGAGGTTGCCACAAGACCTGGTTTTGAAGCGTTGTCCAACATGCCGGTCGAAGAGACGCACGAGATGGGGGGAAAGAAATTCTTCAGGTTCAGGAAAACACCCAGGATGTCAACATACCTTCTGTACGTGGGAGTGGGAAAATTCAACAGAAAGACTGAGAGTGCAAATGGCTGTGATTACATGCTGATAACGCCCGTGGATCAGGAAACGGGAAACGATTATCCCCTTGCAACCGCATTGAAGACAGTCGGATTTCTTGAGGATTACTTCGGGATCAGGTACATGCTCCCCACGCTTCAATTGATTTCCGTGCCTGAATTTGCTGCGGGAGCCATGGAACAGTGGGGCGCCATCACATTCAGGGAGGGTGCACTCAATACCTTTGACAATTCTTCACACCAGACCATGCGGTATGTTGCCATCGTGATTGCGCATGAGATAGCCCACCAGTGGTTCGGCAACCTGGTCACCATGAAATGGTGGAATGATCTCTGGCTCAAGGAGAGTTTCGCCACATACATGGGAACCAAAGCGGTTGACCATGCATACCCGGAATACAGGATCTGGAATGACTTCATTACCAGCGAACAGTCCGGGGCGTTTCATGGTGATGCCCTTGAAAGCAGCCACCCAATTGATGTACCGGTGAAAGATACGCACGAGGTGGCCCAGATATTTGACGAGATATCGTACGGAAAGGGGGCAAGCCTCCTGAGGATGATAGAGTCGTACATAGGGAGTGAAAAATTCAGGCGTGGAGTGGACAATTACCTTGCGAAATTCTCTTATTCCAACGCGGTCAGTGAAGACCTGTGGAATTCCCTGGAACAGGCTTCTGGACTCCCGGTTTCGAGGATCATGTCCGACTGGGTTGGAAAGAAGGGATTTCCGTTAATCGAGGTTTCTCTTGATCAGGATGAATTTGTGCTCACGCAGAACCGTTTTTCATTTTCCGGCAAACCGTCTGATGACCTCTGGATCATTCCGGTAACCCTTGAAAGGAACGGAAAGCTGGAAAATGTCCTGATGGAAGAGAGGACCATGAGAATACAGTCCGGCGGTATCACGAGGTTCAACCCGGACCGTACAGGATTCTACAGGTTGAAATTCATAGGGGAGGCGGGGAAATTTGCGGAATCGAGTTTCAGGAACTTCAGTGAAATTGATACCTGGGGGAAGGCGTCAGACCTGTTTGCTTTCATGGAGGCGTCTGTCTTGAGTGTACAGGAATATCTTGATAGCATATCGCCTCTATTCACCAGCAAGTCCTCCATGGTTGTGGAATTAATAGCGAAGAACCTCAATTATCTCCTGCTGCTTGGCAGGGAGAATCACATGCTCAGGGAGAAGATCAGGCAGTTATGCAACCTGCAGATTGATAATTTTGGGATGTCTAGAT
>JAJYUI010000026.1:9422-21466 GCA_021792595.1 Thermoplasmata archaeon | reverse complement strand
AGGAATAGCTTCCGTCTGGCTCCGTGAAGGAAACCGTGGTGGTGGTAGAGGTCTTGGTTGAACTGCCAAGAGTCACTGACCATGATGTGCCTGAAGCAAGCCCGGACTCCGTGAATGTCACTGTGTACTTGTTCTGTGTGAATGTGACTGCCACATTCACGCTGTTACCGTTCACCGTGACTGATCCGGATGCCGGAGAAGCCGTGTACCCGCTGACCGATCCAACCGTGTATGAGTAAGTACCGTTGGCCTCAGTAAAGGCATTGGTGGTCGTAGTGGATGAATGGCTCGTTCCGCCGAGTGTTACAGACCATGAGGTTCCTGTTGGAAGCCCGGACTCCGTGAATGTCACTGAATATGTCTTTGCTGGTGGCGGTGTGTTAGACGAGTGGAATCCAACCGTAAAGATGTTCGGGTAAGAGTTGTCACTTATCGGTGTTCCGGATGGCAATCCGTTGCTTGGTGGTGAGTTGTACCAGTAGTCCTGGGTTGCTCCCTTGTCCACCGAGGCAGAGGTTGCGTATCCCCACGTTATGCTTCCAGATCCCTCGACTGTCAGGTAGTATGTTGTACCGCCTTTAAGGGTCACTTGGGAGAAGGACGTGTTGTACCAGTTGTTTCCGCTGATTACATTGACTGTCGTGAACGGAACCACGTTGGACCCCCACAGAGATGTGCCGATTCCAAACTGTACGCTTCCGCTACCTGACAGGTAGAGAACCACATAGTTTACGGACTGGCTGGTTGATCCAATGTTGAACGCTTCTGCCTCAGGGAGGTTGTATGTTGCTATGTTGGAAGATGTTGCATTCACCTGGGCATAGATTCCATTGGTTCCTGAAGACGGTGTGTTCGCAGTGAATGTTATGGACACTCCCGTGTTAGCTCCATTGACCGTTACCGATCCTGAGGAGGGTGACGAGGTGTATCCAGAAACTGATCCAACGGTGTAGGAATAGCTTCCGTCTGGCTCCGTGAAGGAAACCGTGGTGGTGGTAGAGGTCTTGGTTGAACTGCCAAGAGTCACTGACCATGATGTGCCTGAAGCAAGCCCGGACTCCGTGAATGTCACTGTGTAGGTGGATGTTGTGGTACCCTGCTGGTCCTCCACGAAGTTGTACGCGTTAAAGCTGCCCCATCCAACTGCAAGGCTGTAGCCGTTAGCAGCGCTGAACGCACCGTTTGAACCATTGGAAACAAAGTAAAGCGGGTGGTTGGAAAGTGTTCCGTTCACTTCTTTCTGTGCAAGTCTGTAGAGTTCAGGATTTATGAATCCCTCGTTGGAACCAAGCATGAGGTTCATGTCGGCTATGACCCCTGCCGTTAGAGGCGATGCAACGCTGGTTCCCCAGAGTTCCTGGTAAGAAGTACTCCCGCTGTAGGTGATGTATATCTCCATGTTGGCTCCATCACCCGCAACATCCGGGGTTCCCCTTCCTGAGGATACGCCTGTTGTTGACGAGGCTCCGGTGATCACGGAGTTAGCATCTGAACTGTGCTTCTGCCATGAAGGCTCCGGGAATATTGAGCTGACTCCACCCTGTGAGCCGTCACCGGAAGATGGTGTGTTGTACCACACGGACTGTGTGGATATACCGGTAGTTCCGGAACCTGTTGTAGACGTGGATCCGGTGAGCTGCATGGCTGTTCCTCCAACCGCAAGTGTACCAAACCCGTTGTATGACATAGTCGCAGGGAAGCTTGGAGCCACCTTACCACCAGAGTTTCCGTTATCTCCTGATGATGCAAGGACAGTAATTCCCCTTGCTGCAGCCTGCTGCTCATACTGCATCCATGTTGAGTCGTTGCTGTCAGTTCCTCCCCATGAGTTGGATATTGCTACCACGTGTGACAGTGCGTTGTCCACTGAAGTGTTGTAGCTTGGGTTGAGTATTGCAGCAAATGCCTGATCAAGATCAGATGTGCTTGCTGCTGGCCCGTAAACTTCTACTACGTTGGCCCCTGGAGCTGTGCTGCCCGCCATTTCTAGATCAAGGGTTGACTCATAGTTTGCCTGAGAATTGTCGTTAGCAGCGGAGGGCCCTGGCGCTGGCGCGCCGAGAATTGGGTATCCATACACTGTTGACCTTGGTTCTCCTGCCGGAGTGTTCGTGCTCAAGTAATGCTGAACATCAGATGGCACGAATGGTGCCACGCTGGCTCCAGAACTGCTTGTTCCAGACCACAGGATTGTGGCAATGGTCTCCCCTGTCGGGTATCCCTTTGAGGAAAAGATCTTGCTTAGCTGGTATGCAGCCTGCATGTCTGCTCCATACAGGAGCTGGCCTGATCCGGAACCCGTGAAAAGCGGAGCAATATGCGCATTGTATCCTGTGTTCAGACCAACAACGCTTGAAATCTCGCCTGCTGATCCTACTGAAAGGTACATCTGACTGATTGGCGCATAATACTTCCCGCTAGAACCGGAAAATGTGGCCAGCTTTGTGTGGAAAACACTCTCAAAAAGCGCCAGTTTTCCTGTAAGGACCATGGAGGTTCTGTCCCCATAGGTCTTGACTGCAAACCCTTCCTTAAGGAAGTAGCTCACATAGGAGAAATACTCAGTGCTTGTTGGCGAATACGTGTTGATAAACTGCTGTCTCGACAGGTACTTGTGGTACAGCGGCGAGTTCGGATTCTGCAGGGCAGACAGGAAGCTGTTCAGCCCCTGAGTGTTCCTGTAGTGCAGCGTCACAACGACGTTGGCTATCTCGTTGGTGTTTATCCCGGCTACCGGTTTCTCGTTGGTTACAATACCAGACGATTTTACTGGGATCAAATTCTCGGATGCAGCTTTTTGCACGGATTGCTGCGCCCCCCAGAAACCTGTCAGGATAAAGGCAATGGAGATGGCAATAACTAATGCCACCATGATCCTTTTGTCCATTAAAAAGTTATATGCGATAGTCGGTAGATAAATGTTTTGATTCTCCAAATCATAGTGGGTAATTTAGATCAGTTCTCACATTTCATTTCCCATGAATGTGAAGATGCTTTTCCATATTCCTCTTGACCTATCAGATCCGCCATGGCATGTTGTTTCGATTGATTTTGATCAGCCTGCAGGAAGGGGTGATATCAGCATGGCCATGTTTATGACGCCATACTGAGGGGAGTGAGGGCACATTGAATAAAGATCGTCGGCGTGCCATGGGCCAGAAAAGGGTCAGGGTCTCACTGACCCTCAGTGCCTCGAATTGGTGAATAATCAGTGGAGAAGCATCATGTCTATGTCACACTCTTTTGCGACATAAAGAACCGCATTCCATACATATCGATGAGGGAAAAGATTTCGTTGTGTTCATGAAGTTCACGCAGAAAAACTTTGGTCGTGTCAGCATGGATGTGTGTCCCTCATACATACCGGGTACGAAACAGTATTTTCCTGCATCTGAGATAGTCTTTGATCACTTCCATGTGATCAAGATGATGAACGATACACTTGACAGGATAAGGAGGAAGGAATCAAGGGAGAATGAGATCATCAAGCACGCAAGACAAGACTGGCTGAAGAATTCCTCTGATCTGCCGGATAAGGAAAGGGATCGCCTCATGTCCGTAAAATGCATGTATCTCCAGACATCCCATGCGTATCACATCAATATCACCCTGCAGAGGCTATGGCAGGTGAATGTGTACATTGCTGAGGATTATCTGAGGCGATAAAATCGGGAATAAAATCTGCTGTTGTGGAAAGCCTGAACCAGATGATCCGTACTGCGTTCAGGCGGGCTTATGGATTCAAGGCCCGGGAATACAGGTACACGATCATCTATCTGGTTGAGGGGGTCTCGGTTGAGCACCAATGTTTTTTCCCGTGGGAAGCCGAAATTTAAACCTTTTCATGTGTGCAAGCCCATTTTTGTCAAAAGGGTGAAACCTGCCGAAACATCCTCGATCCCGTTGCCCATGGTTTTGAACACTGTCCTGCTTTTCCGAGATTCCATGTTCTGCAAGTCCTTCAACTCAATGGGAGAGCCTCCTGAACGAACGTATTCCATTATCTCAGACGACTCTACCATTGCCTGTTCGAGATGTTCCACTACAACTATCTCACTTTGCATTAGCAGTTCTGGAGAGGCTTCCCTTCTCCATGGCATGTTGGAACCGACCAGATTCACGTGGAATGCCTCCCCGAAGTCTTCTCTTGTAATCACAGGCTCTGAAGAGTTAGTTGCTGTACATACTACTTCACTGTTCCTGGTAACTCCCCTGACGGTTTCCTCGATGATCACGTCAATTCCATGTGCTGCCATCTTTTTCCTGAAAGCATCCCGGTTCTCGCCGTTCCTTGAGTATGCCCTGATCTCCTCGAGCTCGAACACTGCATCATGAGCTAACACCTGAGACTCGGCCTGGTAGCCGGTGCCGATTACCCCCAATCTCATCTTCCTGGAATCAATGAGCAGTGTGGACCCAAGGGAGGAAAGCGCTCCTGTTCTTATCTGGCCCAACCGGTTTGCCTCTATGATGTATGATGGCCCGTCTTTTGCTGTGTCAAACAGTGCGACATAGAAACTGACACCGTACTTGCTTGCAAAATAGTATTTCAGGCCACTCAGACGGAATGGGTCGATCGTCGCAGGCATGGTGCTGAGAACGTTTCCATTTCCGGCCGTTCTTGTCCGGGGTGGTGCTGTAGCTTTTCCCTCCCTGAGGAATGTGAAGGCTTTCCCAAGATCTGTAATCACTTCCCTGTAATCGAGGTGCTTTTCCACTTCCTCTTCTGTAATATACACGGTGCTTCTTTTCATCTTGGACGATCCATTCAATGATTAAATAGCATACATGAATAGACGTAACCAATGTCCACGGACTATCCCTCCATTGGGAGGGCAAAGCTGGAATCATACGTGCAGGCCAATCGCTCATATGTGCTGAGAGAAAACGGGAATGATGTGGAGTTACGGTTTGTGCCCAGTTTTCCGGAGGCTCTGAACCATCTTCCAAACGGAGAAGAGGTGGAACATATAATGAGCGGCTTTATTGAGAACGAGAGGATATATTTCACCAGGTTCGTCACCAGGAGTAGCTTTGGGGAAACCGTGACTGAACTTCATGGAGAAGATGACCCAATGATGTTGTGGCTGAATTTTGTCTAGAGAAGGGGCCCGAGAATCAGTGGCAGTATCACTGTTGCATCTCCATACACGTTGACGAATTCTGCGTCAGACCTGATCTTGCCCCAGGAGATTGCCTCCTCCAGCCTTGCCCCGGAAAGTGATCCGTCGTATTCCTGCGCTGTTGTAACATAGACTGCATAGTCAAGTCCGTCCCTGAACTGGTTCCACCATATTGTGTGATGCTTGGAGATTCCGCCGCCTATCATGAGTGCCCCTGTTTTCTTTGCATCAAAGATAATGTCTGATAGTTCGTGCTCGTCAGAAAGCAGGTTGATCTTGAAGTCCCTGTTTCTTTCATAGAAGGACCAGAGCTGGGAACCGAAAGAGCCGTCCGTTATCCCTGGCACAAATACCGGGATTCCGTTTCTCGAGGCATTGTATAGCAGTGAATCTTCGCTCCCTATCCTCGAGGAGATTTTGCTTATGATTTCAGAGCAGCCCCATTCTCTCTTCTCTGCGTAAAGTTCCTCGAGAACTGGCTGCGTGAACTTTTCCAGCACTTCGCCATAGCTGGAATCGGGGATAAACACATTTCCGAGCCTGTTTATTCCCCTGCTCCTCAGGTGGCTGTCGCTTGCATCGAAAGAGCCCCCGTAGTAGCTGCTGAGTGACCTGGCTATATCGTGGTCCAGTGTGCCGGTCGTTGTGATAACGGCGTCCACCAGCCTGTTCTTTATTATCTGGTTGATGAGCCCCCTGGTGCCCGTGGAAATTATGTCAGCCGGAAATGATAGGAAGGTGACGTTGTCCTCGCTGAACATGCGCCTCAGGATTGAGGTTGCTGTTGCAACCTTGGGAGCCATGAATCCTCCGCTCTTCTTCATCATTTCATGCAACTCTCCAAGTGTCGTGCTGGCGTTGATTACCACGTCTTCTACAGGATCTCCCAGGAGATCTTCTTCCTTCATTGACTCTTCATACCTCCTTTGTTCTTAATCAAATCGCAACAGGTTAATTATGGCTGGAGAAATACTCCCCCAAATGTATCAGTTCCTTGTTGCGTTCGTGCTATGGCTTCACCTCTTCTTTGCCATTATTTTCATCGGAGGATCTTTCTTTATCTGGATGGTTGTCTGGCCTTCATCTTTCGATCTTACGCAGGACGAAAAATACAGGACAAGTATTGTTGGAACCATGTCCAAAAGGTTCGCTCTCTTTACCAACGTCTCAGTCCTTATCCTTATTTCGACTGGGTTGTTCCTGGCTTACTCAATCATGTCGTCCTCACACGGGTTTCTGGGGACCATTGGAGGAGAGCTTCTCATAGCTAAGGTAGTAGCTGTCGCCCTTGCAATCGGGATAATGTATTACAACAACCTTGGTCACACCAAGAAGATTAAGAAAATGATTGAAGAAGGAAAAATGAATGAGGTGTCGATCCTCAGGAAGAGGGCTCATTTCCTTTCGTTCGTTACCCTAGGCCTGCTCGTGGTGGTAACTATTCTTGCAGCCGCCATGCAGATATTCTGAACATTACCTGGCAGAGGCCGAGATTCTTTCCATTTCCTCTTTCTTGCTCACGGCGAAAGAGCCGCCTTCATTCCTTGAGCCGAGGATAATCTCGTCTGCAAGACAGTCAGCGATCGGCTTCTTGCTCTTGTAGGATGCATTAGTGGCTCCTATCGCAATGTTCCTCAATGCAATATCAAGCCTCCTGCTTGGTGAGACATCCACTGCCTTGGGAACGGCTATCCCACCATATTTCAGCCTTGTAACTTCCTCTCTCGGAGCGGCGTTCTCGATAGCGTTAATTAGAACCTGAACTGGGTTTTCCTTTGTCTTCTGGGATATCCTCTCGAAGGCTTCCCTCATCATCCTGTATGCGCTGTATTTCTTTCCGGTCCACTTTTCTGATCTCATCAACTTGTTGAGGAGCCTCTCCAGGGTATTCATATTCCTCTTTCCAGCTGAGTAACTGGAATACCTGCCTCCGGTGTGCAAGTTGATTGCAGTTGTCAGATTGATATATTTTCCAAGGCTCTGATCGTGAACCAGAACTTCATTTACCGGGTATTGCCCAAAGATCTTTTGCTCCATTATCGAACCGCCTTCTCCTTCCTTCCTCTTACGAGTTCCCTGAGAGATATCGCATTGACTTTGACAACCTTGTATCTGACTCCGGGGATATCGCCCTTACTTCTTCCCATTCTTCCGCCTATGCCTTCAACAACGACTTCGTCGTGCTCGTCTATATAATTTATGGCACCGTCTCCGGGCGCAAATGCGGTGATTTGCCTTCCATTCTTTATCAGTTGAATCTTGACGCATTTCCTTATGGCTGAATTGGGCTGTTTTGCCTCAATCCCTATCTTTTCTATAACTATCCCCTTCGCCTGGGGAGCTCCCTCCAATGGGTCGCTTTTCTTCTTTAGCTGCAGGACTCTTCTCTTATAGTCCCGATCAGACCATTTGTATTTGCTCCTTCCTTTCACGAGATTTGATCCTGCGTTTTCTCCGTTTCCCAACAGATCACCTTTTGCTTTGACGATGCGGGCACCACATTAAGGCGTCAATATTTAATGTATCGCCTTCCATCGCTTGATCTGAAATCACTGTTCTTCATAAAGTTCACGAACATCACAGTTCCAGGAAAGCATTTCACAGTTTTCGAGGACGACGAAGAACCTGGGAACAATGTGTACTGCCCGTCAAAACCGGGTGAGAGATTATTAGCATGGAAGGCGTTAGCTTTCCCTGATGAAGCACAGCTATGTTTCAGTTGTCTCCACTTAACTGTCAAACAGTCCTTGAAAACTGTGCATATTGGAGAGTGCAGGAAGATGGAATGCTGTAACGTTCGCGAAGATAGACATTTCCCTCCGTGGCTGTTCAGGGCGCTTTTTCCGTTGAGACGCCTTTTGAGAGGGCCGTTGAGAGAAGTGAAGGCTTACCTGAAGAATGGCATGACGGCATTAGACGCGGGATCTGGCCCAGGTTTCTTCACGCCTTTGCTTTCAAGATCAGTGGGCATGTCTGGAAAGGTAATTTCAATAGATTCGGATGGCAGGATGGTTACAGCCGTCGAGTCTCTTGCGAAGAGGAAGAATCTTGACAATGTCACCTGCAGGATTGCCTCTGCCGCAAGTATGAACTTTGTGGATGATTCTTCCGTTGATTTTCTCATATCTTCCGGAATACTATGTTGCCTGTCTGATCACCGCGGCGCGGTATCAGAGATAAAGCGCGTGCTGAAAACAACTGGAGTGGCAGTTATCTCAGTATCCAAGCATCTTCCGGAGTCGGACCCGAGAACGGTAACAAGGAGAGAGTGGGAGTCCATTCTCAGGGAATTCAATGTCGTGCACAGATCAGAAACTTTTCTTGAGATGAGGGCGACGGTCTCACTCCAACGCTGATATCAGGAAATACATGGCCCTGCATCAGGACTTTGAAATTATACGGATTATGTCACCGTCTTCCAGACTGTGATCCCTCCCTATGACCATTCCCGTCCTGCAGTTTATTGCCTTAATGAACCCATTCCCAATGTCGGTGTGTACGCGGAAGGCCAGGGACTCTGCAGTAGTTCCTTCCGGCATCAGGAACGCATCCGGAAGTATATTTCCCTCCTTGTCCGTCCATTTTCTGTCGTCATATACGGGATAGACCACCAAAAGTTTGAGGTGATCTCTTACGGTTTGGCCCAGTAACTCCCTGATCCTGGTTACCCATTTCCTTGAGAAGACTTCTGTCATTCTTTCCACCGCTGATATCTGTGCAGGGCTCAACCCGGGAGATGGGGTTACTCCTGTGGATGACTCGGTCACTAGACCTCCTCTTGATGCCCTTGAAAGGGCAAGTTCCAGATCTCCGCTGACAAAATACGAACCCTCTGGTGCCTCTGGAGAAGTTTCCAGCAGATCAGCCTTGTTCCCCACGAGTATAACAGGTTTTACAGTGCTGAACATTAGCCTGGAGAATTCTTCAAGTTCCCCCTTGCCCCATGAAAGAAGTTTTCCAGGAAAGTTGCCCGATGCAATTATTGCATGAACCTGGCTAAGTGTCACACCATATGAAGATAGCTTCTGTTGGATTGAGTGTCCAATGGGTTCGCCGGTTGAATCGGCCTTCCTGGCAAACTTATCCCAGTCGGAACCGAGTTTTGACACAAGCCATGAATCCAGTTCCCCGAGTACCATTCTTATCTCTTCCTCTGGAGAGGTGACTGCAGTAATTTCTGCAGAGCCATCCATGGCTGTATGTCCTGATGCATCGTAGATAAGGAGGATTGCATCTGAGTCTCTCACGTTTTCTAGAAACTCATTGCCCATTCCCTTTCCCTGGCTTGCTCCCTCTATGAGTCCTGGAACGTCTATGATCCTTACTGGAATGTACCTTGTCCCTTCCCTGCAGTACCCCTCCCTTGGATTGCATGGAGTGCCCAGTTCAGTGTGCGGGCATTTCACCGGGAAATATGCCACGCCAAGGTTTGGTTTGGTAGTGGTAAAAGGATAGTTCCCTATTTCCGCGCTTCCTTCTGTCATCGCCGAGAATATCGTGCTCTTGCCGACGTTCGGTTTGCCAATCAGCCCAAGCTTCGGTCCTGTCATCTCGCCTGGATCTCATGCCACCTTTACGCGGCGAATGTCGTAGTTCTTTGGGCATTCTATCTTTTCTTCAACAGAAGCGATGGTTACCTTCCTGCCATTTCTGACGTGCATCAGGTTGCACGTCTCGATGTGCTCACAGCTGAAGTTGTCGCAATTCAAGCTCTCAAGGACAAATGAAGATCCGTCCTGAACCTTCTGGCCGTATTTCACGTGAACAGATTCCTCAAGTTCCTCAACTTCAATGGCCATTACTTTCCCCTTGTTGTAAACGTTGCAGGGAATTTCCTTCTTTCTTACTGCTGTCACCCTGTAGTTCCTTCCCTGTTCGAGGTTGAAGCATACGTTCTTCACCTTGCATTCCGAGCATTCCTTCAGTGGCTGCACGAACGTGAATTCCATTCCCTCCTCTGCCAGGTCCACTCCAATCAAACTTACCTTTGCCATGATTTTCAACTCAGATTATTCCAGTTGTTTCCAGGGCCTTTTCGGAAGCACCACGGGCAAGATCCACGTCCCCAAGAATGGTGAATCGTTCCGGCCTGATGTTATGGGCAGTGCTTAGGGCATTGATTGCATCCTCGTCCGGGATACCGTAGTCCCTGGCCCTCACCGAGAGATGCAGCGAATTGAAGGCGTTCTTGAGGCTCTGCCAGTCCCCTCCATGAAGATACATGGATACCACAGTCCCCATTGCACAGTATTCACCGTGTATTGCGTTTCCCTTTCCTGTCATCTCCATGGCATGGCAGAATAGGTGCTCGCTTCCGGATGCTGGCCTGGACGAAGATGCTATGGCCATGGCTGTGCCAGATGCCAGGATTTGCTTGGTTACCAGCCATACAGACTCTTCCACCCCAGGCATTACCAGGTTTATCTTTTCAAGGAGTTCATGTGAGGCATATTCCGCAAGTGCTGCTGCGCTGCTACTGTACTCCTCCCCCCTGATCCTGTGTGCAAGCTTCCAGTCCAGAACGGCCGTTTCATTGGAAATCACATCAGCTGCGCCCGCAGCAAGATACCTGAAAGGAGCCTTGACCATCACTGCCGTATCTGCTATGATGGCGATTGGCATTACGGCATTTTCTGACAGGGAGACGTTCTGTCTCCTCAGGGATGCCCTTGGAGACGCAATTCCATCGTGACTGGGAGAGGTTGGGACGCTGATGTATGGTGCCTTCCTGTCAAATGCCACCTTCTTTGTAAGATCGATCTTGGAGCCCCCACCCACCCCTATCAGGATGCCTGGCTTCTTCTTGCCTATCGCTGACTCAACATCCTCAAGATTCTCCGAGCTTGCAGCACCTGTCCTTATCACATAGCAATCAACCCCGGAATCCACAAGAGTTTGCTCTATCTCCTTCCCGGCAATATCATAGGTCGTCTCTCCCGTTATGATGAACGCCGAACCCTTTCTTCCAAACTTCCTGACAAGGTCTGATATATTTCCCAGCACGTTATGCCCCACTAGTACTTCCCTGGGAAACTCCATTACCTTGAACTTCTCAAATTGCATTCTTTTACCCCTATGACCAAAGCTTGTTATTTAGTCTTATTCCATCGAGAACAAACCTGTAGACATTGTCTTGTTTGCGTGCCAGACCTCCTCCCTTGAACTCATTGCGATCACACCCACTGGACCTTTGAAACCAGATACCTCGTCCAGGATGACATCTTGCAGGGAGCCTTCCCCTATTCTTTCGTATATCCTGAAACACAGGGAGTGCTGTATGATCTCTTCGCCGATCCCGGTTGCCACCACGGCACCTTGATCGCCTACATAAATCCCAGCCCCAGGTATAGGCACATCTCCGACTCTTCCGGGGAGCATAGGGGAGGCACCCCCGGTGGAGACTGCCCCTGCAAATCTTCCTGAAAATCTGGAAACTGCGCCAACAGTGTCTGCTGAAAGATACTTCTTAAAATCCACCCGGTTCCTGAAGGATGTTATCCTATCCTCCATGTTACTGTAATCTGCAAGTTTTTCCAGCGTCGATGACATAGCCTTTCTGGACTTTTCCGTTTCCGGGTTGTAGTGCTCATGCCCCATCAATCTGGCAAATTTAACGGCACCTTCCCCCGCCAGTATAAGGTGAGGGCTCTTTTCCATTACATCCCTTGCCACCAGAACTGGATTTTTCACATTCTCGATCGCAACAACTGCCCCGAACCTCCCCGGTAACATCACTGAAGCATCCATCTGGATCGAGCCGTCGATCCTGTGGTATGACCCCGTACCGGCGTTAAATCTTGGATCGTCTTCCATCATGACAACCGCGTTGATGACAGATTCGAGCTCGTTAGAAAGGATGCACTTCCTGGCAACCTTGTTGAGAAACGGGCTGAGGGAGTCGCCAGACCCTACTCCAGATCG
>JAJYUI010000026.1:0-9412 GCA_021792595.1 Thermoplasmata archaeon | reverse complement strand
GAAGAGTTCTATCCATTTCGAGGTAGGGAATCCTGAAACCCCTATTGACTCTTTCTTATGGAGAAAGACACTATACATTTGAAGACCTGTTATCTGTCACCCTCTGGAAATAGCGGTTCTCTCTCTTATTGTCATTTCTCCATTGAAGCGAAGTTCTAATACTTGTTATACATATAATATCATTGAATGCTGATTCCGGTTGATTTCAAGTCTACTGAGCCAATTTACATGCAGATATACTGGGCGTTCGTAGGAGCGATAGCAAGCGGGGAGCTTTCAGCCGGTAAGACTCTTCCCTCCTCAAGGAAACTTGCCGCAGACCTTGGGATAAACTACCACACCGCGAACAAGGCGTACAACCTTCTAGAGTCAGAAGGATTTGTCGGCACAGACAAGAAGAGGACAACTGTAGCCCGATCAACAGGCCCAAGCAGGGAAGATTACATGCAGAGGTGGAAGGAGATGCAGATAAATTTGATTACAGAGGCAAAGGCCAAGGGTATACGCGGAGACGAAATGCTTGCACTTTTCAGGAAGTTGCTGGAAATGGAGGATTGAGTTTAGTTGCAGTCTGATATGTGTCCTTTACCCAATAAAAAGTGTAGGAGCCGATAAACATGGACATTCTTTTTCTCACTTTTCTCCCCCTGTTTATACTGATTGCAATTCTTTACTGGTTCATGCCGTACGCGACCCCAAAGAGCATACAATTTGGTGTGAGAGTTCCCAGGGATAAGGAATCAGACCCTGCGATAGGGGCGGTTCGAAAAAGATATCACGCATTTTTCGCCATAGGGACATTCATAATCTTCTGCCTCGCTTTCCTTATTCCATATGAGGAGAGGATTTACTTCATTGCGGTTGCATCGGTTCCCGCGGAAATAATCTTCAGTTTTCTGAATTACTTCAGGGCGTTCTCGAAACTCCGCAGGATAAAATCCACAGAGAGGTGGTACGATAATTCCAGTGAGATCTCAGGGGCGGTCTATCCCGTTGAGCCCCAGGAGAACAGTTTCTTCACTGGCTTTCTTGCCCTTCTTCCTGCAATAATGATAATACTTTTCACCGTGTACGTTGGAGCTTCTGTATATTCATCACTTCCTGCGTCAATTCCCACTCATTTTGGAGCCAACGGTGAACCGAACAAGTTCTCGCCCAAGAGTTTCGGTGTAGTATACGCTGAAGTGTTCATACAGGTCGGAATGACCGTTGGTATGGCGTTGCTGGGAATGGTTATTGCGCGAACCAGACAGGAAACTGACGTCTCAAGGCCGGTTTCCAGCTATGTACAGCAGGAGAGGTTCAAGGAGTATACCAGGGACTCCCTCTTTCTCATTGCAGCAATGGTTGACCTGACTCTGATGTTCAGTTCCTTCCTTGCATGGGGCCTCATACCAAGAAGTTATGGCCTCGAGCTTGTCTTGTTGCCAACACTGGTTGGGGCATTCGTGATGAGCGCGGTTCTTATGAGCTTCGGCCAGATGGGTTCCAGGCTTAGCGTCCCTGCCGAAGTAAGGGATGAGAACACGGGAATGGTGAACAGGAACGATGACAGGTACTGGAAGGCTGGAACCATCTATTACAACAGAAATGATCCGTCGATACTGGTTGCCAAGAGGTTTGGTGTCGGTTGGACGTTGAACTTTGGACATCCCATAAGCTGGCTTGTCCTGTCATGTCTCCTTGCACTTCCAATCGTTCTCATAATTGTAATCATGCTACTCCACTAAGGGAACCTGGTGGCTTCGCTGCCTTCAGTATTTCCTGCATTCATGAAGAATCACGCGGTGAAGGCGGATATGTGAGGTATCTGGATCTTCCGTGAACAATCAATTCATCACTGCCTGAAAGGGTGTTTCAAATATACCATTTGCAAAGACTGGAAAACTCCTTGCGCTCAGGCATACCTCACATATACGGGCACATGTACCCTAATATTTTGGGTGCTTCGTTCTAATATATCTCAGATATGGCATCTCATGGAAAACAAAGTCCTGTATAGCCTTGCATTAGCCATAGTGATTGTGGGCGGCCTCGCAGTCGGAATGTCCTTTTACCACCCGCAGACGACTACCACTGTTGTGGAAAAGAACTCTGCGTACAACCTGGAGTTGGTGATACTTCCCGGGCTCTACTACAATGCAACTCAGACAGATCAACCGGCATATTTCGTGTTGCACGACGGAAAACTCCAGTCGTCTGCCTACATAAAGATTCCAGCAAAAACCCTCGTAAACGTCACGATAATCAACTATGACGGCGGACCCGCAGACGGCATAGCAGCCAAGTACCAGCAGGTGGCTGGGACTGTGGGTAATGTGGTCTACGCGCTTAACTCCACGGTGATCAACGTATCAGCAACCACGAACCTGAACAACATTTCCATAAACCAGAATGTTGTCTCATATCACTCCATGTCGGTGGCCAATATGTCCCACACCTTCACTGTGCTGAACCTCTTCGGGGTCGGAAGCAACCTCAATATACCGGTTGGCGCCGAGATGGTTGAATTCGCCCAATTCTATGCCAACTCGACGGGAACCTACAACTGGCAGTGCGAAGTTCCATGTGGATCGGGCAGCACAGGATGGGGCGGAGCGATGGCCACAGCAGGATGGATGGCCGGAACCGTAGACGTCTACTGATCATGGTGTGTTCAGATGGCTTCCAATATAGAGCAGGGGAAACCTTCTCCAGAGGTTTCCCCCAATTTCTCAAGGAGAAAATTTCTCAAGACGATGATGATCCTGGCAGTTGGCGCAGCAGCAATAGGGACGATGCGCGGGGGAATCCAGAGTGTCGCCAGACTTCCAAGCGCGACGCTATCCTCATTTCCAAGCCTGTCTCTTGTTGACAGTACTGGAAAACCGATCACTACTGACAGCATCCCCGTGAACAGTCCTCTTGGGATCCAGTTTCCCTATCCACTCTCCAATGAACCCAACTTCCTCATCCGGCTTGGCGACAAAGCAGGAAATGACGTTTCCATACCTGCAGTGACAGTGAGCATACCGGAGAACGGGAGTTCATTCCAGTCTCCAGGGGGTGTTGGAAAGTACAAATCTGTTGTGGCGGCGAGTTCCATTTGCCAGCATGCAGGATGCACATTTCCCCAGTTGAGGTTCTATCCCCCCACTTCTTCAACCTATCCCGGAAAAATAAGATGCGGGTGTCACGGAAGCCAGTACGATCCTTACAAGGGGTTCAGTGTGGTATCGGAACCCACAAGAAGCCCTCTGCCCAATGTAGTATTGAGTTATGACGCCTCCACAGATACATACAAAGCAGTATCAATGGTTGGGCCAGTGATCTTCAACCATCTGAGCGACCTTAGCGGGGGTAACGCCATAGGTTCTCCCAACACCAAGGTCACGGAGGAGAGTGCATGAAGGAACAGGACGCTCCACTGCCTATAAGAATTTTCAATGATCCACAGCCCATACCCAGAAGGGTTCCGGACTACATGAGAACCCGGGGAGGAATCCTGTACTGGACTGGTGCCCTGATCATGTTCACTTTCATATACGAGATTCTGACAGGCCTAGTGATTCTTATCTATTATGAGCCGTCAAACGCTTACAAATCCACCGAGGCTTTCCTCAATACTGCGCCCTTTGGTTCACTTATCCTCACGACACACCTCTACGCCGCTTACGCAATGATTTTCCTGATATATGTGCATCTCCTTCGAAACCTGCTGGTCGGGGCATACAAGAAACCGAGGGAAATCCAGTGGCTAACGGGCATAGCATTGCTGGCAATGACCATAGGAGTCTCCTTCTTTGGGTATTCAATGAGTGGAGACATACTTTCAGCAGACGCAGTAGGAATTGGTCAGACAATTGCAGGAGGATTTCCATATCTTGGAGACTACCTGAGAACCATCTTCTTTGGAACGGGAACCAGCGTCACCCTCTTCCAGTCCATGCTCGCCTGGCATATCATCCTGGCAGCCGGTATCGGCTTCATCTTTGCCTTGCACTTCTTTCTCGCAGAATACAACACGATCATGCCTTCAAGAAAAGAGGCAGGATATGAGGCACCGGCCCTTGACAGGGACGATGGTTCTTACAAGCCATGGTATCCTTACAACCTTTTCTACATGGTTCAGTACATGATGCTAACCTTCGGGTTCATATTCATAATTCCGTCTGTTCTTGCGATCGCTCCCAACGTGCCTGTCCTCTTCTCCCCCTTTCCCCAGGTAGCTGCTGGAACACCTGTGCCTCCAAGTTTCCCTGCGTATCCTCCGTGGTTTCTTCTCTTCGTATACAAGGAACTGGACTTCATCATGGTAGACGGGCTCACTCCGTTCTGGTCCACCATGATATTCGTGGGGGCACCACTTGCATACCTGATTCTACTGCCGTATCTGGACTCAAGGAAAACCCTGAAACTCTCTGACCGTCCCGTGACCGTGGCTTTCAGTATCCTGGGGGTGTTCTACCTGATTGGGCTCTCTGTTTGGGCGGTAGTTTCTCCAGGGGCCCAGGAACCAGATATATATGTCATGCCATTTTTCCTGATTCCCGCTGCGGTGATTCTCCCCCTGTCCTTCTACCTATCGAGGAGAATCGGCGATGTAGGCCTGGGTCTCATGAATAAATTGCATGTGGAGACTTCCATGGCGGCTTGGGCGGTTGCGGCATTACTCCTAGGTTTGTCTTCATTCCTCACAGGCCACATGATTTCCGTTCTTGGATCCTCCTTCACGGCGGAAGGTCTTGCGATTGCCGTGATTCTAACGGCAATGACTCTGGCGGAGGCAGTCGTGATAGTCGAGATTCTCACAAGAAACCTGCATGGTAGAGAGTCTCCGCTTGAGTTTCTCAGGGTGCCGAAGCCCGCCGTTCTGGGGCTTGGAACGATAGGAGTGCTTGTGGCAATTTCCGCTGTCAACCCCTCAAACGTATACGATGAAGCGATTTATGGGATAGGGCTTGGAATGATCTTCTTCCTCGCGGGAATGTTGATCAGGGAATACAGGAAATCTGAACTTGGGGAGTAGTACTCCCCCATTTTTCATGGATTGTGTTCGTTCGCAGCTTTCCTGATGCATGAGGTGTCAGGTTTATACCTATTCCGTTCATTTGTAAATATGCCTCTATTTCTCTTTCGTGAAACCGAAGTCGTCAGGGCCATGCGAAAGATTCCGGACGGCAGCACTATTGCAATTTCCGGATTCAATATATCTACGGCTCCCGAGTACTTAATGCTCAAGCTTTATGATTCATACAATAAATCTGGCCATCCAAGGCACCTTTTCATTGAATCTGACAGCCTTCCGGGAGCTCCGGGAAGAGGCATTGACTACATTATCCGGAAATTGCAGGAGAGTGAGGACCATGATTTCCTTGACGGAGTTCTCATGCCTTTCCTGGGCTGGTCGAAGTGGCTGCAGAAGATAGTGGAGGGGAACGAAGTTGAGGGGTACTCCTGCAGCATAGGCACTGTGGCACACCTCTTTCGCGAAATGTCGGCCGGCAGACCCGGCCTGCTGACGAAGGTGGGAATGGAAACATTCCTTGATCCTGAACACGAAGGGGGGATGCTCAACGACAAAGCGCGGGAACGGAAGAGAGTCACTTCCACTAGAGTCAACCTCAAGGGGGAAGACTACCTCTTCGTTACTGCCCCGAAGCCCACCATAAGCTTCATAAGGGGAACAACGGCGGATGCAATGGGTAACGTCAGCATGGAAAAGGAAGGAATTTACGGTACCGTTTTCACCATTGCACAGGCAGCCAAAGCCTGTCCGGACAGGGGAAAGGTTTTCTGTCAGGTCGAGAGAATTGCGAGATCTGGGACCATCAATCCCAAGGCAGTCCATGTACCAGGACCCCTGATCGACTATGTGATCGTTGCCCCTTCGGAGTATGCCTGGCAGACAGGATCCATTGAGTTTGACCCGAGGATCTCAGGCGGGTTGATCCCGCCAAAGAGTAAGATGAAGAGAACAGACAGGAAACCCAACACAAGGTCAGTGATACAGAAGAGAGCAGCCCTGGAGGTTGTACGCAGGGTCAGGGAGGAGAGGAGACCGATCATTGCAAATTTTGGGGTTGGGATACCATCCGAAGTTCCTGGAGTACTGGAATATGAGAGAGTCTCTGACTTCGTCTACGCCACTGTAGAGGCTGGCCCATGGGGTGGCATCCCGTTGAGCGGAAATGACTTTGGTGTTTCTGTTGGGCCGTTTGCAATCATACCGCTGCCCGATCAGTTCACCCTTTACGAAGGGGGTATGATTGATGTTGCAGTACTTGGTTTCATGCAGGTGGGGCAGAACGGGGACGTGAATCCGTCTATGCTTCCCGGTCGCATGATGGGCCCTGGCGGATTCCCCGCTATTTCCAGCGGGTCCCCGTCTACTGTATTTGCTGGAACCTTCACGGCTGGAAAGTCTTCAATATCGGTGGAAAACGGTGCGCTAAGGATCAAGGAGGATGGGGAGGTCCCAAAGTTCGTGGAAAAGGTCTACAAGACTTTCTTCAGCGGGCGTGGAGCAGTTGCCGGCAAGAAGGACATCACCTACATCACGGAACGGGCTGTCTTCAAGTTGCAGAGTAACGGTCCGGTTCTCATTGAGGTGGCTCCGGGCATTGATCTTGACAGGGATGTTATGGACAAGATGGGGTTCAGGCCAAAAGTATCGGAAGACCTGAAGACCATGGATAAGACTCTCTTCCTGTCCAGGCAGATGGGACTTCATCCAATGGTTTCAGGCACTCCAAGAGGGGTTCTTCGTTAAATCCCATTCGGTCAGAGGTCTTTCCTCATCGCCTCATACTCTTCCTTCGTGATGTCCCCGTTTGCATACCTTCTTTTCAGGATATCCATGGGGGTTTCCCTTTCCATGTAATGCCCGTTCCTGTCCGGGAAAAATATTTCCATGAAGAAGTACAGGAAAACCACCACCATCACGACCCCGATCGCTGCCATCACTGGCATTATGTAGAAGTAACCGCCTGGATAACCCATCATTCCGTAATATGACCCTCCGCCTGTGCCTCCATAGTATGGAAACAGCAGGGAAAGCGCAACTGAGATCGCTACCGCCACAACTACGAGTCCAACAAGTACCCATATCAGTTTCTCAATCTTTCTTGGCATGATATTCAATAAGATGGAACAATAGTTAAACAATCACGGAACATGTTTCATGACAGTTGTCTTACTTCCACTTCTCCAGTACAAGTTCATTGGTAACTCCTTTCCTCGTCCTTGTTATCACACCTTTTGCCACGAGGCTCTCGACCGTCCTTGACACTGTTGCCTTTGAGATATTTTCCCGGTTCACCAGGGAGTTTTGCAGTATCCTTCCTCCGTTTTCCATTATTGTGTCAACAATTCTCTGTTCTGATTGTGTGAGTGTCGGCATCTCCCCTCTCCCGGTTGACAGTTCTTCCCGTGCCATACCTGAAATCTTCCATAGCGAAATTATCATGACAAACATTGACCCGCCCGCCGAGACGCCAAGGAGGAAAGTCACCAAAGTGTCCGGTATGCCATACATGAGAAGTATTGATGCGTAAAGGATTGCAGAAATAAGGAAAATCGTGAATGAGGCAAGGAAGAATGTTGTCAGAAACAAGATTGACCTGTACAATTCGTAACGCATTGGGAACCCTCTCACTCAGCCGTTATTTTCACAACTACGAATGTGCATACCTCCCTTGAAGTTTTGCAGGTTCAATGGAAACATGCATGGCCTAGTATTTCAACATTGAATGGTTAATCATGTGTGAAAGTCACGGTCCATGCAAGATTCTATGGAAGGGTCCAGGGGGTCAATTTCAGAAACAGCACATACCTGAAGGCAATGGAACTGGGGATTGTAGGGTGGGTGAAGAACCTCCCGGACGGATCCGTGGAAGGAATATTCTCTGGAGAAGATAGTGCGGTGAACACCCTCCTTGAATACTGCAGGAATGGAATAAGAAGGGCTTCTGTAACATATTCAGTTGCGGAGACTGTGGAGGACGGCCAGTTTGACGGGTTTGAGATCACCGGGTAGTCAGTTAACGACCCTGAACGCGTATCCAAGCTCCCCAAGCTTCCTCTCTAGTATGTCCGCATGACCGGGGCCCCTGAGGCTTACTGAAAAAGTGACCGTTTGATACCCTACGGGAGTGTCGGAAGAGAGATTGTCTACTTCAGCATGGTAAATGTTCCCTCCAACTTCCGAAATCTTTGACGCGATGGTGTGAAGTGTGCCTGGACGATCCGGAATCTTGAATTCAAACCTCACAAGCATCCTCTCGAGTTCCATTGTCTTGTATATGATCTTGGAAAGCAGAAGGAGATTCGTGTTTCCCCCTGAAACGATCATCACCACTTTCTTCCCTCTGATATCCAGTTTCCTCTCAAGACATGCAGCCAGTGGGGCAGCGGCGGCAGGTTCAACGAGTATCTTGTTCCTCTCAAGCATCGTGTACAGGGCGAGTCCAAGTGTCTCATCGCTTACGGTGACCACCCTGTCCACGTATCTCTGGCAGATCTCAAAGGTCACATCACCGGGATACTTTATGGCAATGCCGTCTGCAATGGTCTCTCCGGTAACATGGGAAGTTATTCTGCCTTCTTCCATGGATACCTTCATGGAGTCGATGAGTTCGGACTGTACCCCGTAAATTTCAATCGATGGCTTGAGGTACTTCATTGCAAGCGCTATGCCTGAAATGAGCCCTCCTCCGCCTACAGGCACGATTACCGCATCAACGTCTGGCATGTCTTCCAGTATCTCAAGTCCAATGGTGCCCTGGCCCGAGATAACCCATGGGTCGTTGAACCCTTCGATGTATGTCTTTTCCTCGCCTCTGGCAAGCTCGAGAGAATATTCCCTGGCTTCATTATAGTCCCTTCCCTTCAGGACAACTTCTGCACCATAACCCTCGACGGCAACCACCTTTGCCGGTGTTGTGAAATCCGGCATCACAATCTTTGCCTTGATTCCAAGCATCCGGGCCGCATATGCGACTCCCTGGGCATGGTTCCCGGCGCTGACTGCAATTACGCCGTTTTCCTTCTCCCTGGTGGTAAGCGATGCAAGTTTGTTCAGGGCGCCCCTGGCCTTGAATGATCCGGTCTTCTGGAGATTTTCAAGTTTAAAGTACACGTCTGCCCCGAATACATGGCTGGCAGTAGTGGAGTGATCAATCGGTGTCCTGTTCACTTTGCCCTTCACGACTTCTGCCGCTCGCCTGATATCCTCAATTGTAGGTATTCCAAAACTTCCCAACGGAGTGCGATAATCTACGGTAAGAAATAATTAATGTTTTGCCCGATTCTGGGACATAAGTGTCTCCCCTATCCGTTCACAAGCATCAGGTTGTGAAGCAGCCCCTTGCAGAACCCCGAGGTCTCAATACGGTCTTTCCTCCTCTGGAATATCATGTGTCCTGTCGATCTC
>JAJYUI010000025.1 GCA_021792595.1 Thermoplasmata archaeon | reverse complement strand
GCACCGGATCATAATTGGGTCTTCCACCCTTCTCCGTGTCATTCTCATGCAAAGAGGAGAGGATTGGCCTGATCCTCTCGAAGTCAATGCGATCAGAAATGCCGGTTAAGGGATCACCGAGGGATTCGATTTCTTTGTACCATTCGGGGAAACTGGACTGCAGCAGATTCATGCCATTTGATCATGGGTTCATGAAAAGAGGTTTCGGTGGGAGTTTTTGGAAATCCTCATATACTTTAGATAGGTGCAATCGCCTGGGATACCATGTGCATGGGCCGGAAATGCAGACCCCTTACTTTTGGTCATCGTCGACTAAATAATCTTCCCATTCCATAATGGGGTCTCGTACACCCGCATTTATGCGGAACAGGTTCAACTGCCGGACGGTGGGAATGCCTGGTTACATGCCCATAATGTTAATCACGCTGACGATTGCATCTAGATCACGGACTGCTCTCTCAACTGCGAAATCATTTCCTTAACTGCCCTTTCCACCGACTTATCGCTTGACATGGTACTCTTCCATCCTGCCTTTTCCGCCTTCTCGGTTGAAAGCTGGGCATACTTGACATCCCCCCTCCAGCCCCTCCCTCCTTCGGTTACGGTCGTCTCGAGTTTAACATCCGGCAATCCAAGGCCATCAACCACGAACCTGGCTATGTCCATCACTGAAGTGGTTTCTGAGTTCCCCAGATTGAATACGTCAGTCCTGGAAGATACCTTGTGCAGGTGGAGCATGCCTGCGACACAGTCATCAACATGCAGATACGATTTCCTCTGTGTGCCGTCCCCGAGTATCTCCAATCTCCTGGGGTCCTTCTTCAGCTTCATCAGGAAGTCAAATATCACTCCGTGCGTCGAGTTCCTTCCTACTATGTTGGCGAACCTGAATGTCGTGCCGCGAATGCCATAATAGTGGGAGTAGGCAGAAATGAAGCCTTCGCCCGCCAGTTTTGATGCGCCATAAGTTGAAATAGGGGCAGGGGGACCGTAGCTTTCCGGGGTGGGAATGATCGCTGCCTCTCCTGTGACCGTGGAACTCGATGCAAACATAATCTCACCTATGTCAGTTTTCCTGCAGAATTCAAGAACGTTATAGGTACCCTGCACGTTGACGTTAAGATCTATGTGTGTATCCACGGAACCTCCGCGTACATCGGAGTTTGCCGCGAGATGTATAACGGCGTCAAACTGTCCCTCATTCTCCAGCTTCTCCATATCCGAATCTACAGTGATGTCGGCTTTCCTGAAACTGAAGTTTTCGTTGCCCAAAAGGTCCTTGATATAACGATCATCGACATTCATGAAATTGTCTATCGCTAGCACCTCGTTTTCCTCCAGAAGCTTGTTGCACATGTTTGAACCGATGAAGCCCGCCCCACCTGTCACAAGAACCCTCTTTCCTTTCAAGCTGATCCACGGTGAATGGAGACCTGTGGTTTATTGTTTTCGAGGAGAAGCGGAACCGTGTTGAACCTGAACTACACTACTGCCTCTTGGATCCCTTTCATCCCGCCAAGTATCAGTATGACAAGGAGCAGGCCGAATGCAATCAGGGCGTATACATCCGAGGGGGAGCTTGCTGCCATTATGGCTCCTGCCAGGAATCCGGAAACTGAGTTGAAGGAGAAACCAAAAGTATCCATCGCCCCCTGAACACGACCCATTTTTCCTTCTGGCACGTTTCCCAGAATTACCGCAACGATAACGGGGGACCTGATTCCGGATGAAAGCCCCAGGAAGAATCCTCCGGCAATTATAACCAGGGGGAGGTGGAAATACCAGATTATGGAGAATACCCCGGCAGCAATGCCATACATGGCAGAAATTGTCTGTCCCACCTTTCCCTTCATGCCTGAAACCCATGCGCTACCGGCAATGCCTCCAAGGGAAGTCAGTACAAATATGAAGCTGAGATAGGATGCCCCCAGCCCGAAGACAGCCTGTATATCCACGGTGAATGCACTGTCAGACATTCCGAGGAGAAAGGCTCCCGCAACAAATACCGATATTGCCTCGGCCACGGTACGGTTCGACCACATGAAGCGGGCTCCTTCCCTTATGGAGTGGATGAGGGTTTCCCCCGGCTTCACTCCTTCTCCTTCACCGGGGAGGAGCAGGATGGGAACTATGGAAATAATGTAGACGAGTGAGACAGAGGTTGCTGAAATGGATAAGCTCCAAGATGCCAGGAGTCCTGCCGCAAGGTAGCCTGAAAGGGATGACCCGCGCGTTGCCATGTTCATCATGGACATTCCCTTGAGAAATACCTGCTTCCTGAGGAATCTCTTGCTCCACACAAGACGCACGGGAGCGAGAATGTCCATGGTCACTCCGAATGTCAGGGCAGATGCCATGAGGAATGCGATTGAGACAGGAATACTCGTTGACACTGAAGCAACTATGATGCACATGGCAGCAATCGATCTCATTGCAGTTGCCATGGCCGCCATCAAGTTCTTGTGCGCAGCCCTGTCCACTATGGCACCCACCATGAAGTTGAATGCAAGCGGTAGCACCATGAGGCCGCTGACTATCCCGGTTATGAGGGGAGACCCTGTGATGCTGATTGTGGACCAGAGGATCAGAATGGTGAAGACCGATGTGGCAAAGGAAGAAAGGAGGGACTGGGCCACAACCAGGGCAAAGTTCCTCTCCATACCCCGATCAACTGGTCTATCGGAATACATAGCTATATAACAGCAGCATTAACGCAATATAACACTTTCCATGCATGCGGGTAAAGTGGTCAGTCATGGTAACTGTGGAACCTGGCGAAGAAGACAGCATCATACAGTGCCTTGAGCCCGCCCGCCAGGGCCGGTATGCTCGCGGGAAGGATTTCTACAAGTGCGCCTCCCGCTGCAGGTGAAGGTATTATGGAGGCATTCCTTGCGGCGATGAACTGGGAATTTGTTCTCATGCGGTCTCTCTCCGGGATTACCGTGTTGATGAAGCTGTCCCTGGGAGGGACATCCATCTGGCTCGTTGTCTGCCTTGCAAAGAGCATGATTTCGCTGAAGAGAAGGCTGTGGAACACGGCCATCATCACAAGAAACCCATTGCTTACCAGATGGGTGTACACCATTGTCCTTACCATGCCAATCGAAGTGGTTATCTTTCCAGAGATGAGGACAGACACTGCCGACAGCACATTCACCACGACAAATATGAAGCCTGTCTCAGTCAGCGTGGTTGAGTATACAACCAGGAACCACAGTGATAGCATTGAGGAGTTTATGAGTCCTCCTGCAAATGAATCCAGCGAGAACAGGGCGGCCAGTTCATTGCGGAGGCCCCTGATTTCGCGGGAGAGAGTGCTTCCCGCTGGCTTCTTCTCGTATTTTGGAAAGCGGTAGAAGAAGTATGGGATTCCTGACAGTGCTGCGACAGCGAGGCTCAGAATGAAAATTTCCCTGAACCCTATTTCTCCGTCAAGCAGGAGGAGGGTTGAGGCTATGGTATTTCCCGCATAGGAAAGGAAGTTATAGTACCCGAAGAAAGTGTTCTTCTCCCTCTGGTCCCTGGCATTCTTGCCGATAGAGTACTGTTCCAGCGCCTGGTTGGGCGACATGTCCTTGCCGGACAATGGAATCCCTCCGACCAGAAGCGCCACTACGTATGCCAGTGCGCTCTGCTCAACCACGAGGATCAATAGAGAGAGCACAAGGAGAATCCAGGCAAGCAGAAGTATTCCCCGTACTGACATTCCAAGCCTCGGGAAGTAATATACGAAGACCGTGGAGATTCCCCCGCTCAGCGCTATGACCAGCCCGATCTCGAATGCACCCAGTCCTTCTTGTGTGAGGAAGAAGGGTGAAGTGATCGCAAGAATAGTGAAAACGAAGGACCTGAGGAGCCTGGACGTGGATAGGGAAATCAATGAGGTGAATTCTCTGGCCATTCGTTACGCTCTCACTGTTAACCTGACTCTTTCCTGAATTCTTCTATTGCATCCCTGATCTCATCGACAGAGACAGAATTTTCAAGCGTGCTTATGTCACCAGGCACCTGGTTCAGTGCCACTGCCTTGACCACCCTCCTCATGATCTTCCCGCTCCTCGTCTTCGGAAGCGAAGATACAAAGTGAATCTCATGCGGAATGTAGATGGGGCCGAGAGTTTCCCTGATCCTTCCTTTGATTGCATTGCCAAGGTTCAGGTCTCCGGTGAACCCGTCTTTCACCACCACGAATGCAACTATCGACTCCCCCCTCACAGGATCGGGCTTCCCAAAGACTGCTGTTTCGGCAACTTCCTCTGAAGTGATTATGGCGTCCTCGATCTCGATTGTTCCCAGTCTGTGCCCGGAGACATTCAGCACCTCGTCTGCCCTTCCCAGGAGCCAGTAGTAGCCATCCTGGTCCCTTATGGCGAAGTCCCCCGAGTAGTATGCGCCGTTGAACTTGTCGAAGTAGGCACTCCTGAACCTGTCCGGATCATTGTTCAGCGTGAGGAACATTCCGGGCCAGGGTTTCCTTATGGCAAAATAGCCCTTCTCCCCCGGTTTAACCTCGGCCCCTTCCTCTCCGTATATCACAGGATCTATGCCTGGCATAGGGAACGTGACCGAACCTGGTTTCAGGAGTGGCAGTGATATACCGTTTGCTGGTGCCATTACGAACCCGCCAGTCTCAGTCTGCCAGTAGGTGTCTATAATCGGGCATCTATCCTTGCCTATGTTGGTGTAGTACCACTGCCAGGCAGCCGGGTTTATAGGCTCACCCACGCTGCCCAGGACCCTGAGTGACGATAGGTCGTGCATTCGTGCATACTGCACCCCGTATCGCATCAGGGTGCGGATTGCAGTGGGCGAAGTGTAGAGCAGATTCACTGCGTAGTCCTGAACAATCTTCCAGAGCCTGTCCGGCCCCGGATGTATTATGGATCCCTCATACATTATCGAGGTGAGGCCAAGGATCAGTGGCGCGAACACTATGTAGCTGTGTCCTGTCACCCAGCCCACGTCGGCCGCACACCACCACCGGTCATCCTCCGTCGGCCCGAATGCCCACTCAAGGGTGTTTGCAACCCATACTGCATATCCGCCTGTCCCGTGCACCACCCCCTTTGGCTTCCCGGTTGTACCCGAAGTGTAGAGAATATACAGCGGATCGTTTGAATCCATTACTTCAGGCTCAACATAGTCATTCCTGTCTGCCACAAGATCGTGGTACCAAAGATCACGGGATTCCACCATATCGACTTCGGTTCCTGTGCGTTTCACAACAATCACATTCTCGACCGAAGTGGTTTCCTGCAGTGCTTCATCCACGACCTTCTTTAGTTCAACAACCTTTCCGCCACGAAAACCTCCATCAGAGGTAATCACCAGTTTTGCACCGGAATCCCTGATCCTCTCCGAGAGTGCCGAAGCTCCGTAGCCTGCAAACACGAATGAAAATGGGGCGCCTATCCTGGCGGCTGCCAGCATTGCGACAGGTGCCTCAAGCAGCATAGGCAGGTATATGACAATCCTGTCCCCTTTTTGAATCCCCAGATCCCTGAGTACTGCCGCCAGCACGTTCACCCTCTTGTGAAGGCCACGATAGGTGACGATCTTCTCCGTGCCGTCCTCAGCGATCCAGATATATGCTGCCTTGTTTCTCCGATGGTTCTTGATGTTCCTGTCCAGGCAGTTGTAGGAAAGATTGAGCTTGCCGCTTACAAACCACCGGTAAAAAGGTGGGTTACTGTCATCCAGCACTTTTTCCCAGCGCCTGTACCATTCAATGATGCCGGCGTGTTCATTCCAGAATTTCTCCGGATTCTCAAGGGATTCCTCGTGGAGTCTCCTGTATACCTCCTTTCCGGGATGGTATCTCTCCTCGATCGGCAGGGCGCTGTTGTTTGCGGAAGAGCCTTGCATGATTGTTGACAACTTGCTATTACATATTAAAATTGCCGAACGCAGGAACCAGTGGCACTTCCAAAATGATTAAGTGTGTTTCCCGCCTCATTTCGACCTTGAGCGGAAAGGAAGAATTCGGGTGTGACGTGTCTGGCATTGCGATCAGGAGGCTGCCTGCTTCCAGGTGGGAAGATTACAGGAGATTGCGGCTCACAGCCCTTGGAACGGATCCGGCAGCATTCGGAAGTTCGGTTGAGGAAGAGGAAACCTATGGAATGGATGCCTGGCAGCAGAGGATCGGCAGCGCCCTGTTCGCACTGTCTGGAGATGTTCCTGTTGGCATGATTTCACTGGTTTTCAGGAACAGGATCAAGACCTCGCACGCTGCTGACATTTTTGGCATGTTCGTGGACGAGCACTTCAGGGGGAAAGGGGTTGGCGAAGCCCTGTTGAAGTCTGCAATTACGCTTGCGTCCGCCGGCGGGGAAATCGTGAAGATCGCATTGATGGTCAACCCTGCGCAGAACGCTGCCTTCAAGTTATACGAGAAACACGGTTTTGCTGTTGTTGGGAAACTGAAGAAAGAGCTGAAGGTTGACGGCCTGTTTCACGACACATATGTTATGGAAAAGTTCCTGTAATCTGTAAAGATCGTTGTTTAGCAGATGCAATTGGTTTAGGATGAAGCCACTGGAGGGTTTCGATCCCCCGACCTACTGATTACAAATCAGTTGCTCTGCCGACTGAGCTACAGTGGCGTGAAGTGGTTAATGAGATTGTATTCATTAAAGCTTTCGAGGGAACAATCAGGCATGAGATGAGCCCGGCAAGGAGATTTGGCAGTTAACCCTGGCCATGAGTCGCTTGTATTCTTTGGTGTTTATGATATCGCCTCGGGAGTCTCGTGGAATGTTTATTTACCGAACATACAATATTCACAGTAATGGATAAGGACGACCATGGGGAATCCCGTGGGAACAGGGAACTTCGTGAGAAGCTTGAGCAGAAGTGGAGAATTGAGGAAGTTCCTGTGAGAGACCCCCGGATGGACAGGCATCCGGTAGCTGCCGTGCTTTCGGTTGCAGTCCCAATCGCGATCATCCTGACACTATCGCTAATGATGGATTTGGGGATGGTTCTCATATACGCCGGGATCATCTTTTTTGTTTCTTTTGGTTTACTGTTCCTGTTTTACAAGTACTTTGCCGGCACAGATATTCTTGAGATCCTGCTTCTGAATCTCAGGAGATCCGGCTGGGTCAGGGAAAAGAAAAAGAAGAGGTTCAGATAAGGAATCCCAGGATGAATCCGGCAATGGGAGAGACCACCCACATCCCGATAATCACTAGATATGGCCTCAGATAGATTGTCTTGTATCGATAGGAAAGCCCGGTTCCCACCACACTGGAAGTAAGCGTCTGGGTGTTTGACAGAGGTACGCCAAAGATGGTGGACACTTCCACGCTGATGGATGAGACCAGCAGTGAGACCAGGGCGCTGGAATATCTCATGGAATAGAGTTCCTCCCCTATCCTCTTTATTGTTCCGCCTCCCAGGAATATGGAGCCCACAGCGATCCCGATCAGCATGGAGACATAGACCCATGTGGAAGCCCCTGCGAGCGTAAGTATCAGGCCAAGGGTGTTGGCACCAAGAGTGAACGCGGTGAAGAATGAGGCGGCGATAAGGAGGACCTTGCTGGTTGCTGCCGTCTCCCAGGCGTTCTTTGGTTCTCTTGCCTGAATAAGCCTGGACAGGGCAAATGAGCCAGCTATGGACAGGACTGGCGCAAGGATCCATACCAGTATCAGGAGGAAGAGAAAGCTGTACGGAACAGGGAATGACAGGCGCAGGGATATGCCGGCGGCCGTTCCCACAAGAGCCATGGTCAGTGACAGCGGGGTCCTGAAGTAGGTTGCGATCGTGAAAATCACGAACGAGACTAGAAATGCCAGAAACACATAGTAGTCCGACCGGGGCATGAGGGAACCTGACGCGGAAAGAAGGAACCTTCCCTCTGTGACTAGGCCGATCGAGAAACCCGCCAGCCCTATCAGGAGACCTGTTCTTCTGCGAACGGTTCTTGCCCCTATGATAGTGCCTACGGCTGCGGACAGGTTATTGCCTGACACCATCATTGTCAGCAGACCAGCCATCACTACTTCCGCAATGAATATAAGAAGCAAGCGATCACTTTGTGACCGCAGTTGTTACGGTCAGTATGAGATCTGAAATGTCTTCGCAGTGATCCAGCAGATCGTCTATCTTGTGAACCATGTCAGCCAGGTGTGAAAATGTTATGTATGAAAGTTTGGAGTTCTTGCTGTATAGAGAGTCTATGAAGGAATCCTTGAAATCGTCCACCTTCTCTTCAAGCTCCTCTATCTTCTTCCTTTCCTCCCTCATCTGGCTCATGTTTCCTGCGTTAAGCATGTTGTCAACATAAAGCAGTGCCTGCTTCTCATAATCAAGCATGCGGGAAAAGTTCCCGTAGCCTTCCGTTATTGTGTGGACTTCATCTGATGTGAGAGCAGGAAGCGCTAGACCCATCCTCTTGATTTCCCTTACAATGAAATACGAAGCGTCCAGTATACTGTCGCACTTCTCCACCAGGGTTCCAAGAGTTGCCATCAGGGTACTGCTGATTGCTCCGTTCGAGATTTCCTGCCGGTATTTCATGGTGAGATCGTCAGCCGCCTTTTCGTACTTCCTGATACTTTCGTAGGATTCGGAAATCTTCTGGTCGTTTGCCAGGGCAGACTTGAGGCTCTCGCATGATTTAGTCCCCAGGTCCATGTAGCTGGACAGCTCTTCCAGGAGCTGTTTTTCGCCGATAACGAGCAACCTTTTCAGGAAACTGTAGTTGACCAATATTCCATGAGTTTTTACATATATATACTGTTTCGGACATTGTCCCTCCAGAATTTTTGCAAAGCCCCAGTGTTAAGTGAATTTCGGTGGTGCAACCGGCTAAAGCCGAGATTGAAAGTGTCAGCCTGTGAACCTTTTCGCGCTTGAAACAATGAATGCGGTTGATCCTGCAGCGTGTGAAGCCTTTGGGAAGGCGGTGGTCCAGCAATCTCGCCAAGAACAATCTGACTTTATTCTTCCATCAACAGCCTGGCGGAAAAGCCAGACGCATGACGTGGTTCGCGGCTGAGCAACATTAAAATCATCGTTAATTCTGATCCCCCGAACAGGAAGTGTCTGACCTCATATTTCTCCTTACGGTATTTATTGCTCTATTCGCCATACTCAACCCGGTTGGGGCTGTCCCGATACTGATGAGCCTCACCGAGGGATACTCAAGGAAGGAGAGGGGGGGAGTGATCTTCAACAGCGTAATGGTCGCCGCAGGGATGCTCATCAGTTTCATGCTGATAGGTATTTATGTCTTTGAGGTGCTGGGGATCAATATCGCAGACTTCCAGATCGCAGGGGGCATCCTGGTCTTCAAGGTTGCTTTCGATATGCTGCAGGGGAGGACGTCCACCACAAAACTCACTAAGACAGAGCAGGAGGAATCACTCCAGAAAGAGTCCATCGGGGTAGTCCCTATAGGAACCCCATTGCTTGCCGGACCCGGCTCCCTTACAACTGCCATCATATACTTCAACCTCAGGAGCACCAGTTATGCCGAGAAATTTCTTGTCCTGCTGGCAGTTCTGCTGGTCATTGCTGCTTCATTCTTCATACTGAAATACTCATCGCGGATTTTCGAGAAAATTGGAAAGACAGGTTCGCTGATCGTATCAAGGATAATGGGTTTGCTTATTGCTGCGATAGGGGTATCATTCATCGTTGAGGGATTGATATCCGTGTTTCCCGTACTCTGATGCAAGTTTCCTGAGTGCTGCTGCCTCTCTGACAGTTGGCTGGCCCCGTGCAGTCTGTTTGCCCAGGGAAGCGTAAAGCAGGTCTGAAACGTAAAATGCACTGAGGAGACGGTCGCCCATGAATCCTTCCTGCATGGGCATGAATGCGATCGGGTATCCCGTCCTTCTCTTGTAGTCCGCAACTTCAGAGAGGTCTTCAAGAAATGATATCCTGTTCCGGTATGGAACGGCCATCTTCCCCAGCGGGGACCCCATTTTCCTGATCTCTTCCATTACCTCTGACGGGGACCTCCTCTCTCCATGATATGAAAATATCACATCCTGATCTTTCAAATCCTTCCTGATCCCGGCAAGGGAAACATCAAGGTCAAGTGCAACAGGATCAAACCCGGTTGCCTCAAGATAGCTCAGCTTTGCCCTGTCCGCGTTGTTATCTCTGTGAGTGAATATGAACGGGATCTCCTCTGCCTGGAGTTTCTTCATGATTGTGGAAACTGTGCCTCCAGGCCCGTTGATCAGGTCGTCCCTGATCTCCACGATGTCATAGAATCTCCGTTCCTTCTCGATCAGTTCAGTGATTCGCCCTGCGCTTCTCCCCCTGACCGAGGCCACAATTAGACTAACGGAGGAGATCTCGGGCCCTTCTCCCGGGACTGGATATTTCCTAGCTATCAGGGGCAATATCCAAGATAGGCGATTGTTCTTCATAAAGTTGACAGGATCTTGTGCTGATTCCCATTTATTTCCAGGTCCATGCATGCCCGGTGAAAATTACTGATCCCTGGCATTCGAGAGTGCCCAGTGCAAGGACAGACCTGTCATGGCAACAGATCCCTGTTTCATTTACGGGATTGTATTTAACTGGACTTCAGGTGGCTATAAATGGCCGGCATGAATATAAAGCATGTAATACGTATTGAAAGCAGGTGAAAAAAAAATGTCAGAAGAGAGATCTACGGACATCAGGGATCTGAAAGAGGTTCTTGAGGTAGTGGGCGAAAAGGTACCGCCTCTTCTCTCCAAGCTGCTCAACAGCGTGATGAACAAGGAGAATGCAGAGGAGTATGCCAAGCAGGTGAGCACATTCTACAGGGAGCTCAAGGAGAGTGGAATGGATGAAGAGAATGCGATGAAGCTTACCAGGAGCTTCATGGAGAGCAGGGATCCTGTAGCACTGATCAAGGGGATCATCAGGAACGTCGACCTTGATGATGACTTTTTCAAGCGCAGAAAGAACAGGGAAGAGGAAGAGTCAGAGGATTAGCCCGAGAAATCAGAATGAGCAAGAGAGAAATCCTGCTGATCCTTGCCAGGATACCACGACTGCTTTACCTCCTCCTGAAATTCAGGTTGAAAGTTTCGCTCAGGAGGAGGTCGTTTCTTCACAGGTTCCGTAAAAGCATAGCCGGTAGCGACCTGGATCAGGGAATAGCCAGAGAGATTGTTGCCTACGAGGAAGAATTGCTTCGTTTCAGCTTCCTGGGTACGATAAGGTATTTCAGTGGAGGTACTGGACTGCGAACATTGAAGCGGGTCGGCAAGCTGAAGAATCCCAGGTGAGGAATCATCAGATGGCTGAAGACGAACTGAAGGAAATAAGGGGAAAGATAGACAGCATAGAGTCTATCCTGAAGGAATACCTGTCTTTCAGGGCCGTATTCGGCGGGTATGAGCAGATTGTGAGCACTTACTTCAGGCTGGCAAACATGCTGCTGACCCGTGGTAAGATCACGCCTTCCATGCTCATAGGGGAGAAGCTCGATACAATATCAGAGGGTATCCTGGAAGTCCTGTTCACCCTTGAAAGGGCCAACATAACCAGGATAACGGACGAGCTGAGAAAGGAAACAGGGGCGGCCTCCAGGACTACGGTCAGGAAGAAGCTCAAGGAACTCCAGTCCATGGGATTCGTTGCTTACCTTGGGGATGCAGAGAGCAGCTACGAGATTTCCGGAGAACTTGTCAACAGGTGGATGGGAATGGTAGGCTTGAACGTGAAGCATGAGGAGGGCCAGGCCGGGAATACCCGGTGAATGCGCTTCTGCGGTGCCAAGGGTGACAGTGCTTTCCGTTGAGCGCATCCGGAGAAGGCACCTCCTTGACCGGAATGCTGCCTGATCCCTGCCAATAACCCCACTTCAGAAACCAAATGTATCAATAGGCTACTGCCCATGCTCATCCATATGTTCAAGATGAGTGTAGTTTCAGTTCCAACCAGGGTGGTTTCTGAAGATCTGGACAGGAACGTGGCATACTTCCTTTCAGACATTGGTTACATTCCTAGGCTGCGCCCGGACACAGATTACCAGACAATCAGCAGGGCGTCCTACTTCAGGCTGTTCAAGGAATGCTTCATACTTAATCCTGAGAGGTACTGGAGCGCTGAAGAACTGATGACATATCTTGGCATAAGCAGGACCACGCTTTACAGGCACCTGAACAAGCTCAAGGGGATGGACATACTGGAGGAGACCCAGGAAGGCAAGACGAAGAAATATCGAATCAGGTCCGGAAACCTCATGAGGGCCTGGAACTGGGTCGAGATCAACCTGAAAATGGCGATTGAAAACTACCGGAGGACCGTAGAAAGGATTTACGAACTTGCCTCGTCCTCGAGAACTCCCTGAATGCAAGTCCAGGGTTCCCCTTATATCCTTTTATTTGCTTTGGTCGATCGAGTCCTGTGCAGATCGCAATAGGAGATAATGCAGATCCCAGGGCAGGCATCCTGGTTGGGGCACTCTCCGGGGCCCTTGAGAGATACAATCCGGAAAACGCAGTCCGCGCTTCGTTTCATGAGTTTCTTCCACTGGCGAATGAATCTGGGAAGATCCACATAATAGGTTTCGGAAAGGCCGGACTGGGGATGTACAGGGGGCTCGTGTCCGCCCTCCCAGGGCCTCCTGAAAGTGCGAGCATAATAGTTCCGCACAATGCTATGGTGGAGAACGTACCTGAAGGGCTGACCCTGTTGAGAGGGTCGCACCCATATCCAGACCGGAGTTCGCAAGAGTCCTCGGAAAGGCTGCTGGGATCTATTGAAGGGCTTACTGAGGATGACCTGGTATTCGTGCTTGTATCGGGCGGGTCGTCCTCCCTTTTTGAGGTCCCGGTTGAAGGACTGTCAATTGAGAGAGTGTCCGCCGTCACCAAATGCCTGATGGAGGCTGGTTCGGATATCTTCATGCTCAACGCTGCCCGCAGGATCATGTCAAGGGTGAAGGGCGGGAAGCTCCTGAGTTACATCTATCCGGCCAGGGCTGTTTCCCTGATCATCTCAGACGTGCCGGGTGATGAGCCGGCATATGTCGGGTCTGGACCAACTGTTGAGTGGACTGCTCCTGGCCACTATGCGGACTCTGATGTTCTTGGAGCCATAGCTGGATGCGATCCTGCAGCACCTGAAGCCATATCTTCACGTGGCATGATAACGGGAAAGGCCGCACAGTGCACAAACAGGATTGTTCTGAGGAACTCGGACGTGGTGAAGGACCTAGGACTCCGGCTTTCACGCGAGGGACATAATGTGATCACTCCCGGATACTTCGTGTCCGGGAGCGTTGAAGAGCTTTCCCAGAGGATCCTCTCCATGGTGCGAGAAGAATTCTCGAGATCGGGCGAACCTTTCTGGTTCGTAATGGGAGGGGAGAGCACCTCCGTGGTCCGCGGCACAGGGACAGGCGGAAGGAACCAGGAACTGGTTGTGCGGCTTGCACTCCGGCTTGAACAGGGAGAGGACTGTGTGTTCATGTCCGCCGGATCTGACGGAATCGACGGAAACAGCAAGGCAATGGGAGCTGTGTATTATCCCGGGATGTTCGATGGAATTCCGCATGAGGCAATAATGGACAGCCTTGCCCGGAGCGACGCCTTTCCGCTGCTTAATTCGCTTGGTGCGGCCTTGATATCGGGTCCAACAGGAAACAACGTCTCCGACATCATTGCAGGTTTCTATGGTGGCAAGGGGAAGGTAAACGAATAATAACAACCGGCAATTATAACGCCATGTCCGGGGTCAAGATTATTGCTACGGTTGGTCCAGCATGCGACTCTCCAGGGGTGATTGAAGCAATGGCAAGGGCAGGAATATCCTCATTGAGGATCAACACCGCGCACATAGAAGCTGGATACATCGGAAAGATTTGCGAAATTGCCAGGGGCGTCAACCGTAAGCTGGGAATGCACATATCTGTCATGGTTGATCTCAAGGGGCCGGAGTTGAGAACCGGTGATTTTCCCGGCGGAACCATGAAGTTTTCCGAGGGCGAATTGTACCGCCTTGGTGGAAATGGCGGGGATTCGGTTGCAATCAACTCTCCCGATGTCCTGGAGACCCTTTCCGAGGGAGATTCAATTGTCATGGGGGACGGGGCGGTGCGGTTCGAGGTTGAGGCCGGAGAGAGGGAATCGGTCCTGGTGAAAGCGTTGAACTCGGGGACTCTCAGGGACAGGAGCAGGGTCAATGTTCCCGGAAAGCTGCTTTCGCTGGGTACGCTCACAGAAAGGGACAGGACCTTCGTTGCCGAGGCCGCTTCGGAGGGAGCCGACTTTTTTGCCCTGTCCTTCGTCCAGCAGAAGGAGGACGTTTTCAGGCTTAACGAGCTTCTTCTTGAGACTGGCTCGTCTGCGGAGATAGTATCGAAGATAGAGACGCAGAACGGCCTGAACGGCATAAGGAGCATCTCGTCCGTTTCAGACTGGGTGATGGTTGCGCGCGGAGACCTTGGAGTCGAGATACCGCTCCACGAAGTTGCAATGGCCCAGAAGGAAATCATCAGGGAAGCCCACAGGTTTGGTGTGCCAACGGTGGTTGCCACGCAGATGCTGGAATCGATGATTTCAACGGCGTCGCCCACAAGGGCCGAGGTTTCCGACGTGACAAATGCTATTCTTGACAACGCCGACGCAGTAATGCTATCGGGAGAAACAGCAATAGGGAAGCATCCTGTGGAGTCTGTGCGGTATATGAGGGAGATCTGTGACTATGTCGAGTCTTCGGGGGAGCATCTTCCAGAACCCTCAGAATTCCTCGGGAACAGGATTGCATTCTCCATAGCGAGGGCATCTAGGGACATGGCGGAGGAGATCCATGCGGGCGCGATACTTGCATTCACGAAGTCAGGCTCAACAGCAAGAATGCTTTCCGCCGTGAGACCTGGCCACAGGATCTATGCGGCCGTAACCGATGCGGGTCTTGCGAGGAGGCTCAGCCTCCTGAAGGGAGTTGACCCTGTCATAATCCCGGGTGAACTCTCTGAGAGCAGGACGCTGAACGAAGCAATGGATTTCCTCAACAGCTCCGGCATTTTCAGGCTCGGGCAGAGAATAGTCGTTACGTCAGGGTCTCCGTACTTCCTGTTCGGGGGGACAAATGACATCAGGGTAATCACATCAGGCAGCTTCCTTGGAAGGGGATACCCCGCAGGCCCTTCGCTGAAGGGAAGGGTAACCATGAACACTCCGGGAGATGGCGACATAGTTCTGCTGACGTCCCTTAAGGACGTGAAAGCAGTTAGCGGCTTCAGCGGGATAATATTGCAGGGAAGGGTCAATGCGGGGACTGCCGACGCCCTCAGGGATTCCGGAAAGACTGTCCTCTTTTCGGCCAGGTTCATACAGTTGCCTGGGGAGGGGGACGAGATATATATTGACGCGGAGACCGGAGTGGTGCTGGGTTCAGGGAAGCCTGGGGATCAGAACAGGTCTTCCCGGACGGACTGAATGTGCAGCTCCTCCCTGGAATAGTTGACATAGATGTTCTTCAGCTTGACGTATTCCTCAATGCCATACCTGCTTCCCTCCCCTCCCTGTCCGGTGAGGCGGAAACCAGTGTGGTATCCCTGGCTTGACTCCGGGCCTGGCATGTTTACGTACAGTTCCCCGAAACTGATCTTCTCCGCTGCCTCAAACACCACACTGTTGCTCTCTGTAAACAGGTAGGAGGCAAGCCCGTACCTTGAGTCGTTTGCCTTCTTCAGCGTCTCCTCCAGGTCTGATACCTTCTGTATACCCAGGACCGGGCCGAATATCTCCTCCTGGAAAATGGGCGAGTCCTGTGCTGCACCCTCCAGTATTGTCGGCAGGAAGAAGTAACCCGACCTGAAATCACCTTCAAGCTCCGGTTGCTTCCCTCCGGTGAGTGTTTTCATTCCTGAGTCCGAAGCTTCCCTCACAAACCTTGAGGTGGTTTCGAGTGCCTTCCCGTTTATGAGGGGCCCCAGGTCAGATGTCATTGGGTCTCCAACCCTTATTTTCCGGGTGGCGGAGGTGAATTTCCTGACAAAACTGTCATATATCTTCTCATGGACATAGAGTCTCTCCGCTGCAATGCATGACTGACCCCCATTCCAGAATTTTGCCCAGACGAGGGATTTCAGTGCATTGGAGATGTCCGCGTCTTCCCATACTATGAATGGCGCCTTTCCTCCAAGCTCAAGAACCAGCTTTGCCATGTTTGCCGAGGCTATCTCCATTATCCTCTGGCCTGTGCCGGTAGAACCGGTCATGGTGACCAGGGAAACTTTCCTGTGCGATACGAGGTGATCGCCTATCGTGGAACCCTTCCCGGTCACGAAATTGATTGCCCCCTTTGGCACGCCTGCTTCAATGAACTTCCGTACTATCCATTCTGCAGACATAGGGGTGTCAGAACTCGGTTTCAGTACCACTGTGTTACCGGTGAGGAGTGCAGGAGCGATCTTCCTTGCCACCATTGCAGCAGGAAAGTTCCATGGGGTAAGGGCTGCAACAACACCGTATGGCACCTTGTATTGCAGTATCAACCTCTTTTCAGAATCGCCTTCGACAACATCGCCGGTTATCTTCCTTTCGAACCCGGCATAATACCTGATCTGATCCAGTACCCCGTCAACCTCCTCCTGCGCCTGGACGGGTACCTTGCCGTTCTCAAGAACCAGTATTTTCTCAAGTTCCTTCCTGTCAATTCTTATGAGTTCCTCGGCCTTCAGGAGGATCCTGGATCGTTTACTGGAACCAATGGAATTCCACCTTTCAAACGCGGACTCCGCAGCGTCAATGGCCCTGCTCACATCTTCCTTTGTAGCCGAAGGGAACTTTTCAAGCACCTTGCCCGTAGACGGGTTGACTTTCTCGAGGAACTCTCCTGACGATGAGTCTACCCATTCCCCGTCAATGTAATTCTTCATGTGTAATGCATGACGTTATTGGTGATAAGGCTGTATAATCACGGTCAAGAACCATGTTCATAGGAGTTTCCCGCAAGCCCCGCACAAGGTGGTTGTACGCTAAATCATGCCAACCCTCTATGCTGTCCACTCCTTGTGATGATGTATTGTTTCAAATGGGTTGAAAACTTTTAATTCCACCCTTGATTGGGCATGACTCTGTTTGAATATTGAAAAGATGCTTAGACAGATTGAGAAAATGGTGTTCAGCGTGGAAATGATAGAGATCAAGAAAGGTGGAAAGTACTTGGTGATATCCAGCAGCGGCACGGATGAGCCCCTCAGGACAGAAGGGGAATTCCTTGGATACACTATACTTGGAGAGGAAGGGGCCATTGTATTGAGGGTAACGGAAAAAGACGGATCCACCCTTGTTCGGGTGCTGCCGGTTGGGGGGATATTTGCTGTTGAGTTCAAGGACGAGGAATTGATCAAGGTGAAGAACCAGGACAATGGAGACGAAAAGGAGAGAGCGTATTACATCAACTGATGCTCCCTGATCGGTCTGTGTACTGCACCCGTTCTCCCAAGAATGCTCTGGAAGAGGACGATCTTTTCAGCCTCTTCCTCCATGCCGTCAAACATTCCGGCATCTATCCCGAGGTCCTTTATCGCAATGGGATGCTTTGCCCTGGCAAGGGTGAGGTGCGGAACAAACTTTCTGTCAGGAATTATATTCAGGCCGGAAAGAATTGCATGGGAAATGTCGAGTAGTTCAGGGCTATGGATCTCCAGTATTATCACCCTGGATCTGCCTGGATCAGGAAATCCAGAGATCCTGCCGTACCTGATCCTGAATCTTCCGATACCGATTCCTTCGATTGCCCTACCGACCCTTTCCACTTTCCCCTCCGGAAGTTCCGCGAAGAACAGAACGGTCACATGCAGGTTTCCTGCCTTTTCAACCCTGAGCATGTCATTCAGTTTCAGCCTGTTGAGCAGGGCAGGCAGATCTCTGGGTCCCAAGAGCGGAATTCCGATGAATGCCCTCACATGTGAGAATGGATTGTTTATATAAGGCGCTTCATTTTCTAGCCCATGTCTAAGATCCCTGAAGATCTCCTTTATTCCAAGACCCACGAATGGTTCTCCTCCAGTGACGGGATTCTCACCATTGGCGTCACAGACTATGCCCAGCACCAGCTCACCGACGTCGTTTATGTTGATTTCCCCAATGTTGGAACAAGGGTCACGAAAGATGGCCCGCTGCTGACTATTGAATCCGTGAAGTCAGCGGAAGACGTCTTTTCTCCCGTTGACGGAACCGTGGAAGAGATCAACGGCAACCTTGAGAACAAGCCTGAACTTATCAACGAGGACCCGTACTCGAACTGGCTCGTGAAGATAAAGTTAGAGCCGGGAAGTTCGCCCGATGGAATGAGTGCGGACGAATACAGGAAACACATCGGGGAATAATTCATACCGATGACTGGCGGCAGGAAGGACAGGTTCTACTATCTCGCCAAGGCCAGGAACTACAGGAGCAGGGCGGCGTTCAAGCTTCTCGAGTTGCAGGACAAATTTTCGGTCATTTCCCCGGGAAACAGGGTACTCGACATAGGTGGTTCCCCGGGCGGGTGGAGCCAGGTTGCCCATGAAATTTCCGGGGAAACTGTTCTTTGCATTGACCTGAACCGTGTGGAGGAAGATGAGGGAATCAGGTACCTGAAGGGAGACATCATGTCGCCTGCGTTTCAGGATAAGCTTTCCATGGCGATGAGGGAAATGGGAGTTGAGAAATTTGAATGCATAATCTCTGATGCCATGTCACACACAAGCGGGAACTGGAGCCGTGATCATGCGTCCTCATACCTGATCTGCGAGAAGGTAATGGAAATTTCCTTGCCCCTGCTGGCGCCTGGTGGAAACGTCGTGGTGAAGCAGTTTGGGGGGGATCTGACACCGAAGTTTCTCTCCCATTGGTCCGGAAAGTTCAGGTTCTCGCGCGTAACATCAGTCGGAGCCACCAGGAGGGGCAGTTCGGAGGTCTACGTTATCTTCAAGGGATTCTTCTGAAACCTCGGTGAACCCGGTTGCGATCAGGTGATCAAGCAGGCTGCGATAGAATTCATACTCCGTGACGAGGAGGATCTTTTCATATTTCCCTTCCAAAATTATCTCGTCAAGAGTCTTCATGATATGATCCAGCCTCAGTTCCTCCATCTTCCTGAGCCCCTTCAGTGAATTCACTATGGAGTTCCACTTCTCCACGAACTCCTCCGGAGTCTTCTGTGGGAATGCCTGGTGCATGAGCCTCCTCTTCCTTACAGAATGGCGCACAAGCTGCCATGTGCTCACATGATTCATGAAGTGCCTGCTGAACTTTTCTTCCGGGAGGTCAAGAGGAACAAGCGGTACGTGGTATGAGGATGAAAGCCTTGCAGACTCTGTATATATCGGCGATGGTGTTTCCACCTCGCCGTATTTCCTGAGGTTCACTCCATACATCATCTCGTAATCTGAAAGCGTCATCCTGTATGGGTCTTTAATGAAGTCCAGTATCCCGTTGACCTCTTCCGGAGATATCGTTATGAGTATGGCCTCTGCCGCTACTTCTGAAAACACGTGCGGCAAAACGTCTCCGTCCCTCTTCAGACCCTTAATCCCGCCAACTATGCCAAGTACAAGGCCGGTACCGTTTCTGAGAATTGCTTTCATAGTCCGCGTTTCTTTCTTTCAAGGAGTGCTTCCAGGTCTCCCCTGTCACAGAAGTCAAGGAACTCCGGGATATTGACTACCGGGCAGCCTGAAATCTGTGTTCTCTCTGTCCTGGATCTTGCCAGGATGATAAGATCATTCTCCAGTATGTCGGATATGTTCCTCATGGCGGATGCCCTTTTGTAGTCCTTTCCGATAAGGTCGAGAAGGCCCATTATAAGGGTCTCCCTGCTATGCCTTGCCAGGGCATCGAACGGGGACTTGTGCATGATATTGACGGTGTACCCTGCCTCCGTTATTCTTCCAGAGACTGTACGTAGAAGTTCGTCTTCAGCCTCGCTCTCCGAAGGGTACACATCCATGCCCATGATCTCCTCCCTGAAATCGATTGATTTCTTTATGTCAGATTCAAGCAGCGCCTGTATCTTCATGAATACTTCGACTGTTGCTGCGCTACCAGACTCATAGAGCGATACAGATCTCCTTGAAGTCCCGATCTTGCCGGATACGTATCCAATGGAGAACCCCCTGTTTTGCCTGGTCCTCCGCATTTCGGTTCCGTTGATCGAAACGTAATACCCGCCTGGTCCTGAAAATACGTAAGGGCGCTCGCCGTCCACGTAATCCACGAAAGTCATCAGAGACATGATGGGTATCGAGTGCCTGTAGTATACTATGCCATCCTCCAGTCTTCCCGCGCCGCTCCTTTCCCCGACCACCACACATGCCGAATCCGTCATTCTTGCAAGGGTGAGAAGTTCCACCGCGGCGTCGCGCCTGATTGTATCAACGTTGTAGAGCACCTTGAGGAAATATCTCTCATCCTCTCTCCTAGCCATGAGGTCGAACGAGACCAGGCCGGATAATTCCGGGTCAGATACCTTGAATCCTCTGGCCCTGAGATTTCTCGAAAGCTCAGAAATTATGGTTCCCCTTGGTTCTTCCACATTTTCTATTATAAACAACAGTACTTAAAATTTATCCTGTGTGTGCTCTGTTGAACAAATCCCCTAAGATTCCCCCTGCGGGATGGTTGCTCCCTGAATTTCCCCGCATCAAGGTCTTGGCAGCGATTTCGCCTCGCTTTTCGCCCTCTGGTTTATGTAATCGTATGCCCAGAACCTCTGGTACCCTTCAGCTTCCAGGCCTCCGGGGGATCTGCTGACACAGTTCTCGCCGAACTTACTCTTGACAGAGGAGAATATGCCCTCTGTTCCGGGCCATCTCATGCCATAATCATTGTCCTCGGCCCATTTCCTGTATCCCTTCTCCCGGTATTCCCTTACTGCCCTGCGCCTGTATTTCGATCCCCTGCACCTTTCTGTCGAGGCATTCTTCCTGATCTTGATTACTGGATCTGTGCCCGTGACGTGCAACAGCGTGAAGAGATCATTCACGTCGAATGCACCGTCACCATAGAATCCCCCCACTCTGACACCTTTCATCACCGCATCCCTTATGTGTCCGGATGCAGTTCCAGGTTCCGATGGCCCTGTACCCTCAACGTGAGATTCTATCCCGATTATCTTCTTTGTCCTGACATCCGCCGTTATTATTATGACAAGGTGCTTCCTCTTCTTCGCGTCCGGATCACCGTATTTCGTTATCCTGTAAGATCCTGCGTTGTTTGTCTTCAACCCTGTGTACCGTCGGTACCGAACTCCGCGTATTCCATACCGGATATATCCAGATCAGGTTTCTTTTCATGAATGCGGTACCATATGGTTGTGTAATCGCCGTAATATGGTATTATTCCCAAATCCACCATGGATCTGGCCATCCCTTCAAGACCACGGTAATCGAGGTACTGGTGCCAGATCATCATGAATCTCATGACCTGATTAGCGTTTAATTTACCTGTTACATTTTTGTCATGTTTCTGTCAGTCCGTAATTCCAAGGTTCTTCAGGCAGTAAAGTTTATTAGTCTGTAATAGGTATACCTATTACCTATGGC
>JAJYUI010000077.1 GCA_021792595.1 Thermoplasmata archaeon | reverse complement strand
CGATCTAACGATGATCTGAAATACATTTCTGCCCTGCATAATCTCAATATTCAGTTGAATCTCAAAAATTCAGGGAAAAATAAGTGGATATAATTTTATCTGAATTTCAAGCCTTGCTTATTCGTATAGCCACTACCTTGTATTCCGGCGTATTCTGTTTTGCATCTCTCTGTGGGCCTGTTATCTGGTTGAGTCCGACCTCAGGATCGTTGAAGGTTGCAAATGCAGTGCCATCTTTCAGATCGTAATTCACTGAAAACTTTGTCACTGCTTCACCGTACCTGCTGACAAGCTTCACTTTTTCTCCTGTTCTTAGATTCATTTTCTCCGCATCAGCACGGGAAATGTACACATAATCCGTATCATGGAACGCCCTGTTACCTGACCTGTTTGTCATTGTTGCCGCATTGAACTGGAACAGGGACCTGCCTGTTGAAAGCAGGATGGGGTAATCCGCCGTTGTTATCTCCGTGGTTGGCAGATATTTTGTAACAACCAGGGAGGTCTTCTTCCCGAGCGTGAACTTATCCGTATGCAGTATTCTTGTACCCGGATGGTCTTCCGATGGGCACGGCCACTGTATGCCTCCATTTTCCAGTCTTCTATAGGTAATTCCGTGTCCCCCTTCCCACAGTTCTCTTATCTCGTTCCAGATATCTTCCGGGGTGCTGAAAGCAAAGTCTTTCCCGAAGCCCATGTATTCGGCTACCAGATCAATAATCTTCCAGTCCGGCTTCGAGTTTCCCAGAGAATTCATGGCCTTCCTGACTCTCTGCACACGCCTCTCTGAATTCATGAAAGTCCCATCCTTCTCGTAGGAGGTAACGGCTGGCAGAAAAACCGACCCGAATTTCTTGGCTGTCTCGTTCAGGAAGAAATCCTGGATCACAATGAATTCAAGCGAGTTGAATGCCTTCTCCGTGTTTTTCATATCCGGATTGGTAAGGTATACATCCCAGCCCTGTATCCATAGGGCCTTGAGGCCCCCGGATGCTGCAGAATCAATCATCTGCATCTCGTCCAGTCCCTTCGTAGTGGGAATTTTTCTCTTCCAGACTTCCTCAAATTTCTGCCTTCCCGTTTCGATTGGAACATATCCCGTGAGCTTGGATGGCTCGCAGCCCATATGGGCCGATCCCTGGACGTTGTTCTGCCCCCTCAGTGGATTCACTCCAGCCCCCTCCTTACCTATGTTCCCTGTTAACAGTGCGAGGTTGACTACGGCCATGACGCCATCCGTCCCCTGAGAATGTTCGGTCACTCCAAGGCCGTGGAAGAGCATCGCGGGGCCGCTGGATGCATACAGCCTTGCCGCTTCCCTTATCATTGATGCATCCACCCCGCATATCCCGGCGGCCCTTTCCGGTGTCCATTCGGACAGAGATTCCCTGATGGATTCAAAATTGTTTATCCTCTCATCCAGGAAGCGGTGATCGACAAGATCCTCGGCCATGATAACGTTGGCGAGTGCATTGAGAAGAGGGATGTTTGTTCCCGGCCTGATCTGCAGGTGTATTCTCGCAAGGGATGCGAGTTCGGTCTTTCTCGGGTCTATGACAATGAGGTTTGATCCCTTCAGTGTCCTTTCCTTTATTCTAGCACCCACAATGGGATGGTTCTCCGTGGGGTTGGCGCCTATCAACATCATGGTATTCGTCTTCTCGATGTCATTGAAGGAATTCGTGGCAGCCCCCGTTCCAAGCGTGTATCCCATTCCAGCCGCGGTGGGGGCATGGCACACCCTTGCGCAGCCGTCAACGTTGTTTGTGCCGATTACTATCCTGGCAAATTTCTGTGCAAGATAATTTTCTTCGTTGGTTGCACGTGACGAACCCAGAACCCCTATGGAATCCGGGCCATATTTGGATAGAATATTCCTGAAATTGTCGCCGACGACTCTTATTGCCTCCTCCCATGAGGTCTTTTTCCATTTTCCATTAACCCTGATCATGGGGTCTGTTATCCTGTCCGGGGAGTTTGCAAAACCGAATGAGTATCTCCCCTTGACACACAGGTGTCCCTTGCTAACTGGAGAATCCTGTACCGGCAGGATCTCTACTATTTTTCCGTTTCGCGTACCTATACTTATCTCGCAACCTGTACCACAGTACGGGCATACGCTTCTGGTATACCGATCCGGGTATCCCTCCTCCTCTATCGCCAGATCATCAATTGCGCCGGTAGGACATGTATCTGCGCAAGCCCCGCAGCTGACGCATGAGCTTTCCTTCAGACTTTCCATGCTGTCTGCGAGCAGGACAACCCCGTCTCCCCTGTTCCACCTCTGCCAGACGAACTGCCCCTGCACCTCCTCGCATATCCTCACGCACCTGTAGCAGTCTATGCATTTGTCCATGTCGACGCGAATGAACGGATGATCCTCCCAACGTTTTACACTGTTACTGCCTGCATCCGGCAGCTCCGCCGGAAGCAGTCCATAATGTTCAAGATGATGGTAGAACTCCTTCCTCCTGTCAAGTCCCCTAATATCCATTTCCCCATTCCGCGTCATCAATCTCAGGAGGGTTTTCCGCTCCCCTTCGATATCGTCGGGCGAGGTTTCGACTGTCATTCCGTCCTGTATTCTAGCGGTGCATGATGTCTCAGGCCTTGATCGCCCGTTGATTCTGACTATACATAACCTGCATCCCCCGTACTCTTCAAGCCTGTTGTCATGGCATAGAGTGGGTATCTCTATGCCCAAATGCCTTGCGGCTTCAAGGACTGTTTCCTGTTCCCCGAATTTACCCTCGATACCATCTATTGTTACGTGAAACATGCATCCACCTCCTTTGGGTAATTCAAGGCAGCACTCTTCAGGAATTCCCCAAGCCCGCCTCCAAGTCCGCAAAGGCTTGTTTCAAGAAGCGTGTCGGAGAGGATTTCATAATCATTCCTTGTCCACAGCTTTCCCTTATTGTTACCGGAGAAGATGTTCTCAACAGATCTGCTGCCTAATCTGCAGGGTGTGCATTTTCCGCATGATTCATAAGCCACGAAAGAGGATACGTGTGCAATCAAATCCCTGATTGAGGTGCTCTCGTCGAAGGCCACTATGCCCCCGTGCCCCAGTTCTCCGCCGGCTGCCTTCATTTCCTCGTATCCCATTCTGGTCGCGAACTTTGATGGATGCATGATGCCTGCTATGGGGCCACCAACAATTATCCCATTCAGTTTTCCGGATTTCAACCCGCCTCCGATCCCGATGACAATTTCCTCAAGGGTTGTGCCCATTTCAACCTCATAAAGTCCCGGATTGCGAAACAGCGAGTTCAGTGAAATGGCCTTCGTTCCCCTGCTCTTTGAAAACCCGATCTCAGAAAACCTCGCCGCACCGTGATTGATGATCCAAGGAACGTTTGCCAGCGTCTCGACGTTGTTGACAACCGTCGGCTTGCCGAACAGACCCTTCTCGGTTGGGTATGGCGGCCTCAGTCCAACCTCGGGGCGCCTGCCCTCTATGGATCTCAGAAGAGACGTTTCTTCCCCGCAGACGTAGCTTCCCCTTCCCGAGACCACCTTGAAGCTGAATGAAAATTCAGAACCCATAATGCCAGGACCAAGATATCCTGCATCCTGCATCTCTCTAATCGCACTGGAAACCGATTCTATTGCCTGTGGATATTCCCTCCTGATGTAAATATAGCCACTTTTTGCGCCTGTAGCGTACCCTGCGATCATGCTTCCCTCAAGCAGCTTGAACGGATCCATTTCCATTAACATGCGATCTATGTAAGCCCCGGGATCACCCTCGTCGGCATTAACAACTATGTACTTTTCACTGGAATCCTGCGAGAGCACTGAAGCCCACTTTTTTCCCGTGGGAAAGCCTGCTCCTCCGCGACCTCGCAGCAAGGATCTGTCAATCTCGTTTACAACCTCCGCAGGATCCATCTCCAGAGCTTTTTGCAGCGCCTTGAAACCATTTTTCTTCTTGTATATGGCAAGCGAAGTGACCGGCCCACCGGAAATGTTATCAAGCACTATTGGAGTGCCTGTTCTTGTCTCAATTCGAGGTACTGACTTTCCTGCAGATGAGGAAGGCGCCTCGTAGCACTTCCCAAGACAGTAAGTCCTGCTTTGCTGCTTGGTTGCCATTGAAAACCTCATTGGATCAAGTTCGCGTGCAACGAAACATGCGGTGCCAGAGCAGTATTCAACTTCATTCACAGCACTCGGGAAGGAATAAAACGACTCCACTTCTCTTGAGATATCACGTTTGGAAAACAAAGAAACACCAATTAATTAACAATCGACTTTATTTATATTTTGCTAAACGTTCTAATAATATCTTGTAATAATATATATCAGATAGTTAGTTAAAAAAAATATATTATTCAATATTTCACACTATAAATTTCCATTCCTGATACTTGCATAAAATTTTTTATCTTAAAAAGACCTCTTAAACCATGAAAGTAAAGAAATTTGGGAAGACTGGACTTCTGGTAAGTGAGCTTTGCCTTGGAACCATGACCTTCGGTTGGCAGGCCGATGAACACGCCAGCCATGAAATTCTTGACAGGTTCACCAGGGATGGAGATCGGA
>JAJYUI010000076.1 GCA_021792595.1 Thermoplasmata archaeon | reverse complement strand
GGCGGATAGTTGACTTTTCCAACAAAGACGCCTCTGTAAGTAGTGCAGTGAATTCTCTGGAAAGTACAGAGCCCACTTTGTACCATTTGGCTTTATCAACATGAAAGAGCAGGTCTGGAAGAAAATGTATATTGTTATAAATTGAGAAGAAACATACCATAAATCCTGACATTCCCCAAATAAAATTGAAATCAGCACTTTTGCTCCACCACTCATTAAACTCTCTTTTGTATAAGGCCTTCAATTTTAGAAAATCCCTGATTCCAAATTTGTCAAACTTCTTGGTAAACTGCTGGATAACTTCTCTGTCCTTTGCCACCAATGACAGTTGTTTCATTTCATCTTCAGAAAGGGAAGTAATTTTCTTAAAGCCTTTAGGTTTTGTTCGAGCTGAATAATTATGCATTATCTTTAACGTGGTAGCAGGACTCAATCCATAAAGCATGCCACAATACGTCCATGCCATGAACACTGAGCTTCGTACTTTATTGTCGATTATGAAGTGAACGCTTTCTCTTACTATCTCGGGAAGAGTTATTTCTTTATTCAGAGTGGGAACAAGCTCAGAAAGAATCTTGTGCATCTCCACGAGTGAGGTGTTCGTTTCTCCGTCAGGACTAAAGATGTACTTACCGCTGTAAGAGCATTTAACAGAAGATATGTCTACACTGGAATCTTCCGGATTTATAATAATTTCAGAAAACCGTTCGTAAATTCCTTTTTTGCGGGGAACAACATCAATTAAGGATGTCCCGGACCCCATCAGGTCATCTGACACATCCAGCTCTTCTTCTATTACATCATTTACCGGAATATTTCGCCTTTTTAGAAACATATTAAGGAATACTTTTTTTCTTACTCCGTTAGTTGAAATCATATAGTACGTTTCCTGTATCAACCCACTCAGTATTTCACTCAGGGGCGGTATCTCGGTCAGGTCATAGCCAGATTGCAGGTAAAGAGTCCTGTAATTCTGTAGTGTTTTCATTTCTCCGCAGCTGAAATTAACTGCGATTCTGTCAGAAGCCATGTTGTGTAATGGATTGGAATATATATACTTGTTATGGAACAACGCAATATATTTAATCAAGTATGTGTATACCGTTATAGTATGTCAGTTTTACAAAAGAATTCTAGAATCATGTTGTCAATTAGAACGGATGAAAGGGTCAAAATAGCGAATAAAGCAAGAGCATACGGACTCTCCGTGTCGCGCTTCATGGTTATTGCAGCCCTGAGTTTCAAGCCAGGGTACGAGCCAGTCAATCACGAGGTACCTAAGCAATGACAATCAAAAAATTAAATTTAAGGGCCCCGAAGGGCCCAGTGAGATTTTACCGCCCATCAACGGTACAGTCTCATTCTCCACATCCCATCACAGATGCACCAAGGATGTCACTCCATAGTAGGAGGTTAATCCATGGCTAATTCTAAGAATGCGAAATTGACTAATAAGCCTACCGAAAATATTCCAATGGCACTTGAAGGATTCGTCAGCAAGCTTCCTATGGGCTACAGGGACGTATATCGTGACCGAAGGGAGATAGCAAACTACAACCAGGACGGTTCCTATTTTCATGCACTCTCTGAAAAGGAGGTCCTCGACAAAATCTTTGAGAAGGCCCTTGAGCTGGGCCTTCCAATAGCTCTTGAGAAGAGCTTCAGAGACAATTCTGACATCTATAAGGGTTGGCAGAAGAACAGGAAAAAGAACGGGTTGAAAGCACCCATCAAAGACGTCAAACCCAGCGGTGAAATTTCTGAGGACCTGAAGAACCAGGAACCCCCTGAAGTGGAACTGAGGCCGAACATACATCCATTAATTGAGGAGCATATCAAGAGCCTTCAGGAATCTGGTTGCATTGTTGCTGCTTTAGACGTTGAGAAGAAGAGCATCGTTGTAATTAACCCGGATCCCGATGTGAGGGCTGCCTACAGGGAGGCTCTTAATCCCTTCCAACCTCAAGGGGCCGCTTATGAAGGTATCGAGGAACTGAGTGTCAAGTACGGCGAATATCTTATCCAGGGATCCTTTGAGAATGTGAAAGTTTACAACCCAATATTACCAGGGAAACCCAGGAAAATTGAGTTTGACGTTGCATCCACTGTAAACTCTTCGCCTATGCATCTTGGCCCGTCTACGGAAAAGGACATGCTTTCTGCATTGAACCAGCTTGGATTCATTCCCGACAAGAAGAATGGGCCGGAGAACCTCACGATCGTCATAAACGCTTATATCCAATCGCAAAAGGCGGAGATATGCCAGGGATTTGATACCCCGGGATTTTACAAGAATCCTGGAGACAACGGTATTACAGTTATTGGCTATAGGATGCGCACCATCTCAAATGAAGAACTGAGGGATGCACTGAGGAACCTGAATGCCGTTGCCGGATTGTTTCCATCAGCCAGCATGCCCAGGGTATCGGCATCCGTGAAGTGGGGTCTTACGGCTCCTTTCGGCTTCAGCATGAGGGAGAGAAGGATCTATCCGAAGGGAATTCTTCTTTACGGTCCATCAGGCACTTCAAAGACAGCAATCATGACCATTTCTCATGGACTCTGGGGACTGTGGGATGGAGACCGCAACCATGGCTTCTTCAGTTCAGGCAGCCAGGCGAACACGGAGGCCAGGATGGGTAAGGAACTCGAGACAGGTACTTTTCCCATCATATTCGACGAGGGCGACAGCCTTTACCTGAGGACGGACAACCATGAGAATACGGCCGTAATCGCAATGCTGAAGCATGCCATGCAGGGTACAGTCTCCAGGGAGACATTTGACAAGGGAATATCACAGGCCCTAGCAACTGTTGCCATTACCGCAAACAAGAAGCCTCCGGCAGGGGCTGAGCCACTGCTTAACAGGCTGGATACCTTTGAATCAAGCAAGAAAGAGGAAATAAAAGCTTCTCCAAGGGAAAAGGACAAGTTCAAGGAAATGCAAAACTTGCTCTACCCACAGCTTGAACCCATAGGCCAGTGGGTTGCTCATAAGGTAATTGAGAATCCGGATATCCTTACTTCAGATTATGCTTCCCTGGGAGAAGAACTCCTGTCAGAAATGTACAGGGAAGCAGGAATGGACATACCTGACTGGGTATTCCTGAGAGCACAGGTTACCGGCATTGAGGACGTCGACGTCGACATCAGGGAGCAGGTCCGTTCATACGTGGTAAAGACTAATTTCGAGGCTTTCTCGAGAAATTACGGCAGGGTTGGTATACTGGCGGAAAACTCAAGAGGTGAACCTTACCCGCAGTATGACAGCATGACCAACGTTTCAGCCGAGGAAAGGATAACGCATTCCATCAAAGGAGGGATCGTTCCATGGCAGATATACAAGAACACAACGGGAATCGAGCAGGTCATTCTCACTACCGCATTCGCCAAGGAGATATCCAGAATAGTTGGAGAATCATACAATCTCCAGTCCATTGGTGAACTCCTGGGATTCGAGTACAAAGTGTCCTGGATAGGTGACAAGGCCAGTAGAACTTTGGTTGTTTCCCTGGACCGGTACCTGAAATTCCTTATTCCTGAGATTGAGGACCAGGATCCCGATGAAACTGGCCAGAACAAGGGGAAAGAAATCAGAGAAAAGTTAAGGTCCTTGAATCCAAAGAACCCTGAATTGCCTGAAAACGCAAGCACTGATGAGAAGAAGGAAAAGACAGAAAGACCATGGAAGTCACCAGGTGAATCCGGGACTACGACAATACTTGAAGAACCTGAAGACAAAACGGATACAGAATCTCATGAGGATCCATCAGGAACCGAGAAAGGAGAAAATGCAATGGATCCAACCCTCAGGCTGCTCATTGACTGCACCTATAATTCGTCAAAGAAATTCAAGACGGTAACTGAACTCTGGAATTCTTTCACTGACCCTAACCTGAGCCAAAAGGAATTATACGCTTCTCTAGAAGAGTTGGTCAAGAATGGGAAAGCAGTGAAGCAGGGGACCAAGTATGCATCTAAAGAGGTACTGGAGGGAAAAGCATGATAGATCTCCGGGGATCCTGGCTCTTCAACAACGATAAGAATTCCGGATATCTCTCAGCTCCCTACCTGGTCCTGGAAAGGGATGAGAAGCACTACTTCAGGAAATACAGGGGATTTGCCATCTCAAAGGACATTTACGACTATGTCCAGGACAGGGGAGTAAGGTACTACGAGATCCACTATGTGCCTGAAATGAAGGTCATGGTTTTCAACCTCCAGGACTTCAGGGCTGGTTACAAGGTCATGTTCTCAGGAGAAATCCAATACATTCTCCCAGGTAACAGGGCAATCCATGAGTTCGTTGTTGAAAGATTCATCCCTCAGCATATGGCACACACTAAGGAGGAACAGCCATGATACAGGCCTCCCTAGACAGGTATATCATCAAGAATAGTGACGGCAACACAGCTCCTTTTGATCGATCGATATACCCCCCCCTCCCCCCCTGTCACACGTCACACTATGAGAACTATCTGCCCGTCCTCATACTGAAAGATTTCAACGTAGCCTGGACAGACAGGAACTGGTACCTGCATGAGCAGGACCTCGTCTACCT
>JAJYUI010000075.1 GCA_021792595.1 Thermoplasmata archaeon | reverse complement strand
CCGATCTCAGTTCCGGCAGAGGCCTTTTCCCCGACGAATATAACGGAGAAAAGGACATTGAATATCGGGTATGTGTATACCAGTATGGAACTCAGGTGTGCGCTGGCCATGCTTTCCCCGGTGAACCACAGGCCCATGAACCCCACTATGTTGAACATAGATACTAGGAGGACAAGGAGATTATCTCTCAATCCAGTCGGAAATTTCCTGAGATTCATCGCTATGAACGGGATTGATGATACAAGGGCAAAGGAGACCCTGTAGAAGAGGACCACCATTGGGGGCTCCATGCCAAGTGCGAACTTGATCAGCGGATAATTGACCGCATACGCACATGCCATGAAAATGAAGAGAAGGGCAGCCTCTGAGTCTTTCAACAGCTTCGTAGGGCCGTAACATTGATTATGTTTGCCATCCCGGCATTTGAGCGCGGGCCGCATTCAGGTGCAGCGTGTGCGCGAACCTGTAGGGCAGGAAAACTGCCCTTTCTGGGTGGGAAAATGATTAAGTCATCTATCCATTGTCCCAACTGCATCAACAGGAGAGGTGACATAAAACGACTAGGATACTTGTTAACTGTGCACTCCCATACGCTAACGGCCCCCTGCATCTGGGCCACATTGCAGGAACTTATCTCGGGGCAGACATCTTTGTCAGGTACAACAGGCTGATCGGAAACGATGTTCTCTTTGTATCCGGCAGTGACGAGTACGGGACGCCGATAACAATAAAGGCTGAGCAGGAGAAAGTTTCCCCTTCTGTGATAGCCGAGAGATACCATCGCGAGCACGCGGAAACCTTCATGGGATACGACATCGACTTCGACATATTCTCCCGGACTGGAGAACCTGGACACTCGGAGAATGCGGGAAGGATATTTCTTGACCTGCTGGAGAAGGGTTACCTGGAGGAACGGACCATGACCTCCCCATACTGCGTTTCGTGTGACAGGTTCCTGGCGGACAGGTACGTGGAGGGCACCTGTCCAAACTGCGGGTTTGTGGAAGCCAGGGGAGACCAGTGCGACAACTGCGGAAAGATTCTTGATCCCAAGGACCTGATCAGGCCGAGGTGCAGGATATCACACGACGAGCCTGAGTTCAGGGAGACAAAACACTTCTTCTTCCTCATGGACAGGATACAGGAGGAACTCCTCAGGTGGTTTGACGGTAAGAAAGACTGGAGGCAGAACGTTCAGTCATTCACAAGGAACTTCATCAGCGGTGGCCTGAAGCCAAGGCCTGTCACCAGGGACATAGAATGGGGCGTTCCAGTACCTGTCAAGGGGTACGAGAAAAAGAGGATTTACGTATGGTTCGAGGCCCTTATTGGATACCTGTCGGCGGCGAAGATGCTGTCGGAAATGAGGGGAGACCTGGATCTCTGGAAGCGGTACTGGCAGGACCCGGAGACAAGAACCTATTATTTCATGGGAAAGGACAATATCACTTTCCATTCAGTCATATGGCCCTCAGTGATCCTGGCACACGGGGAACTGAACCTTCCCTATGACATCCCCGCCAACGAGTACCTTAACCTGAAGGAGGGGAAGTTCTCCAAGAGCAGGGGGGTGGGTTTTGGCGCTGGCGATGCCCTCAGGACATACCACAGGGATTACCTGAGGTACTACCTTGCCTCCATTCTTCCTGAGACCGGAGATTCAGAATTCTCGTTCGCGGAACTGAGGGAAAAGGTCAATTCTGAACTCATCTCAAAGTACGGGAACCTTGTGCACAGGCTCACCACTTTCACTTCATCAAGATCCATTTCGCTCACAGTTCCTGAAAGCCTGGATCAAGCCTCCCGGGATGCAATCAGGTATGCCAGAGAATGCATCGATGCCTGGAAAGTCAATCTTGAGGCAATAGAGATAAAGAAGGGGCTGAGGAAGGCAATGGAGCTGATCCAGTATGCCAACTCCTTCTTCAATCAGTCAAGGCCATGGGACCTTGTCAAGACTTCTCCGGAATCAGCCCGGGAGAAACTATGGGTTATCGGGCACCTCATTGCCAGTTCCACGGTGATGCTCTATCCGTTCGTGCCATCATCTGCTGAACATGTATGGAAGGTGATGGGATTGAACGATCTTCGGGGAACAGGGCTATCACAGGTTCTTGAGGGAAAACTGGAGATCAGGCCTGAGAAATCTGATCCTCCATTCCAGTTGATTCCAGAGCGAAAGGCACCCAAAGGGCCATACCTGGTCGTGGGCAAGGTCGAAGCCGTGGAGAACCACCCTGAGGCGGACAGGCTGTTTCTCCTGAAGGTCAATCTTGGTGAAAGGAAGATAAGTCTCGTCGCAGGGCTGAGGAAGCATTACCCGCCGGAAAGAGTACTTGGAAGGAAGATCGTCGTGGTGGCAAATCTCAAGCATACAAAGATCCGCGGCCATGTTTCCGAGGGGATGCTTCTGGCTGCGGATGACGGCAAGAGGGTAAGGTTCCTCACTGTAGATGACAGCATCGCTCCCGGCACTGAAGTGAGCATTGGCGGCACAGTATATGCGGACTCAGGCGAGATCACCATAGACGATCTCATGAAGTTCGGCCTTGTGGTGAAGGGCGAGGGCAATTCCCAGGCTGCATTCTCCTCCAGGGACGGCAAGGATCACGGGATCGCTGCTGAAGGCACCAGGGTATTTCCGGAGGAGCCTGTAAGCGACGGGGCTTTGGTCAGGTAATCTTTGTGGAAGGCTGGTTCCGGAACAGGAGGTAATACGCAAACCCGCCCATCATCTGGACAAATCCTCCCAGTGCCTCAGGCAGGGGAAGGTAAACATTCATCAGGTATCCCGATGACCCAGATGTAGCCTGTGGCAGTCTCATGGACAGTCCCTGAACGCTGATCGCAGTCCCGTAATCACCATCGGAAACGCCCTTCACATTGATCACTGTTCTCACGGGCGCCCCGAATCCTGCTATTCCGGACCTGGCGACGTATATGGCCGCAGACAGGAGAAACAGGGGGGAGAAAGCGACTGCTATGAGGAGCAGTCCCTGGAACGTCCTGGTATAGGCCGCCGTGTTGAGGGCCAATCTCTCGCTGGAAAACCTGAACCTCGATGCAAGAATGGAGAATATGCCCGTGGCAAGGTAGGAAACCGAGAACGCTACACCGATCCAGAATGTATCGGCACCGTAAACCTTGTACCACCACAGGGGTAGGATGGATATGCCGAGCCCCAGCCCGGCCCCATTGATCACGTTGCCGGCCATGACCCTGAAACTGTATCTTGCACTCGACCCCGACATGATCCGTGACCTCTTCTTCTGCTCCTGCCTTTCGCCCAGCATAAGGAGGGAGAGGACTGATATCACCATCAATGCGAGGCTGGCCATGTAGAGCACCCTGTATGACAGCACGTCGCCCACATATGGTATAAGCAGGGACCGCAGTGACAGCAGGACGCCGCCTCCAATCGCTGCTATGGAACCTATGCCGGAAATGAGGCCAAGTTTCTCTCTCCTGCTTTCAGAATTCCCCCATTCCTTTGCGATGTACGCTGTCGTACCCGGTGAAAACGATCCCCTCATGGATCCGGGGGTTCCGCCGACACCGCCGAGGATCACGGCAAGCCCGACAAGCCACTGGATATCAAGAGCAGAGAGGAGTGTAAGCGCGATGAGCGGAGGTATCTCCACGAGGATCAGTACCGGCCTGAAACCTATCCTGTCCCCGAGCATGCCCATGGCAACTGAGATCAGCATGGAAAACGCTGCCATTCCTGCGAAGAGTAGTCCTATCTCCACAACAGAGTAACCAATCAGCGTCAGGTAAATGGGGACCGAGAGATTGGTGAAGATGAGCGCAACACTTCTCGTTGCCCTTGAGATCAGGAGGAACCTGAACGTGGTTCCTGAACTTCTCTCAGTTCTGTTCATACTCAACTGGCTCTTCGGACAACTGCAGGAAAATTCTTCTGCTTATGGCTAAACCCTCCAGAGCCTTCCTTACTCCCATGTCTATATCTGGTCCGTCGATGGCCCTCAGGCGTTTCTCAAATTCAACCGGTTCGGTGACACCAAGGTAAGGGGAAATCCTCTCTATTATGGTTCCCTCCATTCCTGAGGATGCCAGGTACTTTCTGGCAGTTTCCACAAAGTTTTCGAATTCAGGATTCACATAGGGAAGCATCCTCAGGTTGGAGGACAGGGCGAAAACTGCATGGATCATGTCCTGCTTCTTTACCGCCCCACTTTCGAGCATTTCCATGATTTTACCGAAATTCTCCTCACCTTCCAACCATCCCATTGCCCTGAGCAGGTGGGATCTGGTTTCTTCCGTGGTAGACTTCAAAAAGGCCCTATGTAATTCCCCAAAGTCATTGGTGGATATCGCAAACGCAATAGAGACAGAACCCCTGAGGTTGGGATCAACCGATTCAAGATCATTGAACTGACTGCCATGCGATCTGGCAAACTCGGCGTCCACAAATGCCAGGTTGGTAAGCAGGAGGTCCCGCAGGTATGAAATGTTCCCGTCCTCACCTTCTCTCGCAGACATCCCAAAATTATCAATCTGCAGGTTGCATAACTGCCTGATCTTCTCCCTGAGCATGTGATTCTCCCTGCCAAGCAGCAGGAGATAATTGAGGTTCTTCGCTATTAATTCCACAACCATGGA
>JAJYUI010000074.1 GCA_021792595.1 Thermoplasmata archaeon | reverse complement strand
CTTCACTGCCATGTGTTATAATCTCATGAGGGCAAGATTTCTTGACAGGATAGCGTAAGCCATCGAAATTTAGATAAAATACAGGGAAAAACATGGTGAAATTCACCGTGTTTCCATATATTTCAGGAATGATTGGCTGATTTTACAATGTTCAGGAAAGGCATTGGGCTATATCGAGTGGTTTTGGGAAATCCTCCCTTGTATGTGCTTCTCAGCCTTGTAATCTCAAAAACCTTTCCTACTGCATCCTTGTAAACTGATCCTGCATACCTTGCGCCGATGAGGAATAATGCCACAAAGGTTGCAACGTCGCCAAAGCTTGCATAAAGGGCACTGTAAGGCAACCCTCTTGGTGTACTCATCCCGCTATTGCCTGCATCTCCCTGCGCAGTTGAAGCGATGTACATAACCAATGCAAAGGACACTACCAGGGCAACTAATCCCAAAGCTATGATGATCCTGCTGAGGGTGCCTTTTTCCATAAAGGCTACAAGCACAGGGGTTACACAATTCTTTTTGCGGTTTCAAGATTACGGATTCAGTATGCTTATACAGGATCCAGATTGCGTATGTCCATGAATTTATTACGTCCGTTTACGCGTACAACAAAATTTCTTAACTCCATGGACTACTGATCAGCAATGGTTAAGATCCAGTCATACTCCTGGAACAGGAAACAGGTGAAAGGGGAATCCCTTGATCAGTTCCCTGAAAAGGGACAGCTTGCCGGAGGTAACCTCTGGATCGATGTATCGGAATACACAAAGGAAGACATTGACAGGGCTTCAGGCATTCTTTCCCTGGATCCGCTCACTGCCGAAGACATCCTCGAAGGTGGACAGAGAGTAAAAGTGGACGAATACAGCGATTACGTCTACCTGGTCTCGAAGGGCGTGTCAAGCGCACAAGAATCTGGCCTTGAATTTACAATGGACGAGATTTCAATCGTGATCAGGGAGAATCTCCTTGTAACATTTCACGAGAAGCCGTCCATGATAATTGAAAATGTCTCCCGGGCAGTTCTTAACGCAACCCAGGAGCCGGGTAAGGACAACTATTTCAGCACTGTAATCCTGCACCTGATTTACGATTTCTCCGTGGACTCTTTCTACGAGATTGCCTCAAGCGTGGATTCCTGGCTGCTCTCCACTGGCGGGGACATACTTGACATAGACAGCATGAAGGCGAGCGACCTGGCAGAAATGAAGAACCTTATGCGTTACATATCAAGGGCGAGGAGAAGACTCAATGACCTGAGGATTGTCATGACACAGTTCAGGGACGTGACCTCAATGCTTCAGCATGGATCGGTCAAATTCGTGACAGCATCGATTGGGCCGCAGTTCAGGGATATTTATGATCACACGTTCCAGCTCATAGAAACACTGGATTCATACATGCTCAGGACAAGCGATCTCAGGGATCTCTACTTCACCCTTAGGGCAGCTTTCACGGACAACATCCTGAAATTTCTCACAATAGTTGCAACCATATTCCTTCCCCTGACATTCCTCACAGGTTTCTACGGCATGAACTTCACCTCAGGTTTCTACCAGCCAGGTTCCTCCAGCATCTATGGCTTTTACGGAATGGTGGCAGTAATGATGGGAATTGGGGCATTCCTTGCGGCGTACTTCAGGAAGAAGGGCTGGCTTTAACTGTTACAGCTAAGGAGATCGCCGATGTTGCAGGGAAGGATCAGTTTGATTCTCTGCCTCGAACCTGCTGATTGTCGGTGTCCCTGTCGTAGGGATAGGTGACGAAAATCGTGCTAGCATCATCCAGTTCTCTCATCTGCTGATCGGAAAGCTTCCAGCCGGTTGACCCAAGATCCTCGGAAAGCTGTTCCCCGCTGGAAACCCCTATGATGGGTGCTGTAACGGCCGGGTTTCTCAGCAGCCAGTTAAGTGCAATCTGTGATGGAGTTTTTCCAATGCTACCGGACATAGACTTCAGCAAATCAACCACCCTCCATACATATTCGCCTTCATCATTCCATGGCCACCTCATTCCCCTTTCGAATCTTCTCCTCAACCTGCTCCCTTCCGGCGGTTCTCCCATTTCCCGGGTATATCTGCCTGAGAGTATCCCTGCTTTGAGGGGGCTCCATGGCAATATCCCGATTCTCTCCCTGCGGCAGTAGGGAACGAGTTCGTACTCCGTGGCCCGTGTTAGCAGGTTATACTGCGGCTGAAGGGATATGAATTCCTCAAGATCGTGGTGCCTGCTGTACTCAATGAACGAGGCAAGCTGCCATGCCCTGAAATTGCTTGCTCCTATGTAGCGAACCTTCCCGCTCCTCACGAGATCATTGAGGGTTCTCAGCGTCTCTTCCACAGGAGTCAGTGGGTCCCATGCATGCACCTGCAGAAGGTCAATGTAGTCCGTCTGCAACCTTTCCAGGCTCTCATTCACGGAACTGATAATGTGCTTCCTTGAGAGCCCCACTGCATTCTGGTGTTCAGCAGTCCTGAACCTGACCTTCGTTGCCACGACAACCTCTTCGCGTTCCCTCCCCTTCAGCCATGATCCGACAATCTCTTCCGACTTTCCTCCATTGTATACATTGGCAGTGTCTAGAAAGTTTCCCCCATTCCCGGTAAATGCATCAAGTATCTCATGAGCATGAGCCTCATCCACCTTCCAGCCAAAGGTCAAGGTGCCGAGGCAGAGTTCGCTCACCTTGACTCCGCTCCGGCCGAGAAGCCTGTATTCCATGGCCCTTCAGTCTTGGACAAATTAAAAGTTTAACTCGACCGGTCTCTCACGATCCTGAGAGACCCCGGAACAACCTCGATTGTTACGGGAGACTCCCCGAGGTATTCTCCATCAGCCTCTACAGGTGACGGATCACCGGTTATGATCAACTTCCTGGCGCTGAAATTCCTGACCTCCTTCATACTGACATATTTTCCGGACTTCATCTTGCCAAAGCTCAGGAATAGCCTGAACCTGGAGATCTTCCTGACAATATGCACATCCATGAGTCCATCGTCAGGCAGGGAGTCCGGAGAAGCAAGCATTCCTCCCCCGAAGTACCTTGCGTTTGCCACAACCGTCTCGACAGTATCCACGTTCCCGGTGAACCCGTCAGACTCGAAATCCAGTCTGTATGACTTAAGGCGGGGGAGTTCTCTCATAACAGAGGAACTGAAGGCTCTCTTTCCCCTCTTTTCCATGGAATTCACCCTCTGCATGACGGAAGCTCCAAAGCCAATCTCAAGGATGTTGGCAAAGTAAACACTCCTGCCGTCAAGCGTTACTCTTACGGAATCCATCTTTTCGTACCTCCCTTCCCTGATTGCAGAGGCCGCAGACTGAACAGTCAGAATCCCTGTGGTCTTGACCAAATCAGATCCGGTTCCGCCTGGGAACGGAACCAGGATCTTGTCTGTTCCCGATATCCCGTTCACTATCTCATTGATGGTGCCGTCACCGCCAAGGGAGACGATCCAGGAGCCCGATGGCAGTGAACGTGACAGTTCAGCCGCATGGCCGGGCATTTCAGTTACGGATACAGAAGGATCAAACTCGGAAAGCCCTTCCGCCAGGGACTTCAGGATCGACGGATCATACGCGCCTGAATGGGGATTGGCAATGATCGCAACTTCAGGAATTGACAACGACCTCCGATGGATAGAGAAAACAAATCATAGGTTACCACGCGATCTCGAGTATCTGATAACCACCATCGCGATCACGGCGAGCATCGCAAAAGCCAGCAGTATGAACACGCCTTCATAGCTCGGGAAACTATCGTTGCGGCTCAGAAACGCAATGCTGATGAACCTGTCCGAATCGTTGATGGTGATGTTTCCGGATGTTACATTTGAAATGTAGCTGCTATCACTCCTTACCGTGAAGTGAAACGTGCCGGAACTTACATTGAAAGCTATGACGCTACCCGTCTCATTCAGTGTTAGGTTCCCGACCTCCACTTCCCATGCTGTATCCTTAGGCAACCCGGTTTCGTGGAACACCAGGTAATGAACACTGACCCCGTTGAAGAGATCCAGTATCTGGCGCATTAGGTTGTTAGCATCAATGGCGCCCCAGCCGGTCACCAGATCATAGCCGAAAAGGGCCCTGTAGACGTAGTTTCTGCCTGATGTTATGTCATAGAAGGGGAACATGGGGGGAGAAACAGTTCCGTTAGACGTTCCAGAAAGGGTGTGTGATGCATTGTTCTCCATCCCTCCAAGCCTGTAAAGCATCGGGTCCAGGAAGCCGAGTGCCTGCCTGTGTTCAGCAGCAAGATGAGCATTCATTGTTGCCACCATTCCCGCGATTACCGGACATGCAACACTTGTGCCGGACGCAGCATAGAAGTATGGAACGGCATAGTAAGGAATTCCTTTGACGGTGATGAATACAATGACATTGTTTGCCACTGCAGAGACGTCAGGCGTCGCTCTTCCTGTTCCATTTATGATCCCGTTTGCCTCAGAGTTTTTCTGCCATGAAGGTTCCCTGAATACTGTGCTTATTCCTCCGGTACTCCCTTCACTTGAGGTTCCAGCTTTCATGTACCAGGCAGACTGGTTCTCTATTGCAAGATCCTTCATGAGTTTTACAGAGGTTCCCCCCACAGCAGTCACGCCAAACGAGTTATACGCCATGGACGACGGGAATTCAGCGTATCCTGGCCCACCGAGGTACTTCTTGCTATTTGTGTTGTCTCCTGAATCACCGGATGATGC
>JAJYUI010000073.1 GCA_021792595.1 Thermoplasmata archaeon | reverse complement strand
ACTCAGCCACTCCACTTTTGACAGGATGCTAGGCGCACTTAGGTATCCACCCATAGTGATGGCTTTAACTTCACTTTTATTGATACCGCTTTCCACTCTCCTGTTTCTTCTTGCAATCGCGATAACAAATGTAATGCAGGGACTGTACTGGATTACAATAGAAATTTATCTTGGCTCAGCAGATCTTGATAGGGGGGCAGAAAAATATTCAGTATCATGGGGAATCCCCAACTTCATGATGCCCCTAATAATGGGATTTGTCATTCTCTATCTGGGTTTCACGGCGGTATTCATATTTGCAGCTATTGCATGCTTCCTGTCATTTCTCATATCTCCCACGGTGCACTTCGGAAGAATTATCGAGAGGCCAAACAGGCTCGACCTCAGATATATATCTCCCATATTTTTCGTGGGTCTCAGTTCAGGTTTCATTTACTATGTGCTTGTTCCCTACCTTAAGGAAATAGGAATCCCATATGGGGATATAGGCATGGTTGCCGCAATCCCGGGCCTTATTCTTGCTCTAGGTTTCATTCTTCTGGTCAGATTCTCACCTAAATCGGGCAAGCGCGTAGTGGTTTTCACCTCAATCCTTCTCTCTGCCCCAATACTCCTGGTGGCGGCAAACGACATAATTGCAATAGCACTGGTATCGGTCTTAGTAGGCATCGGTTCGTCAATTGGATTCAGCAAGATTCTATCTTACATTACGCTTTCTTCGGATCAGTCATACGGTGTTTTCTACTTCGAATCACTCTTTGGTGGGGGCTTCATTGCAGGCTCACTGGTGGGAGGCATTCTCTATGGACTGATTGGATTCTTGTCCTGCCTAGCTATATTCCTGTTTCCACTGGCATATGGGATAATCTCTCAGTTCAGTTTGGCCGATCGCCAAGTGTTCTCCTGATTTCCACCCTCACGTTAAAGGGTCCCTCGGAATCTCTGCCCAGTTGCTTCTTGCAATTCATGCATTCAAGATTCATTCCCTGAAGAACTTTGAATGAGGCATTTCCACAACTAGGGCAAGACGACCTGATCCACAGGTTTTCCATGCTCATTAGCCTGGTTTTCTTCTGCACTGGAGGCGTCTGAGCATTACTGCCGAGATCCTGGTGTTGTGTCTCTCCATGGGTGAAGATCCTTTCAAAGAAGGTGAAGAATCCGGTCATGCTCCAGAATATAAGGAACGTCAACGGAATATAGCTAGCATAGACAAGTGCGGTGTCGCTGCTGAACTGCAGGGATGCGAGCAGTGTCACCCCCTGGAAAACCACTGTCATGCCGATTGACCTGGCAAGTCCAACATTGAGATAAGATACATTCACGATCAATGCAATTGGAACAAAGGAGAGAACTCCATAGAGAAAATAAGGGCTTCCGAAGCTTACTGTGATGTAAATGAACAGTTGGAATAAGGTGAAGTATATGAGAAACAACGGTCTTGCAGTTCCCTTGTAGATGGAAAACCTGGGACCACTGAAATGCCTCTGAAACAGGTACAAAGCAAACAATGGGATGAAAAGGGCTGCTACATATGACTCTCCAAACGAAAGCTGTGCCGCGGTAATGTCTGCAAGTATTGTGTGAGACGAGAAGAATACAGCCGAATCTGGTGGATTGAAGAGTACTGACAAGACTATCTGAACCGTCACGTAGATAGACATCAGCCTCGAATAAGACAGTTGAACCGACTCCTTTTCACTATGCTGGGCACGAACGCGTAACCGTAGCAAGATCAGGAAGAGTAGTGGCAGGCAGATGATTGCCAAGAGTACCATTAAGACGAAAGGCGATGGAAACTGCGTCTCAAGAAAATTAACAGATGCAGAAGGATAGAGAATCACCAGGAGTCCGTAGGCAACCAGAACACCGATTGCCACCCAGTAACCTATTTCAGCAAGAAAAACCAGTAAATTGTTAAAAGGACCATTCTCAGCCATCAATGATCTCTCCGGTATTCTCCCAGGATCTATGAAAGTGTTACTGTAAGCCTCCTGCTGATCTTTCCCTTTACCAGGGATGTTTTTATTGAAATCTTTCCAACTTCTTCAGTATTCTTGACCTGGGTTCCCTGGTCAGGCTGCAAGGGGAGCCCCTCTATCTCACAGATCCTGGTATTATCGAGATCCGGAACCTTTCCCTTGCTGAATGCCATTAAGGAACTATTTTCAGTAAATTCCTGCTTTGTAAGGTATCTGTTGCTTACCGCCACTTTCCGGGAAACGTATATGTTCGCTTCTTCCTCAAGTGTCTTTACCATTTCTTCAGTCATTTCATCGACGTTAATGTCTATCCACGCCTGGTCATCATAAGTCTGATTTATTCTAGAGCCTGCACCAAAATGCTTGTAAGCTAGCCCAGCGAGGATGAAAAGGGCTGTCCGGAATCTCATGTGGAGATGCCTGACTCCCCAGTCAACTGACTGGGATACAGAATGACCCGTTATATCCTGCGGGTAGGTGTCAAGTGATATGAGGTGTACTGAGGTACCATCGGTCCATACATCCACGATTGGGAAGCTCTTTCCATCTATAGTTACCTTCCCCCTGTCATTGGGCTGACCATCCACCGAAGGCACCATCACGGACCTGTCTGCCACAAGATCCGTGAATTCTACAAATGCGACTTTGCTCTCGCACTTGGTCGAATACGCATCATTAAGATATACTAGCTCTGTTGCCATTGGATGGCAAGTGTTTCAGTTTACTTTATCTTTCCGACTTTGTGCAATCCTTGCCATATCAGGCATAGCACGGTGGTCCAGTAGAAACAGGTATGCCCACCACAACAAATTCAGTAACTTAATCTCGTGCGTGGAATTTCCCCACAAAGTGGATCAATCCGTACTGGACTATATCTATTCCCTTAAGCGAGAAGGAATGAAGTTTGATCTCGAGGTAGTCAATAGTTTCTCTGATATGCTGGGGAATCCCCAGAACTCCTTCAGATCGGTACATGTCGCCGGTACAAACGGCAAAGGTTCCACCTCAGCTCTGATTTACAGCGTACTTAACCTAAAGAAAAAGACAGGTCTCTACACATCGCCACACCTTGTTAAATTTAATGAAAGGATAATTTCAGGCGGCGAGACTATCTCGGACGAGCGAATAGAGAGTTTTATACTGAACCAGATACCCTCAATTGAAAGGCTGAAGGAAAACAACAGGAACCCAACATTCTTTGAAGTCACCACGCTCATGGCCTTTGATTTTTTCAGGGAGAGTCATGATAAGTGGGCTGCGATAGAGGTTGGTCTCGGAGGGCGCCTTGATGCCACGAACATAATCACGCCTGAGATGTCAGTTATCACTCAGATTGGATATGAACATGCAAGCATACTCGGGGGAACTCTCACGGCAATTGCAAGGGAAAAGGCGGGAATAATAAAGAATGGGGTGCCTGCTGTCACAGGAGAAACAAAACCCGAACCGCTCAATGAAATCAACAGGGTGGCCAGGCTGAAGAAAAGTAAGCTGATAATATCCAGCAGGTATTGCGCTGTTTCTGGTAGGGTAAGCAGTCTGGAGGGAAACACGTTAAGGGTAACCACTCCTGTCGATACCTATGAGATATCTACAAGTATCCCGGGAAAGTTGCAGATTGCAAATGTTGTAACAGCAATAGCTGCACTTGAAAACCTCCCAGATCCGCCGGGAAGAATAGATGTCGAAAGAGGAATTCGGGAAGCAAGGTGGCCGGGAAGAATAGAAGTAGTCAGGAGAGACCCTGTCGTGATAATTGATGCTGCGCACAACCCTTCTGCGGCATGGTCAATGGTCAGATCCCTTAAAGAATTGATTTCAGAAGAACCAATTCTTGTGGTCGGGCAGTTAAAGGATAAGGATCACTTTTCTTTCCTTACGGCGGTACGCCAACTATCTGGAAGCATAATACTGACAACCCCGGACGAGGAAACCAGGGCAGAAAACCCTGAGAAGTTATTGCCAATAGCAAAGGAACTGTTTCGAGAAGTACGCGTGATAAGTGACCCCAGAGAAGCCTATGCTGCAGCGCTTTCAACTTCTAGGCCCGTTCTAGTCACAGGATCCATATATCTAATAGGAATTATAAAAGAGGCTGAGAAGAGTTCTTTAAATCCTTTTAAATAGTTATTGCCAGTTGAGTATTAAAGCGCAGTTTCCAAAACAAAATTTTTTTGTATACTGGCAAATGTCTTCAGTGACTGAATCATATGACAAATCCTTTTTTTGAACTGAATGAGCGAAGCAGTATGCTGCTACGGGATTTGTCCGAACTCGACGGGTCCTACATGCCAGACAACCTTCCCCACAGGGAACTGCAGATAACCCAGATGTCCAGGCTGCTTGGCAGCCTAATGAGGAACACCCGACCGTCTAATATTGTGCTATTCGGGAAAACTGGCACCGGAAAGACATCCACTACCAGACACGTCGTAAGGCTGTTGCTCGAGGCAACACGCGAAACCGTCAGGGTATGTTATGTAAACTGCCAGATTTTTGACTCACAGTACTCAATCCTGGTGAATCTAGTAAACCTTTATTCCAGGAACGAGCAGGAAAATATTCCACTCAGTGGATGGCCCCTGGACAGGATATATTCTGAACTGATCCGAAGGGTGCAGGAGAGCAGATCATTCCTGCTGGTTGTTCTGGATGAGATCGACCGGCTTGTTGCGAAGAACGGAAGCGATTCCCTTTATGTTATACTGAAGATTGCAGACGACACTGAGATCGGAA
>JAJYUI010000072.1 GCA_021792595.1 Thermoplasmata archaeon | reverse complement strand
AGGAAGATACGGGTAGAAGGTTATCACTTCTGCGTCAACCGAAGGCTTGATCCCCTTTAGTGCTTCCAGGAAGTGTTTCTGGGAGACTTCAGAAGCATCCAGGCTCTCCCGGAACGCTACCATACCCGCCTCCCTGCAGAGGTTTTCAATGTCCGCGCCAACATATCCCTCCGTCTCGTCCGCAAGTGCGTTTAAATCCACATCACGGGCAAGGGGCATCTTCTTTGTGTGCACTTCAAGGATCTTTAACCTGCTGCCCCTGTCCGGCGCAGGAATGTATACCAGCTTGTCAAACCTTCCAGCCCTGAGGAGTGCCGTGTCAATCATGTCAGGCCTGTTGGTTGCGGCTATGACCACAACACCCTGCAAAGTCTCTATTCCATCAAGTGAGGTGAGAAGCTGGTTAACTATCCTCTCAGTAACGCCGGAATCACCGTAAGAACCTCTCCTCGGTGCAATCGAGTCTATCTCGTCAAGGAAGACTATACATGGGGATGCCTGTTTTGCCTTCTTGAAAATCTCCCTGACTGCCTTTTCGCTTTCGCCTACCCACTTGCTCAGCACTTCCGGTCCCTTCACGGATATGAAGTTGGCCTTGCTCTCGGTGGCCACAGCTTTGGCAAGGAGAGTCTTTCCCACCCCTGGGGGGCCAAAGAGGACGAATCCCTTGGGGGCACGAATGCCAAGCTTCCTGAAGATTTCCGGTTTCATGAGCGGGAGTTCCACAGCTTCCCTAAGATCGCTCTTCACGGTCTCAAGACCCCCTATGTCTTCCCACTTGACATTGGGCACCTCGGCAGTAACTTCCCTGAGGCTGCTCGGCTCTATGGTCTTCAGGGCCTCCCTGAAGTCATCCTCCCTGACGGCCATTTTCTCGAGAATCTCGGCCGGAATGGGTTTGTCAAGGTCTATCTCAGGCAGGTATCTCCTGAGGGCATTCATCGCAGACTCTCTTGCAAGAGCCGCCAGATCTGCACCGACAAAACCGTAAGTGATGTCGGCAATCTCGTCGACAAACTGAGATTTCCTGTTCTCATCCATGCCCATTGGCATTCCCCTTGTATGAATGGAGATGATTTCCTTTCTCCCGTTCTTGCTCGGCACTCCGATGTTGATTTCACGGTCGAACCGGCCAGGTCTTCTGAGAGCAGGATCAACGGCGTCAATCCTGTTGGTGGCGCCTATCACGATCACATGCTTCCTCTCCTTCAGGCCATCCATCAGCGTCAAAAGCTGTGCGACGACCCTTCTCTCAACCTCACCCTGGACCTCCTCTCTCTTTGGAGCGATTGAATCGATCTCGTCTATGAATATTATGGAGGGCTCTCCCTCTTCTGCCTTGGTGAATATTTCCCTCAGCTTCTGCTCACTCTGCCCGTAGTACTTGCTCATTATCTCCGGGCCGTTTATCGAAATGAAATTTGCGCCGGATTCGTTTGCCACGGCACGTGCAATAAGGGTCTTACCAGTGCCCGGAGGCCCGTGAAGCAGGACTCCCTTTGGCGGGTGGATTCCCAGCCTCTCGAAGAGCTCAGGGTGCTTGAGTGGCAGCTCTATGATCTCCCTTACGCGGGAAAGCTGCTCAGTGAGACCGCCAATATCTTCGTAGCTTATCCTTGACACGTCTTCAAGAAGCTCAGAAGCGGGTTCCTCCCTGATCTCGATCCTTGATTGCTCCCCGATCTCGATCGGCACCTTTGGAGGTACTGTTTTCACGACCTTGAAAAGCAGGCCGGAATGCCCGGCCAGCGTCAAACCAGGGACGCTTATGTTATCCTGCTCAATCATTGGCCTTCTTATGAGGGCTTTCTGGACGAATTCCTCTATTCCCTCGCCAAACTTGAGTCTCTGGTCTTTCCTAATTATCGGCGCGAGGGTTACTCTCTTGGCCTCTTCAACCTGGACTCTTCTAACCCTGACCTTATCACCAATGGAGGCTCCGGAATTGTTTCTCATAACGGCATCTATCCTCACGATACCCTTATTCTCATCTTCCGGTCTCGCCCTGAAAACCCTCCCCACGGTCTTCTTGGATTTTTCTATCTCAACAACGTCACCGATTTCAGCGCCAAGCGTAAGTCTCGCCTCTTCGTCAAGTCTTACCCTTGACATTCCCGGGTCAGTTGAGTTCGCTTCCGCTACCCTGAGGATTATCGCCTCTCCCATGGTCATATATCTCTTAATCAATGAAGGTTATTTAAAAATTGCATATTTCCGGAAGCGGGCTATACCGCTGAACACTTGCTATTCAGACCTGAAAGGCATAAACTTCTCCTCCTTTTCATTCTCGGTTCAAGGTTTCCCAGTTCACGCCTGCCGGCAATGAGATTGCACCAAATTCCTATGCAATGATCAAGTATTTCTTGGGACATTCATACCTCTACCCGGATGAAATACGACGTTGTTGTGATAGGGGCAGGAATCGTTGGACTGACATCCGCATATCACATAAAGAAGAATAACCCGGACGTGGCTATTGCAGTTGTTGACAGGGCTCCGACATATGGCCAGGGTAATACGGCAAAGAGTGCGGCAGGATTCCGCGATGTGTTCACCTCTGACGTCAATTTCAAGCTTTCAAATGGCTCCATATCATTTTACAGGGAAATTCAGGAGACTGTCGGCAGGGACATTGGACTCAAGTTCTCAGGATATATGTTCCTGATGAACCGCGGGGACAGGAGAATTGAGAAACTGAAGGAACTGTCTCGCAAAACCAGGATTTCATTCATTGATGCCTCCGACCTCAGGGAGATAGACTATCTCTCACTGGTCCCTGACGCGGAAAGTGCCGGCATAATGGGCCTGAGGGAAATCGATTCTGCAGTTCTTGCAAGGAACTGCGGCATCATTGACCCAGTTCTCCTCTGCAAATACTACTATGACGAATGCATGGCACTGGGCGTGGAATTTATTTTCAATTTCGATGCCCGGGACCTGGAACTGGAACCCGTTAACCGGCTTGATTTTCCCGGTGAACCGTTCATCTGGCAGGACAAGAGGATCAGAATCATAAAATCCGGCAGCAGGGAGATCGAAGCTGAAACGTTCATTCTAGCAACAGATGTTTGGACCACGGCCCTTCTCGACTTGACCGGGATTGACAGCCACGTACGTCCGAAGAAGAGACAGGTATTCCAGGTGGGCGGTGACAAGATTCCGGAGATGGTCTTCGACGACAGTTTCACCGGCGAGGGCATATGCCCCTTCACGATCCTTCCGAGAGATGGCATCTACCTGAGGCCGGCACCACTCGAAAAGTCCTTCTGGGTCGGGGTCGCAGATGACATAGGCAGGGATTTCTCGCTTTCGGAGGACCCACAGCCCGAGATTCCATTCTATGACATGAATCTCCTACAGGTAATCAGGTCATACTTCCCGGCATTCTCCAGAACAAAGATGACATCGGGCTGGGCAGGATACTACAGCTACAACACAATCGATAAGGCGCCATACATTTTCCGCACGCTGAATCTGCTCATAGCGACTGGCACAAGCGGGTCCGGGATACTAAAGGGAGATGGGATAGGCAGGACCGTGGAAGCGGTCTACTCCGGTAGATCCAGCGTGAAGCTCCACAACGGGCTCGAGTTTGATCCTGCAATGCTTGGCGTGAAGGGACGCAATGTTGAGCCGGAGGAAATAATACTCTAGACGAAAGGCCTGCCGCTATCCTGCAGGAGCACTCTAGATGGCAGTATTGCTGACCCGCATCTCACGGAAGCAGTGTAGTAATCCGTTAACCTGCACTCTTCCTCAATCTCTCCAAGAATGGAGGAATAATCCCCCCTTCCGAGTGTTGACACTGCCACCTCCACTTTCTGCCCTGGTGCCTGAACTGCTCCGCTGTGGCTCATCCGGAATGGTTCTGTCCTGGACACATCATACAACGTTCCATATCTGTATGCCTTTCCAAGCATCCTGAAAACCTCACCGGGAAGCACAAGGTTCACCCTGGAAGCGGCCTCGAGCAGGGTTCTCTGCGAGGAGAGGGGTATGCCGGAGTAGTCGGACGAGAAGGTCCTGTGATGGCAGCTGCTGCAAAGCGTGATCAGGTTCCGCATGGAATCAGATCCACCATCCTTTCTTGGAACTATGTGGTGCACTTGAACATCTATGTGGATCCTGTTCTCAGGGTTGCTGTCCTCAATCCTGCCCAGTGATGAATTCCCGCATACCCTGCACCGGTACCCGTCCCTGAAGAGCACCGCGGTGGAAACCCTGCTCCAGGGTATGTCTTTGCCGTTCTTCTCCCCCAGTGGGGAAAAATCTGATGAATCTGAAATCTGGAATTTCTTCCTAATCGTTTCAAGCTGGAAGGAGGAGATAACCGTGATATTCTTCAGGGGGCTCTCCCGGATCATTTTGCTGAACCCAGATTCGAAAAGAACTCGTCGGCCTGCACAGATTCACGTTTAGTCGGTGCAGCCCTGACGCTCACCGGCAAAGAACCATGAATTACCTTCATGCCACTGAACTCGACGAACTCTGAGAGAAGGCTTTCATCCGTTGAGCATAACACAATGGAAGGGCCGGTATCCATCAATGGATGCACGCCAGGGTTGCTGTCTGAGAATTTCTTGAGGTTCTCAAGTGCCTTGAGCGTGCTGGTGCCAAACAGTACATTTCCTGTGGAGACAAGCACGGAATGCAGGTTGAAGCTGTCCCTCTCACCCCTCTCCAGCAAGTCCTCAATGCTGGGAGAGCCGCCAAGGTAAGTTCCGACT
>JAJYUI010000024.1 GCA_021792595.1 Thermoplasmata archaeon | reverse complement strand
CGGTGTTCAACTTTCCAATCAAGGAGACTGCTGATGCCCTGGAAAGTCTTGTCAGCGACGGACTTGTAAGGTACATCGGGACATGCAATTTCCCTCTCCCCCAGCTCAAGGAACTGGTGCACACACTGGACAGGAACAGCGTTGTGTCGAACCAGATGCGGTACAATATCCTGCAGAGGGAAGTTGAGGAAGAACTGGTTCCGTACATGAAGTCCGAGAATATAGGAATGATAGCCTGGAGCCCCATAGCCAAGGGGCTTCTGACTGGCAAGTACAATGAGGACAACATTCCCGGTGACGATGTGAGAAAGAGGGACAGGCTGTTCACCAGGGAAATCATCACCAGGATTGCACCCCTCATGGAAGCGCTGAAGAGGATTGCTGGATCACATGAGAAGACCGTTACCCAGGTGTCACTGAACTACCTGCTGACCAAGGGGGCTCTGGTGATCCCTGGAATAAAGAGGAAAGAGCAGATGGCAGAGAACATGGGGGCCTCCGGATTCACACTTACAGGGCCGGAGATCAAGGAGATTGACTCACTGTCAGAGATATCCTGAAAGCAATACGGAAACCAGGAAACCAGCGATTGCACCCGCATTTATGAAGGGAAGCCCGGGAGCAGGCCTCCTGGCCGAAAGGAAAAGCACCAGCATTCCTGCAACTGCGCCCGCAAGCGGGAGTATGAACCATGGGAACAGGCTGAAGTTGCCAAGGCTTGCCGAGGAGACCACCATCACGCAGGGCAGTGCAATGTCACCATATCCGAGAAGCATGACTCCTCCCTCCTTTCTGGTGCTTTCTTCCCTGATGTCTGCAAGCTTCGCACCTCTCCTGCCGGGGAGCATGAACAGCATAGGCAGGCCACCCTTGATTGAGGCATCCGCAAGCTCGATCATGTGCTTTGTCCTGTAAACAGCAATGTAGTCATATACGGCGAATACTGCAAGGAGCAGGGCAGAGTACCACGCATTAAGTATGATCCCCCACACTGCAGACAACCCGACAGCAAGGAGCATGCCAAGTGCATTCAGGACGTACCACTCCTGACGGAAGAGCAGCAGATAGCCCATGATTACGGGGATGCCAAACCAGATGCCATAAATTTCGTAGTCGCTGTATGCATTGATCAGGTAGTACTGGGCTGTGACGAGAAGTTCAGAGATTGGGAGCGCCACGATGAATATCACGAACAGGGAGAGGATGATGAAGAGTCCCCTGATCACACGCATTCCCTTCTTCCTGGCAACATACAGGATCGCTCCAGAAAACGCCAGGGTAAGGATTATGAACCACAGTATGTAAAGCAGGTTTCCCGCTCCGGAGGACTGGCTCGAAACTGCCCCTTCCTGCTGGAACACCATTGAAACGAGAAGTGCAAGCACCGAAGTGAATACAAACAGGCCGATTGCCATGGCCTCAGGCAGCCTTTTCAGGTTTCTTCCTCCTCCCTGGCGGCTTTCTCGCGGGATCTGCCCTGTTCTTGTGGTTGAACTGGCAATCCATCTTGGGGCAGAACTTCCATTTCCTCTTCCCCCTGGTGGCGAACAGGAGCGGGGACGAGCAGAATTCACACTTCTCCCCGGAAGAGGAAATGTAACCCATCTGTGGAAGGGGGTAAGTTACGGTGCACTGCGGGTAGTTCATGCATCCTATGAATCTCTTTCCATATCTTGACTGCCTTATGATCAGGTTTCCCCCGTCATTGGGGCACGCACCCAGGTAATCCTTCTTCCTGTTGAACTCGCACTGGGGCTCGAGGCACCTAATGTCCGGGGACTGCCCCCTGCGGATCACCTTGATCTTGGGAAGACCGCACACGGGGCATGCCTCCCCGGTATTCTGCAGCATTCCCACGATTTTCAGGACTGTATTGGATTTGCAGCCGCTGGAAGGGCATGTGACCTTGTACAGGTCCCTGTCCCTGGAGAGCGAGAGTTCGTTGCCGTCCACGGTGCATGTCCCAAAAGGGGAGCCGTAGGCAACACTCTTCCTTATCCTCTCCTTGATGATCTCCTCATTGCTCTTCAGGTCGTGGAGGACAACTTCAAGCATCTCCCTGGACTCGGCTATCACCTTCTGCACCTTGAGTTCGCTGGATGCGATCCTGTCCATGTCCTCCTCAAGCCTTGCAGTCATCTCCGGTTCCGAGATCTTTGAATCCACGGTGAGGAGGGCATCAACCAGGCCTATGCCAAGGGGTGTAGGGCGGACAGGATTTCCCTCTATGAAACCCCTGCTCTGCAGCTTGTCGATGATATCATGCCTTGTGCTCTTGGTCCCAAGCTTAAGATCCTCCATGGTCTTCAGGAGCCTGGAGATGTCATACCTTGCCGGAGGCCTCGTCTCATCCTCGTCAAGGGTGGTGGACTTTATCCTTACGCTCTCCCCCTCGGCGAGATCCGGAATCTCGTACTCCTTCACAGTCCTGTAAGGATACACGGACAGCCACCCGCTGTCGAGCACTTTCTGTCCCGAGCACTTGAATCCGTAACCGTTGACATCGATTACCGCGTTCCTGACCTCCTTGAGCCCCTCCCTGTGGACGGTAGCGAAGAACCTCCTCACTATCAGTTCGTAGACCTTCGCATATTCCCCTTTCAGGCTCCCCTTGGGAGGAACAGACACGGGATATATGGGAGGATGATCAGTGGTCTCAGTCTTTCCCCTGGAGGGCCGCACGTTCTCAAACCTGAGGATCTCACCTGCAATGGCCCCGAACTCGCCCTTCTCAAGTTTCTTCAGGACAGACCTGACAGACAGGACTCTTGGATAAACGGTATTGTCGGTCCTCGGATAGCTGATGAACCCTCGAATGTAAAGGGATTCTGCCGTAGACATTGCCCTCGAAGGCCTTATGCCAAGCCTTGAAGCCTCCCTGAGAAACTCGGTTGTGTTCATCGGTGGAGGCCTGTATATCTTCTCTTCATGTTTCTCGAACTCCCTGACAGTACCAGTGCTTCCGGACGCACCTTCCAGGGCGCTGTCAGCATCCTTCCGGTCAAAGAACGGTCCCTTCTCATATTCTCCCGTAAAATCGAAGTCCTTGTGAAAAACTGCCTTCAGTGTCCAGAACTTCTGCGGCACGAACTTCCTTATCTCAAGTTCCCGTTTCACTATGAGCCCCAGGGTCGGGGTCTGCACCCTTCCTATGGACATGAAATTCTTGCCAAGCCTCTTCGTCGTGATGGAAAAGAACCTTGTGAGGACCGCGCCCCAGAGAAGATCAATCTCCTCCCTTGCATATGCGGAATCGGCAAGGTTGTAGTCAACCTGGATGAGTTCCCTGAACGAGGTCATCACCTCATCACGGGTAAGCGCGCTGAACTTTGCCCTTCTTATCTCTCCCGTTCCACCCTTGCCTGCGATCCCCTTCCTGATAACGTCGAGGGCCTCCACTCCAATCAATTCCCCCTCCCTGTCATAGTCGGTCGCCACTATGATCCTGTCAGCCGCAGCACCGAAAGCGGTCAGGGTATCGAAGGCCTTCCTGTTCTTCACGCGTTTCTCCGTTTCCGCAGATATGAGCGATTCAAGGGGCACTGAAGTCCAGTTAGAATAGCTCTTCGGAAAATCCAGTTCCACGATATGGCCGCTGAGGGGGACAACTATGTGTTTTTCCCCGTTTTCCTCAAACTCAAGAAAATTCAAGCCACCCTTCCTCGAGGCTTTTGCCTTTCCTTCCGACAGGAAATAGGAAATTCTCCTTCCAGCGTCTGCCTTTTCAGCGATAATCAATGTAGTGGCCAAGTGGTACCTCCGCCAAAAAGGTGGAGTTCCTTAAAACATTTTTCTGCTCAGATCACCGCAGGCCCCAGGTCACATCAGGCCGTATATATCGTTGCCGAGCCGTTGTAGTCCAGTTCGTAGAGATAAATGTTGCCTGGGTAGGAGACGCTAGTGTATACTGCCCCAAGCAGCCCGTAAACCGAGGCATTGGATATGGCGGACAGGAGGTACTGCGGCAGGCTGCCCATCTCCCATTGATCGACAAAGACAAACTCCGGGAGGTTTGTCTCGTTGAAAGGAAACCCATAGTAGTGCTGTTCGCTGGGTGTTCCCCGGCTCGCCAGGGAATATGCATGGATGTCTTCTGCAACAAGGGGGAAGAGGTTCTCGGACGCAAGCACATGACCGTCGTGGCCTACCATGGCGGCAAGCCTGGAAGCATACGGGAATTCCGGGTTCGTTCCATACCCGAACGCATAACCGCCACTGTGCTGGCTTGTCCCGACAGCAGCCGGTCCTAGCGGAGAAAAAAGCACGTTTGCGGCGATCAGGATCACGATGAAAGTTACCACGAGTGCAGGCTTGCTGGAAGGAATCCTGAAAGGGTTCCTGGAGAGGAGGTCGGTATTCATCTTCCACTTCACGAAGATGAAGACAAGGATAAGGGCGGCGAGGGAGACAGTTGAGACAATGAACAGTCTGCCGATTACCGCCGTGAACACCAAAAAGGAAGAGGCTGCGGCGAGCACTCCAATGGAAGAGTATCTGGCGATCCTCTTCAGGGTGACTTCCCTTGCTTCCAGTAGCCTGGTAAGCCCAAGCATGAAACCCACCATGAGCGGCGGGATTCCGATGAATGCGTACTGATTCCCAAGCCCTGAATAATTCGGCAGCACAAAGACGGTTTCATATATCCACGGGGCGGCCAGGATGAAGTGTTTTCTGTGCAGCAACGGGATGAATCCCAGGCTCGCGTACAGAATGGCCCAGTACATCAGGCCGTTTCCAAGGGCACTCGCAGAAGGTATCGGGTTGTAGAAAGGATCGAATGAGGCATTGAGGTATGAGACGGCAATTTCATTGTTGAAGAGGGCTGGAAAATAGACCGACTGAAGGTACCTCAGGAAGAGAAATGACATTCCGGACAGAACCAGGTATCCCAGGTAAAGCAGCCACTCCCTCTCCCTCACCCTCTTGTGTATGAGGAACATTCCCGTGTTCCACCTTGAAAAGCCGAGGTACAGTATTATCGAGGCTGCAAGTATGGGAAACACCTCTTCGGTGAATATGCCTGCGGCGAAGGGGATCAGGGACAGCGCATGCTTCTTCTGCCACAGGAGGTAAAAGAAGAACAGGTACTCAACCGGAACCAGGGTCATCCAGTGAAAATCGTCCAGGAGCGAGGAAACTATCCCCATCGACAGAAGATAGACAAGCAGGGTACCGTAGATTATCCTCCGGTCATCTGTGATCCTTGAAGTGATGAGGTATAGCGGGACAACAGCCAATGCCGTGAATAAGGACTCCATGGCAAAAAGGGTTGCAGGGGTTGGAAAAACAGCATACAGGTAGGCAAAGGGGATTGCGACAAGGGTTGTATGGATCTCGAGATGGGTGATTGCGAAGTAATTTTCGTAGTCGGCGGCCTCGTACATCAACATTCCATGGTTGGTGGACCACATTTCCTGTATGTTGATCCCAAGGTCCCAGTTGCCCGTGTAGAAATTCATGTACCTCAGGTAGGACAGAACGGTGAACAGGGCCACATAAGCTGCCATGAGAATTGAAATCCTGGCGGGGTTGCTCTGCACGAGCCTGCCGATTGAAGGAAAACGCTCTGCCCTCATGTCCCGTTGGATAACGCCACAGTGATGATAAAGAATTTCAATCCATGCAATGCGCAGCAGAGCAGCCTGCACGCATGATCGCCCGATCCCGGCAATGTCTTATCTTGAAATCGTGAATTAACCCATGGATCTCCGGTGTAACCATGGAATACGGGATGAAGGTCAGGAACCACAGCATTGAACTTGAAACAATGGAAACCGTGTACAGGCCTGCGGAGGATACCAGGCTGCTGATGGAGTGCATAGAACCGGGAAGGACAACCCTGGAGATAGGATGCGGCACCGGCGCAGTTTCAATACTGTGTGCAATGGAAGGATCGCTGGTGACCGCTGTCGATATCAACCCTGATGCAGTTTCGCTCACTGAAAGAAACGCAAGGAGAAATTCTGTCAGGGTTAATCCGCTTGTTTCAGATCTCTTTGGGAGCGTCAGTGGAAGGTACGACACCATAGCTTTCAACCCGCCATACCTTCCGGCGATGGATTCAATCCCAGGTTCCGAGCAATGGAACGGCGGGAAAGACGGCTTCATGGTCACACGGCCATTCCTGGAAAGAGTTCCGGACTTCCTCGTTCCAGGAGGGAACGTCTTCATCATACTCTCTTCCCTCACGGACGTGGACAGCCTGGTCCGCGAGTTCCGTAACCTCGAATTTGCACTGGCCGGGGAGATTGCCTTCGAATTTGAGAGGGTATACTGCTACAGGTTACTGGAAGCTGGAACGAAGTTAAGATAATCCCCAACCGATCTCTTGTACATGACAAAGATCGTATGCACCGGTTGCGGTTTCAGGAATCCTCCTCATCATTGCTGCTGTTCCAAATGCGGTACAGTTTTCCCGGAAACACTTCTTCAACCCGGAACATCTGAAGGGGAGACCTTTGATTCGCAGGATGGCGGTGCCCGCTTCGCCTTTCCCACTTTGCCAGGAATAATCAACCTGAGGCTCTCGCTGTCACCCGTACAGCTATCCTTCTGCGGCGACAGGATAGTGAACACCGTCAGGGGCGCATCCACAGACCATCAATACCAGGGCGTAAAGAAATGCTCCCGTAGGGTAAGGATGGCGATCAGATCCGGAGCGGGAATGTGCCGGGGACCAGCTGGTGCACCTATGTACCAGACCCCGTGAAGATGATAAAGATCCAGTGCCGGGACATGGCCTTCGATTTCACCGACCCACGGCTCCCCAAAGGGACAGCGGGTGACGGAAAGCGGGAGTACCTCAGCGACATGGCCAAGGGCAGGAGGTCTCCCGGCAGCCTGCCTGGATGTCCCATGGGAAAACAGGCATCCGAATGACAAGGATTAACCGCTTGAATAGATGCCCTTTCATCAGCTTATCGCAGGGGGAAGAGACGTAGGTCATGGGCAACACCGAGGACAGGATCAGGGAGATCGAGGAGCAGCTTAAGAAGACGCAATACAACAAGGCCACGGAGCACCATGTCGGACTGCTCAAGGCAAAGCTATCCAGGCTCCAGATGGATCTTGAGGCCCACAAGAAGGGCGGGGGGAAAGGCTTCTCCGTGCCGAGAAGCGGGGATGCCACAGTAAGCCTTGTGGGTTACCCGAACGTGGGAAAGAGCTCCCTTCTCAACAGGCTCACAGGGAACGAGAGTGAGGTGGGCAACTTTGCATTCACGACCCTGAAGGTTATACCGGGGATAATGGAGTACGAGGGAACCAAGATACAGATTCTTGATCTCCCAGGAATCATAGAGAATGCTGCCGCGGGATCAGGAAGGGGAAGGGAGATCCTCAGCGTTGTGAGGAACTCAGACCTTGTGCTTATAGTCACGGATGTTGAGGCGAAGGGGATTGACGGGATCATCTCGGAACTTTACAAGGTGGGCATTGTTCTCAACAGGAAGAAGAAGAACATCTCGGTCAAGAAGACCGGCTCCGGGGGCATCAGGATCCATTCCCCGAAGCACATAGAGGTGACGGAGGAAGAGATCATGGAGATCCTGAAGGAATTCAGGATAACCAATGCGGACGTGTACATACGGGAGAGGATCACCAGCGACGACGTCATTGACGCAATGAGGCCCTCATCTGTCTTCGTACCGTCGCTTCTTGTGATCAACAAGACAGACATGCCTCACAGCAGGAAGAAGATGATAGAGAGAATCCCTTCCGGCATGGGGTTCACGGAAGTTTCCGCAAAATCAGGGGTCGGGGTGGAGGAACTGCGGAAGATGATCTACGATCGCCTTGATCTCATACGCGTTTACATGAGGGAAAAGTCCGGGGAGACGGACATGGAAAGGCCGCTTGTCATAGTGGATGGATCCACCGTGCGGGAAGCAGTCAGGAAAATCTCCAGGGAAATGCTGGCTTCATTCCGGTATGCGATCATCACCGGTCCAAAGAGGAAGTTCAGGGAGATAAGGGTCGGCCTGGACTATCCGCTGCGTGACGGGGACATAATGACCATTATCAGCAGGTACTGATTCAGCGGCTTATGGCAGAAGAAAACCATTCCCTTGCTGCAGCCACAAAGGAATAGAGGACTTCCTTGAATTCTGCGCGTCTTGTCCTGGCCTCGAGAAACTTCTCTCCCGGCTCGGATACCAGCACCTCAATGCCCGACCTCTTGAGCATGAGGAAACCACTGAAGCTGAGGCTTCCCCTCGGGACAAGGATCCTGTCGGCGTTCAGTTTCACGCACTCCCATGCAAACGCGTTCCTCCTGCGCTTCTTCTTCAGCACAGGATTGATGGACTGGACGGCGTACTCCTTGAGGTTCTCGTCATAGATCACAAGGTACCTGCCCGTCGAGAACGGGGCGATTCTTTCTTCAGAGTCCAGTGCAGTGCAGAGCAATCTTCTCCTGAACGCCATCAAGAAATAAATTATTTTTGAAGAGGCTGCACTGACAAATCCTGCCACGTCCTGGCTGGATCAAAGCAGTTTCCACATGACGAAGGCGTCCGAAAGATCGCTGTAGTATGCTATCAGGGTCGCTGTCACGGAAAACCCCAGGCCGCGGTAGAACGCAATCCCCCCTTCGTTATCCTTCCGCACTTCCAACCTGATGCCCATCATCCCGGAATCCCTTGAAATTTTCTCAAACCTCTCCATGAGGGTCCTTCCGATTCCATATCTTCTCGAGTCCCTCCTCACGGCAAGAAGCAGCACCCTGGACTCAGATCTGGAATACTGCGATCCGCAGATAAACCCGACAATCTCCTTTCCTGACTCTGCAACCAGGAAAGCTTCCGGCCACTGCACATATAGCTCATGGATCAGGTTCTCGCCGTAGTATTCCGTCATGGAACTGTTGGCCAGGACAGTAACGTCGACCAGGTCTCCCGGCTCAAAATTCCTGATCAGTATGGGGGGAGACCTGATTGCCATTCCGATAAAATGGGTTTATGCCTCATAATTTCTTTGGATCACTGTGCCATGGACTTGATCCTCCTGATCTCCCGGTTGTATGCGTCGGCGATCTCATCCAGGCCGATGGTTCCAAGGATCTTCCTGCTATCCGGAGGATCCACAACAACCAGTTTCCCAAGAGAACTCTTGGTGAGCATGTCCAGAGCGGAATGTATGTTCTCGTTCTTCCCGATGGTGAACGGGTCAGGTATCATGACTTCTTCTACGGTGGTGGTGGAAAGGTTTGTGTCTTCCTTTATCTCCTCGAGCGAGAGGTATCCAACCAGCATGCCGTCAGTCTGGACAACGGCACTCTTTGTCCTGCTCGCCCTCAATATTGACATCGCCTCACGAAGGGTTGCCGTTGGCGATACGTAAAGGTAATCCTTCTTGTATGCCTCATAGACCTTCACCTGGTCCATTATCGGCCTCTGGTATTCCATCGCATGTGCGGGGGATTCGGCCCTCGTGTTCACCTGGCTCCTGTAAATGCCCGAGTTGCCGCTTATGAAATATGCAATTACAGTTGCCAGCATCAGCGGAAGGAACAGGGCATAGCTCTCAGTCATCTCCGTCCCCATGATGATGACCGAAAGCGGGGCCTTGGAGATTCCACCGAAGAATGCAATCATCGTGACAATCGTGACCTCAAGCACGCTGACGCTGGGAAAGAAAGGATGCATTACAAGCCCGATAGCAGAACCAAGGAATGCCCCGGTGACAAGGCCGGGCGCAAACACTCCGCCCGATCCGCCCGATCCTATGGTGAGCGAAGTTGCAAGTATCTTGGCTGCGATCAGTGCGAGAAGTACGCCGAGAGGCAGGAAGGCGGGGTTGTAGAAAAGCTGCTGTACCCATCCGTAGCCGAGTCCCAGTATTTCCGGGAAATACATGCCTATGATTCCTACCGCCAGTGCACCAATCGCGGGCCTTGCATACACGGAAATCCTGGAGAGTTTCTTGAAGAATGCCGTGAACCAGTAGAATGTACGAACATATCCCACTCCAAGGGTGCCGGCAAGCAGCCCTACAATGAGGTAAAGGATGAGGGACGTCGGATGAAAGAAGCCAAGTCCAGCCTGGCCCGGGAGGGTGAATATCGGCCTGTAGTCGAATATGTATCCGAATATTGCATATCCCGTTACGGAAGCGATGAATGATGGAATCAGAGACTAGACCTAAAAATCCCTCCTGTAAAGGATCTCGGCGCTCAGCAGGGCACCGCCAAGCGGGGCCATGAAAATACTCCCGATCCCGGCCCCTATTCCAGAGGCCATGGCAATCCTCCTGTCCCTGTCGCTCATGTGGAACAAGTCTGCAATGAAGGAGCCGAATCCCGCAGCGATCTGGGCAGTAGGTCCTTCCCTTCCCGCACTACCTCCAGAGCCTATCGTGAGCGCGGAAGCAAGGGTCTTGATCACGGGGACTCTCCTCCTGATCTTCCCGTCCTTGTTGTGGAACGCATCAATGGCAGCATCGGTACCATGGCCCTCGGTTTCGGGGGCATACCTGTAAACGAGGAAGGCTGACAGGATCCCGCCAATGGTTGTTGAAACTGGAATCAGGAGAAGCTCCGGAGAGGGGAAGAAGGTGAACACCGGGGCGCTGATGCTGGTCGTTCCACCCGAAGCCCCCGGTTGCGGCAGATACACATTCGCCATCTTCTCCAGGAATAGGTAATTGAAGAACGCGAAGCTGTAATAGATGGCCATGGAGCCAAGGCCGGCCACAATGCCGATCAGCACTCCGATTATGACCCACTTGCGAATTTCGCCTGCCTTGACCTGATTGTATATCCAGCTTTTTGCGGCGGCGAGATGTTCCATCTTATATCAGTTTTAGGGCGTATTGCTCGTAAACTAATATCGATTTCTATGGTCCGCCAAATCTGGAAAAGAAATTGACGCACTCCCTGGTCACGTCTTCTGCCGGATACAGTCCTTCTATGTAACTGCTGAAATTTGAGGCCCTCCTGTCAAGTATCACGCCTGCGCCAACATCCGCTTCGCTCCTGATGAGCCTTCCAAGGATCTGCCTCACCCTGACGCTCGTGGGGAACGTAACGGAATATTCCCAACCACGGCCATAGACCCTGTCGTAGTAGTCGGATATAGCCCTGTTTCTGGCATCAGGTCTTGGATAAGGGATACCGGCCAGAATGACCATCTCCAGCTGGGAACCGGGGAAATTCATCCCCTCTGACAGCCTTCCACCGGACACTGCAAAGAGGGGAAACCCCCTGGTCCTGAACTCAGACACGAGTTCCATCACTTCCTCCTGTGTGGAGCCCTTCTCCTCTGCTGTGTGGGTGAACTCAAAGCCAAGCCTGAGGACCTTCTCCATCAGGCTGTAGGAGGGAAAGAATATCATCGTTCTGCGCCCCACCTTTGTCACCAGGTCGGAGATCTTGTCCCTCATCGCCTGCACTGTCTGCCTGTTGACCTCTTCATACCTCGAGGAAATGGACTCGTCATAAACAAATAACCTGCGATCCCTGGGGAATACGTTCTTCACGGCCAGCCGCTTCATGTTGTTGAAGCCCGTCATCCTTGAGTAGATCCTGAAAGGTTCAATGGTGCCGGAGAAGTGGATGGTCCTGCTCTCCCTCAGGGGATCAAGCGTTTCTGACGGATCCATGCACACGGCCTGAAGGCTGCCTCCCTCCTCCCTGGAGACTATTGCGGCGAACTGGCTTTCATCTGCATTCTCCCATGAGATGAGCCTGGAAGCGACCGAAAGCACCCGCGATCTGGGCACCCGGCCATCCAGCTCCATCTTTTCCTCTATCTCCTCGCCTGCGATCGCCAGGTTCAGGAAATATGATGAGATCTTTGCAGAGTTCAGGTGGTTGGCAATCATGATCTGCTCGAGGAAGTCCCTGAACATGATCCTGCGGTCCTCCTCTTCCCCCAGTTCCGAAGCCATGGACACTATAGCGCCCCTGGCCATCTCTATGAGATCGGATATTCTCACCCTCTGGTCTATTTCAGGGTCTCCGAAGTCCAGTGCCTCCTTCTCAGCCCTGTTCATGGAGTCCACGGTAATCTTGAATCCTGCAAAGTTCCTTGCAAGATCCGGAACGTTGTGGCACTCGTCCAGGATTATGATCAGGTTGTTCCGGCCCGTTCCCATGTTATAGAGCAGCCTGTCTGCAATGTTCCTGTTAAGGTAGTATGCGTATGGTGCGACGACGAGGTCAGCTGTCTTGAGATGGTACTTGATCCCCTCATAGGGGCACATCCCATTCTCTGAAGCATACTTCATGGTCTCTTCCGCGGTTGGATATGACGTGAAAAGAAAATCCCTGAATTCCTTCTCCCTGATCTTCATATTGAAGAACCTGCAGGCTTCAGGGTTTCCCATCATGACCCCCCTCTTCCTCCTACCGCAAAACCTGGAAAGGGACTCCGGGGAAAAGTCCTTTCTCGACTCATGCTCACGGTACAGCAGGCAGAGATTGCTCCTGCCCTGCATGGCCACTGCCCTTATCCTCATGGATTCCGGGAGCCTCCGGAGATCTGCCATCACCTGTTCCTGCTGGGAATTCGTCCTTGTCAGGTAAAGGATCTTCTGGCCATCCTTCCTGTTCCTTATGGCAGATACCAGTGACATCAGGGTCTTCCCGGAGCCGGTTGGGGCTTCAATGGCGGCATGCCCCTCAGAATTCAGCGCGCTGGTCACAAATTCGACAACTTCTTCCTGGTACGCCCTGAGGGCCAGGTCTACATGTCCGTCCGGATTCAAAGCAGTACCAGTGCCCTTACGCCAGGCACCTGCCTGAGGATGGAAATCAATTCGGACGGTATCGGGCTCTGTGTCACGACATACGCCCTCGGCTCATCGCTTATCTCAGGATCGTCCACGATGACCTGCCTCACGTTGATGCCTGCATCCGCTATGACAGAAAGCACTCCGGCAATAATTCCCGGCCTGTCAGCCAGCTCCGGCACAATCTGGATCACACCCATTCCCAGGAAGCTGCTGCTCGCGCTGAAGTTTGCAACAGGGGTGAGCCTGCTGAAGAAATTAAGCAGATCCGGATCTGCTGCTATGGACCTGATCGCCCCGATCACTGCCCTCCGGTCTATGCCAAGGGTCTTTGCAAGGGTCGCAGGCTTTATCTCTATGTCAGAGCAGAAAATCCTGGGCAGGTCCTCGTCAAATTCGCTTCGCACGCTGAGTCCCACGGAAATCATCTTCCTGACCACCACGAGCTGCGAAGGCATCTTGTAGAACTTGTCTGTAAGTTTCTTCCACATGGCTCAAGTCCACCGGACGCCCGGGGAGATTATCCCTGCACGTCCGTAATTCCGTCTTCCGACAGTTGTATCACTGCTTCCCCTTCCGGAAGATGCGGGGAATCCATGAGCCTTGCAATCCTCTTTCCCGCCTTGCTTTTTCTCAGGTAAACCCTGAAAGTTGCCGTGTGACCCACTATGTTTCCCCCGATTGGAGATGTTGGATCACCGAAGAATATGTCTGGCCTTGCACTGACCTGGTTGGTTACAGCCACGACGGCATTGTTCAGGGTGCTGAACTTCAGGAGATCATGCATGTGCCTGTTGAGCAGCTGCTGTCTCTCGGCAAGCGATCCTCTCCCCATGTACTCCGACCTGAAATGCGACGTGAGGGAGTCCACTATCAATAGTCTTACCTGGTACTCCTTTGTCTCCTCGGAGGCCTTCTCGGCCAGAAGGATCTGGTGATGAGAGTTGTATGCCCTCGCCACATGAATCCTCTTCAGCACCTCATCTGGATCGGCGTTCCTGAACGTGGCCATCTGCACGATCCTCTCCGGCCTGAACGTGTTCTCTGTATCCAGTATCAACACGTCGCAGTTGAACCCGCCTTTCTCCTCCGGCAACGTGGCAAATACTGCAAGCTGGTGCATTATCTGCGTCTTCCCGGAACCGAACTCCCCATAGAACTCGGAGAGGGCCTGGGTTTCAAGCCCGCCACCGAGGAGTTCGTCGAGAGCCTTGCTTCCGGTTGAAAGCTTCCTGATCTCCTTCCTCCTCTGGAGTATTTCCTCTCCCGTCTCGAAGTTTCCAACGTCCGCGTACTTTCTTGCGGCTGCAATGATCTTTGCAGCAGCCCCTTCCCCGATGCCCGTTACGTCGGATAGCTCCTTGGGCGAAGCGACTGCAAGGGTCATGATATTGTCGAAGCCGGCTTCCTGAAGCTTCTCGGCAGTGGCTTCGCCAACCCCGGGCAGGTCTTCTATTGTGTATTCCTCTTTTTCCTTCTTTTCAGCCATTTAAATCATTTCCTTCCAATTTCAAGTTTTGAATCTGTCCTGTTTATGCTTGTTTCACGATCCGCAACCTCGAACATCGACCTCAATGCATCCACGTTCTCCGGGACAACGTCGCTCTCCTGGTGTATCGCCTGGATGTACCTGAGGGTGTTGCCGTTCACATGCACGCTCTCCTTCCAGACGGCAATCTCGTAAAGGTCTGATCTGTCCCTTCCCATCTCCCTGGCCATGTCCATCACCTGGGCAGTGGACTTCCTTCCATCCTTTCCCGATATCTCCAGGATTCTCCTGAAGCCTGACCACTCTGAAAGTATGTCCTCCCTGCTGGCAGGCTTTTCCAGCAATGCTTCCACAGAGTGGACGTGCATCAGGGTGGTCGGGACCTTGATCGCTACGGACTCCACGTCTATGTCACCAAGGACTGTCCTGAGGTCAGGGGCGTGATGCGAGGGAAAGCCAAGGCTGGGTTCAATTGCATTTATCGGTCCCTTTGAACTGTCGTTCTGGTCTGTTGCTCTCCGCACCAGTGTTGCGTTGACCCTCTTCAGCCCGAGACTGTCCCTGAGGGGGGAAAGGGTTCTCGCAAGCCCGGTGGTATTGCAGGAAACAACCCTCACCATGGATTTCCCGGACGACTGATCATAATTCGCGTATGCGTTGAAACTTGCGTCTGCTATGGATGATTCCTCGCCGCCCTGGAATACGGCCCTAACGCCGCTCTTCAGGTAAACCGGCCTGTTCTTCTCCCCCTGCCCTTCAGGGGTGCAGTCGATGACAACCTCGGCCTCATCAAGAAGATTTGAGAGGTCACCCTCCACGTGCAACCCGTTCTGCTCGAAGACTTTCAGCCTTTCCTGGTCAGGGGCGTAAAGCCTGAACCTGTCAGTCAACATCCTGGCAATGTAGTCGGGCCTGGCCTTTATCACGCCGACCACCTGCATGTCATCCTGGAGGGAAACGGCTCTGGCAACCCTTCTTCCAATTGTGCCATATCCATTCACAGCAACTTTCAGCATACTGATTTCATAAGGCGAGAACCCCTTATAAAACAATTGAAGTTTGCTTCTACCGACAAAATTAAAACGATTGCAGCCCTTCCCGGCCGATGCCCGTAATTGTTAAAATTGCATTTGTTATATTTATTGTAATTTCTCCATTCCCGTTAATCTTCCATCAACAGGGCATCGCTGGCACAAATTCAGTTCCTGCTGTGAGCGGAATGTCATACAACTTTTCAGGCATGCATACGGGCGCCTTTCCCTCAAACAATTCATGGGCCAGGTTCTCCCTCGAGGACAGGTCTCACATCACTGCGTCAGTGGATGGATCAGGAACGGCAAAGGGTCTGGTGGTCACCTGTGATTACTTCTACAGGAGTTCCTACTTCTGGATGAACATGTCACTGGGACTGAACGCCACAGTTTCGATAGACTTCAGCTGGAACACCAATTCGAGCCACTCGCTTACCGAAGACTCTATCTCAATGTTCTATGGCAATATTCAGGCGGGGAACATATCCTTTGGGCCGGAAAAGGGATATTCCACTCTCGTGAGTGACGGAAGCGGGGTACACAACCTGGGGCCACAGCCCACGGTTAACAGAAGGTACCAGATTACGGCATCACTTTCAGGAAGTGGTGGTAACGCCATTCTATTCACGATTTCATCAGGCTCCTCAACGGAAAGCCTCCCGCAGAAGATGAGCGGGTTGCAGGATTATGCAGGCCGGCTCGGCCTGAGGATAGGGGGGAGATACAGCAACCTTACGGTGTACAGCGTCAAGGTCTCCAACGATTCGTTCTTCCCATATCCTGTCTCAGCAGGTATGCCTTCCGGGGCCAGCATCCAGGACAGGAACCTGTCCCTGAATCAGGCCAGGGACAGCGCCTTTGCGGTGGACACCCGCCTTAATTCCCTGGTTTACGCTGGAACGGGAGGAACGGTGAGGGTACTCAATTATTTCAACGGCACAGACAGGGTGCTCTTGCATCCCCCTGAAGGCTTCAGCATGGATCGCGCGTGGTCCGGATATCACGGAGGAACTTTTTACATCACGGAATCAAACATGTCCACGCTGATGTTCTATAGCGTATCATCCAGCAATCTCTCTTGCAGGCTGGACGGAATGATAAGTCACAACACTTCGGGGATCAATATTTTCAGGTGCAACAACACCGTGGGAATACTCGGTCCCCACCTTGATCTGGGAATCTGGCAAATTTCACCGTCCCAATCGAGGGAGACTTCGCAGCTATCCCTCAGTTCCGGGCAGTATACCAGCCTTTTATCCGCTGCAACGGAGGGGGCGTACGCGCAGTTCCTCACTGAGTACAATGGAACTGTTTACCGGCATAACGTTTCCCTATGCAACGGTACCGAAACCGTTTCGCAGAACCGGCTCCAATATGAAATAAGCGAGGTCTTCAGCCCCAGGTATTACAACGGAAGCATGGCCTCCGGATGGGAGACTGCAACCGGAACCCTGATCGTGTTCTACGGAAGAGGTTATCATGAGATTCCTTCAATCAACGGAACGCTTGGCTACATTGCATCCTGCGGAAACAGGACCTCGGTAACCACATCAACCGGCGTCTATGTTCTCGGCAACTCATCGTCCACAAGGTACAGCAACGGTCTTCCCAGCAAAGGCTCATTCCTGGCGCTTCCCGGCGGCTGCATGCTGGAGATTGAAAACGGGACCCTGGTACTTCTTGGTGAACCATTTGCGTTCTCTTCCGACAGGATCTCGCTGACAGTCCCGGGGGACTTTACCGCCAGGGGGATTTCAAGGATAGTGCTCAACGTGAGCACTCCGCTTGACTACGTATCCTCCCTCAGCCTGGACGGAAAGTATTTCTCCTCTTCCGGCGACGCAATCACTTTCAACAGTTCAGAGTTCCCGGACAATGCGTACGCTGGCGTAGTGTTCGTACGAAACCTGGCAGGTTACCAGAGCGAGAAGACTGTGAACATCAGTGTCGACAACCGCGGCCCCCTGCTCATCATGTCGCCATCCAGCGGCACTTACGTCTCCGGCAGCCAGGAAATGTATTACAACATCTCGAGCCGCTACGGGGTATCATCAATAGTAGCCAGTTACCTGAACAGGACAGTGACCCTTGCCGCTGGAGGTGGACACTTTTCCCTCGGGCTGGTGAACTTTTCTGGTAATTTCTCCATGACCGTCAGGTCGACAGATCTACTAGGTGAGTCAAACACGCAGGTCTTTGCCTACACTGCAATCCCCGCGAACTTTTCCGGGTTCCATTTAAACATCAGGAACGGTTCCTACCTTAACTCAACAGTCAGGAAACTGACCTGGAAGCCGGTCAACTGGACCTCGGAATACGTGATACACCTGGGCGGGAGGTCCAGCGAATTCTACTATTCAACAAACGGCTCTGCAACAGTAAGGCTCCCGGAGGGCAGAGACTATATTGCAATATCGGGCAAATTGCTCGACGGCAGGACGGTTGCTCTCTGCAACATCACCGTGATAGTGATCGCCTATTCTCCACATCTGGAGTACAGCATGACAGGGGACAGCGAGTATTCGTTTTACGGGAATTCTGAGAACAATAGCATGGTCTTCAACGTATCCTCAAACGTCAGCTCGGCAATCAGGATTGATGTGACGAACCCGGACGGATCCACAGTGCTTGAGCGCTATTCAAACAACTCCTCGGAAATCACGGTAGGGGAGTACTGTCCCGGTTTCTCCATGAACGGGATATACATGATCTCCGTGCTTGCATTTACACCCAGCGGGACCTACTCCAGGATTTCTGAGAACATTACCGTCAACAATACGGTTCCTGTGGCACCCTTCAACTCATTCACGTACTACACAAGAAACGGTACAGTGAACATTCCGCTGCAGAGGGCCGGGTACATGCGCTATTCAATCGAGCAGGATCACAACGGTATATGGACCAGCCTCCAGCCACACGGGGAGACGGTGCGGGAGGCAGGGCAGGGAATATACCGCATAACCGTGGAAGAAATCACCAGATCCGGAAATACAAACAGCTCCAGCATTGGAATTTATTACTACAACAGGAGTCCCAGCCTTGCCCACCTGTCATTTCCCCCTACCCTGACATACACCAGTGAGGCATACCTGAACTACTCGATCCTGGATGCAGCACCTCTTCTCCACATGGCAGTCACGAGCAGTAGGGCAGGCGTTAACATCTCAACCGCGGGCTACAGTGGCAACCTGTCCCTGTTGATCCCGGATAACGGGATCTTCAGCTTTAACCTGTCAGTCGAGGACAGGTGCGGGAATGAGGCGAATTTCACATTCAATATCACGGACAGGTACTACGTGTCAATAAGTGAAAGCAGCATAGCATCCGAGATAATTGGAAGCACGGGAACCTTTTCTGTCAGGATGCAGGGCAACATAGGTCATGAGCCCCATATACAATGGTACGTGAACGGAAATCCGGCAGGCCAGGGACAGACGATTTCCACAAACCTTGCATATGGGGGCAGCCAGGTTGAGGCGGTTCTTTCCTTCAATGGGGTCACCCTGGTGGACAGGACTTCGGTCTTCTGCATGGGCTTCATACCGGAGGTTGTCATTGCGGTATCCGGAATAATTTATGCAGCATTCTGGTCACTGACGCGGAACAATGACAACGACGTCCTGCTCAGGATCCTGAGCGACATGAGGGGAAGAAGTCTTAAGGATATTTTCAGGGCGGCAAGGAAGGCGAGGTTCCGTTCATCAAGCACGAGGAAGGCGGTGAGAAGCCTGGTGGAAAGCGGCGTATTCTGTGTTTCATCCGACCTCTCCGGCAAGCTCTACCTGATGCCGTCTGATCTGCAGGGAAAACCTTCAAGAAAGGATTCCTTGGTCTCGGAAGGCGAGGAATGACATGAAAACCTTTTAAGAATAAGTTTCATTCGCCACAAACGGAATCACAATGAAATACCTTGCAAGAGTAATCCCACTTATAATACTGGCAATGTTCCTGCTCACCATAGCTCCAACATCGTTTGCCGACACTCCACCACTTCACCCCCCATCCGGAAACCTTCCGTCGGTTACGTATTACGTCTCCTCAACAGAACATTTTACGGTTACCCCGACAGAATGGCAGAGCCTCTTCAAGGGCGTGTACGATAACAGTTCATTCGTTTCCTACAACTGGACATCCAACCTTACACAGTACCTCATACTATTCGATCTTTCTTATACGGGCCTGAATCCTTATGGCCTGCAGTTTGTCACAGCTCTTTCCTGGATAGGATTCCCATCAATGAAGAACATGACCATGGCGTTCAACATGACAAAGAACTACAAGTCCCAGATTTCAGGCTACACCAACATACAGGCACTTGACGCCGGCGCATATCCAGGGTTTTCATGGTCTGTACCCATAAACAAGAATCCCAACAAGATATACCTGGACCTTGGCGTCATAGGGGCCATAATTGCCTCGGTGATAGTCCTGTACTTCGTATTCAACAGGAAGAAGTGATGGAAGGTAGCTCAATGCTCATGCAGTGGGTTATGCACCCGTTTCGATCACTTCTCATTGAACTGCATGTCTGTAATCTAACCTTTTATACGTCAATTCACTGAAACGGTATGGGAAACGCGGAAAGGATCGTGGTTGGAATAACCGGTGCATCGGGAAGCATCCTGGGCATAAGGCTCCTGGAGAATCTCAGTGATGTTGAAACGCACCTTGTAATGAGCGAGAATTCGGCCACAGTCCTGGAATACGAGACAGGAATGTCAGGGAAGGATGTGGAAAAGCTTGCAACCCACTCCTACCATGATGGGGACCTTGCCGCGAGGATAAGTTCCGGAAGTTTCCTGTATGACGCAATGTGCATAGTTCCATGTTCCGGTTCTACTCTGGCCAAGCTGGCTGCAGGCATCTCCGACACCCTCATAACCAGGGCTGCATCGGTCGCGATGAAGGAACGCAGGAGACTTGTGGTAGTCCCAAGGGAGACGCCACTCTCGACCATATACATTGAAAACATGCTTAAATTATCAAGAGCAGGAGCCATTATTGTTCCGGCAATGCCTGCGTATTACACGAGACCCAAGAACGTGGAAGACATGACGGACTTTGTGGTCGGCAGGATTCTCGATCTGATCGGGAAGGAAAACAGGCTGGTCAAGAGGTGGGATGGCGGAGAATAGATTCATGGTTGACCACATGCTTGGGAGATTGGGCAGATGGATGCGCATACTAGGTTATGATGCGGAATATGTGTCAACAGGTTGCGAAGATGATAAGGTCATCGAGCTTGCGGCGAAAAGGGACGCAATACTTGTCACAAGGGACAGCATGCTTGCCCGTAGGTTTCATGGATCATTCCTTGTACGCTCAACAGACATAGACGAGCAGATCAGGGAATTCACGAGTTCCTTCCCTCCGGACCTGACGCTTATGATGACGCGGTGCACTCAGTGCAACGGCCTGCTTGAGCACAGGAATAAGTCAGATCTCAAGGGGAGACTTGAAACAGGCACCTGGAATTCGTATGAAGAGTTCCTCGTCTGCAGTTCCTGCGGAAGGATATACTGGAAAGGCCCTCACTACCGAAACATTATAAAGAAGTTGCGGGGAATACTGAAGCTGGATGAAGATACTCTCTGAAGACCCCTCAAGGTCGTCCGTGAAGCTTCTCGTTATGGCGGAGGACGATCTGTGGACGCTAAAGAACGTTGTTCGGCCGGGAGACAGAGTGGTATCGGTGGTCTTCAGGAGGGTGGAGAAGGGAGAGGATGCCGTGAGGAGCAAGGAGACTTCCAGGAAGCCAGTGGTGGTAACCGTCAGGGTTGAGGCAGTGGAGTTCAGGGAGTATGCAGATTCGCTAAGGATATCAGGCATTATCGAAGGTGGTGGCGAGGACGTGAAGGGTGAGCACCAGTCAATAAACATATCCGTGAAGAGTGAAATTGAGATAATGAAGGAGAGGTGGACAAAGGAAGAAATGGACCTGGTGAAGGAGTCCATAAACAGTGAAGCAAGAGATACCACCATCTTTGTGACACTGGACGATGAATCTGCTGAGATATTCGAGATGCGCTCCTACGGCCTGATGCAATCCGGTACCATAAGATCCGGAAAATCAGGAAAGGCGTATGAAACTGGTTACAGGGAAACGGATTTTTTCAGCGAGATCACGGATGCACTGAGGGGAAAAGGGAACAGGAATCTCATAGTGGTGCTTCTCGGACCTGGATTCACGAGGGAACATTTCCTCACGTTTGCAAAGGAGAAGCTTCCAGCTTATACGATTTTCTCATTTGCTACAAGCAGGAGTGACAGGGGGGCAGTTTACGAATTCATGGAGAGCGAAAGAAGCGAAGGATTGCTGAAGGAGGCAAGACTGAGAAAGGAACAGTCATACGTGGACGAATTCATACGTACCCTCGGCAAGCAGGGAGCAGTTGCCTATGGGGAGAAAGAGGTCATGGACGCGGCACTGGCGGGGGCAGTTTCAAGGCTGCTTGTGACGGAAGGTGTTTTCGGAACTGACCAGTCAAGGAAAATAATGGAAAACGTAAGGAACTCCGGAGGGGAAATCCACATCCTGAGCAGCCATGACGAGCCCGGTCTCATGGTTGAAAGATTCGGGGGATACTGTGCTCTTCTCAGGTACAAACTGGTTGGAGCTTAGTTTCAGGTAACGTGAAAACTGGCTCTGGCAAAGATACATATAAGCATAAAGGCTGAGGTGCAAGCCTGCTCCGATGGTGTAGTCCGGCCAAGCATACCGGCCTTTCAAGCCGGCGACCCGGGTCCGAATCCCGGTCGGAGCATTTTACATTTCGTTCCAGATAATCTCCTATTCAGATCGTGAAGAATCACATTCTGATCAGATCAATTTTTCAGCAAATCAAGCATTCATATCTATGCTGTCGGTTCATTTATACCTCCAGCCTGTCCTCAAGAACAATATCTTTTATCAGTGTTAAAGCAAAAAGGGTAGCAAGAATGATTGCCATGTTTAGTAATAAACCCATGAAATCTTGATATCGTGTTATGAAGCGAGAAGGCACATATCCGTGCTTTTTGATGTCATAGAGGATGCCATAAAATAACAGATCAACAATTAGAATGCTGAATACAACGCCCGTGATCCCTGAGATTTCCATAAGCCTCTAAACTGCCCCCCAGAAATCCTGCCTCTCCTCGGCTCTCTCGTTATCAAGTCTCTCGTAGTATTGTGCTTCCTTCCTTGCTTTTCTTGAATTTATTTTTCTGCAGTATCCATGAACATGGATACCATCTCTGCTGTAGCCTTCGATGTATTCGTAGCCCAGAGGACATTTTCCGCCTTGATATCTCAAATCGTAAATCTTCTTCACTTTCTCCCCCCATCGGCTCCGTCCATTATCTCATCTAACTTTGCATGATCCACCATCTTGCCTGCGTCATCCAACTTTGAGAAGTAGTCAATGAACACTCTTAGGATGTCTGATCGATTGTTTACAGGCTTCCCAGAGATTCTTGACAGCTTAGGCTTCATTCCATCCATTATTTTGATCAGTTCAGAATTCAGGGCAACTGCCGTCTGCCTTGTCACAAATCAATAACGAGGATTTCCCAAAACCACTCGATATAGCCCAATGCCTTTCCTGAACATTGTAAAATCAGCCAATCATGCCTGAAATATATGGAAACACGGTGAATTTCACCATGTTTTTCCCTGTATTTTATCTAAATTTCGATGGCTTACGCTATCCTGTCAAGAAATCTTGCCCTCATGAGATTATAACACATGGCAGTGAAG
>JAJYUI010000071.1 GCA_021792595.1 Thermoplasmata archaeon | reverse complement strand
AGATCGACAGGACACATGATATTCCAGAGGAGGAAAGACCGTATTGAGACCTCGGGGTTCTGCAAGGGGCTGCTTCACAACCTGATGCTTGTGAACGGATAGGGGAGACACTTATGTCCCAGAATGGGGACAGAGACCCACAACCTGATTGTGGATCTGATAAATCACTACCTCACCTTTACTGCAACACCCTTGTTCAGTTCTACCATGGCCTGTGGAGTCATCTTGGCTGTTCCTGTTCCCCTTGCCTCGCCTTCGTGAGACATGACTATCTCGCCCTCTATCCTCACATCTTCAGTAGCGCCGGTCACACCGACCGCGTAGACTTCTGAGGTGGGCTTAAAGTCATCTATTGAAACGACAAATCTGTTATTCTTCACGAAAGTTGCGGCAAAGGACTTGTTGATGGAGAACATCCCCTTTTCCTGGTTGAATACCAGCTGGACCTTCCCACCATTCGTGAACATGTACTGGTTATAGTTTCTCAATATCCTGGAATCTGCTATCTCTTTCACGATCCAGTTTCCAAATTGATAGGAGGCCATCTGAAGCATGGATTCCCTCCTGCAGTCGCAACGTGAATGATTCCAGGCTGTTTTTCTTGCAATCTCGCTCTTCAGTTTTGCCTGGTCTTCCTGGTTGTCAATTCTCCCATGGATAACAGTGTGACTCTCTGGAAGTGATTCTTCAATGAAGTCCAGTTCCTCCTTTATCAAGCAGAAGACGTGATCATAGGTATTGTTGCTGAAAAAGCTCGATAGTGTGTTCTTCAACATCATCTTCTCATCCTCGCTCCATTTTCCTGTGACTGGAATGTCGTAAAATCGAGCAGGATATGTTTCCTCCAAGTCCCTGGGAACAACCCCGACCGGGGAAGTGACTATTATCTCGTGGATCCCGTCCCGCATCCTGCCAAGTGACTGGATCAGGGACTGATGCGATCTGGAGCTTGAATATGGTTTCTTCGCGGAGCACGGAATTATCAGGGCGGTATTTTTGGCCTCAGGTCTCCTGTACTGTTCTGAAACGTACTTCCTAAATCTTTCCAGGTCGGGCCTGCTTAGTGATTCCGTAGAATTTGCCTTGAGATAAGGTGTTCTCACTGGGTAACCTATTTCGGATTGAGCATGGTATCTGTTGTCCAATAGCCTCAATATCTCCACAGCCTTTGATGAGATGGTAAATTTCTCCACCATTTCACGTAGAGTCCGGTTCTTGATCCCTTCCGAAGTCATCTGAAGAATTTCCTCTGTAAATTTCAGGTTATCATCAAAAGGGTCCCGTTCCACGCCTTTCCTCTTTCCAAGGGCGCCAAAGATCACTCCTTCAGAAGATTGCGAGGAGATGTAGAGATCATCAAACAGCGATATTCCGCAGTAGACCAGGGATGGAATAAGGTAAGGATCTCCGATCCCCTGTGCATATATCAGCTTCCTGTAACCGACTTTCCTGAATATCTCCTCCAGAGTCCTGAGCAGTAAGCCGGGCCTCTGGATTTTGATTATGGCATCTGGAATGATAACCAGATCATCAGTTTCCATCCAGTTGATCCGAAACTGATTGATGGAGTAAGCGTTAGTCCCCGCGTCCATCCTCAGGCTCATGACATCATCTTTATTCATTAGTCCCGGGTACCGAATCTTCCCTTCAATCGATCCAGTTCTTGCCATCCCAAAAAAGGCAGTATCCTCAAACAACATACCCGTAACGGGGAAATCCTTAAATCTGTTTCCCGAGGATACAGATTTCACACAAAGGTTATTAAGAATGTTCCCAATCGGCTGGCAGATTACACCTTTGACTAACGGCGACAACAATTTGGATGTTCCATCACATGAAAATATCGAGAAAATTGTACTTCCTGGGGAAATTATAGCTAATGCCGAGGAATATGTTCCTGGAAGGAATGTGGACGAAGATTCTGGAAAATTGATATCTCTCGTCATGGGAAAGATTAGGAAGGATGATGAAAACCTCGTCATTTCAGTGGAATCGCACAGGGTTAAGCCGAAGCCCGGAAGTGGTGACATAGTTTATGGAATCGTCAGGAAGGGCGATCGTGACCGATTCACAGTTTCGGTTGGAGCGCTTCAGACAGGAAAGAATGAGTTGTATGAACTCAACATGTCGGGAAACCTGAGGGTTTTTTTTGACAGGAGAAGCGCCGGTAGGGACAACGTCAGTGTTAGAGTGGGCGATTACGTCAGAACAAAGGTATACAAGGTGCGGGATAACCTTGAGTTGAGCCTCAATGGCCCGACCCTCGGGACTCTCATAGCGAGATGTACCAGGTGCCGTACCATTCTTGCAAAGAAAGGCAACGACCTTGTCTGCAATAACTGCGAAAACGTTGAAAAAAGGCGGATGGCTCCGGACTACGGAAATATCATGCTGGATGGTGACGCAAGTTGAGAACTCAGGCTGCTGGAAGAATGAAGGATGTAGAAACACTTTCGAAGGAACTTTCCACCATGAAGCGTGAACTTGAAGATGTCAAGGAGATCCTGAAAGGGCTCATAAGAGTGATTATGAGCAAGGAAGGAGAACTTGACGAGGATGAATATAACTGAGGTAATGCAATGCTTCCCATGAAAATGCTTGAAGAAAATCTGAATCACAAAGTGTCACTGCTGCTCAAGGATAACAGGGTTTTTGAAGGTAGCCTGGCCGGATATGATGAATACATGAATATGGTACTCAACGATGCAGAAGAGATCGGAGAAGAGACCAGGAAGAAACTTGGGTTAGTCGTTATCAGAGGAAGTAACGTAGTAAGGATCGTCCAGTTGGATTCCTCCGGGAATTGAGTTTACCGCGTAACAGATCATCCGCTGCGGGATTTTTCTTTGTTTAGATTAAGTGAGTGCGCAGTTTACTGCATTTCTAGATAAGAGGCCGGGTCCGAGAATTGAACTCGGGTCCGGGGATCCACAGTCCCCAAGGATATCCACTACCCCACCCCGGCCACTATCGCCCACAGTTAATATCTCTATATGTATTCTTTCCTGGCAAGGCGTGGATTTGGCCTGCCAGAGTATCCTCCCGGATATGCGCCTGTTTGTGTTCTGGAACCGGAACACCACATTGAAACGTTAATACCTGCCAACATGATTCACTGCTGGTCGTGATGAACTTGATTTCTTGCGGCCGGTGATGTTCAGGTGAAACCCAGAATTCTATTGTTTACCGGGAAGGGGGGCGTGGGGAAAACAAGCGTAGCAGCATCAACTGCTGTAACACTGGCTGAAATGGGCTACAAGACCTTGATTCTGTCCACTGATGCTGCCCACAGTCTCTCCGACGCCCTTGATGTCAGCGTTGGGTCTGTGTTGAGGAATATATCGGATAACCTTTACGCTCAGGAAGTTAGCGTGATCGATTCGGTCAACACTCATTGGGAAGACCTCAAGGAATTTCTCGCGGGGTTGTTCAGCTTCCAGGGGCTTGACTATATCTCATCAGAAGAACTCGCGACGCTCCCGGGTTTTGACGAAGCATCAGAACTGCTTTACGTTGACGAGTACGTCAGGAGCGGAGAATACGATGTTATTGTGATGGATAGCGCCCCCACAGGCGAATCCCTCAAATTACTATCCTTTCCCGAGGCAATGTCGTGGTACATGGAAAAGTTCTTTCCCATAGGCAGGACCACTGCCAAAATTGTAAGGCCTATCGTGAAGCCCTTCACAAAGATTCCACTGCCTTCCGATAAGGTATTTGAGAGCATGGAATCTCTCTACCTCAACCTCAAGGAAGTCAGGAACCATCTAACGGATCCTGAAATGACTTCAATCAGGCTGGTCTGCACGCCTGACAGGATGTCCCTGAATGAGACCAAGAGGGCTTACACTTACCTGCTACTGTACGGCTACCCCGTCGACTCACTTATAGTAAACAAGATTTTCGAGAGCGAAACTGGAGAATTCTTCAGGCAGTGGAGACTGTCGCAAGACTCAATCCTGAAGGAAATTGATCAGGCATTCTCAAGCTTGACTATTTCCAGGATTAACCTAACCAGGAGAGAACCCACCGGGATGAAGAACCTGGCAGAATTAGGAAAGGGACTGTATGGTGACCTTGATCCAAGCAGGCCGCTCCCCAGTGAGACTCCGGTACAGTACACAAAGATCAATGGAAAGCATGTTGTTCGTGTGAGACTCCCATTCGCCGACAAGAAGAGGGTAAATCTTTACAACAGAGGAGGGGAACTTGTTATTGAACTGGATAACTGGAGAAGAGTGTTCTTCCTTCCGCAGACACTGTCAGGCAAGAAACCCGCGTCGGCAGAATTTAATAATGGGTATCTTGATATAGAGATGAGTTGACACTATGGCGGTAAAGGAAGGAGAAAAGGAGGACAGGGATTTTGTTGTTGAGGTTAGAATTCATTGCCCTAACGGGCTTGGTCAGGTTGTGGAAAAATATGCAAGAGCCGGGGTTAAGGCGGCAGAGGAACTCCTGGACCTTGGCAAATCGGCACTGCAAAACAAGAGAGAAACCGGCAAGCAACTCAGCAGGATAAAGGTCAAGTAATTCCCTGGCCACTCCTGACTGCGAACATCACTGCATCTACAGTTACCTTGTCAAGCGCGTGATGCCTGTAGTGCCTGGGTAACTCTATCTTTAACTTCCGTTCAGAGAGTATCTCCCCGCGTTTCGAGTAGAATTCACGAAGGTACTCCAGCGATTTGTAGTTGTGAATTGCGTAAACATAGTCTCCAGATGCAACAGCGATCCTCATGAAAATCCTGTCTGCATGGATCG
>JAJYUI010000023.1 GCA_021792595.1 Thermoplasmata archaeon | reverse complement strand
GATCAAGATGTACCGCATGGAAAAATCAGAAATCATGAGCGAGATTCCTAAAAAGTCAAGGGAGCTCGTGGAAACACTTGGCGTAGATCTGGGCATGTTATGTAAAAATTGACGAGTTAAGGATTAAGTTTAGATGAGTTAATTGATATGAAATCTTCAATCAACTTTGCTGCAAGCATTGCTGTGTTTCCCTGATCATACTGCGGAGAGAATTCTACAATATCAAATCCCACAACTTCTGTTGAAAATTGCTTGAGAAGATGCCTCACATCAGTATCCTTCAACCCATAGGGTTCAGGAGTTCCAACCGCTGGCGCATATGCGGGGTCGATTCCATCCATGTCAATTGAAAAATAAATGCGGTCTCCAACGATCCCCCTGATCTCTTCAATGAAGTATTCTATCCCCTTTTCCCTGACTTCTTCTGCGGAAATGAACCTCACTTTCTTGAAATCCTCAGATTCGTATTCCTCTCTAGAAACAGACCTCGTTCCAATAGATACTATCCTGTTTGGGCCAAGTAATTCAAGTGCCCTCCTGGTAACACATGCGTGATTCAGCTTGTTGCCGTGATACGATTCGCGGAAATCAGAATGGGCATCAACGATTATCATGCCACAGTTCCTGAAATTTCTGATGGCGCCCACAGTGATGGAGTGTTCGCCGCCCATCATAATAGGTATTCTACCGTCTGCCTTGATCATTCTTGTGACGGTCTCCACTGAATCAACTGCAAATTCAACGGCCGATTCCTCTTTGAGATTTCCCAAATCACAAATCCTGGCTTCGCTAATGTCTGATCCGGTGGAAAAATCGAATGATTCAAGGTTATCCCAAGCAATCCTAACTGCGTCCGGAGCAAACTTGGATCCCTTCCTGAAGCTTGATGTTCCATCAAAAGGAACCCCGAAGATTACATATCTGGAACTTCCGTATGTGGAGTTTGCGTCGGGTAATTTCAGGAAAGAAAAGAATTCCGTCAATTCTGAAACATTATTTTCCGTATTCCCATCGCTTCCCAGTAAGACACCTCCATTCCTGCTTTTACCCTCTCAACATCCTGGTCTTCCACGGGAATCAGAAACGTCTCAAATGTCTCGCTATCCATTAACTGGGCTTCCTTGTTGGCAATGGACAGTACCTGGGCGTTCTTCTTCTCGATGATAGGTACCTTTACCTTGTGTTTTACAGGAAACACTACGCTTCTTTTCTGTGAATCGAAAATTCCGATCGCCACAATCCTGCTCTTGGCTTCTCCATGCTTTCCCGGTTTCGAGGTAGTAATTTCCATAATCTTGCAGGGGGAATCGTCTACGAGCATGTATCTTCCAACCTTAAGTTCCCTAACTTCTGCTTCTTGCCAACTCATTTGGGCTCAAAGGTGCATTATCTAGGCCTTAAATATGTTATCTCTGCATTCGAATGATGATGTGGTTCTATTTCTCAACAATACTTCCTCCTTTTTCTTTTCTAGAAGAATTGATTGTTATAAATACTGCAATCCCAACAACACCAACAAGCGATGTAGCATAACCTACAGCCAAAAGATTCGGATCATATTGCCCCTTGATGAAGTAATTCGTGATTCCGGTAACATTTACCGGTACAGGCGTAGAACTTGATGTGGTCAAATTCAATGCAATCAGGTACGTATAGTATGTACCATTTAGCCTTAAAACGGATCCGTCTGTAACTGTGCCACTAGTCATATGCGAATACTTATAAATAACAATACCAGTAAGAGGCTTCTCGGTCGGTATCACCTTATACATTGAATAAGAAACAACCGCCCCGGCAGGAATCCTGAATGTAAGATTTGTCACAAGATATTCGTAGTTATAAAAGGAAAGCGAGTAAGAGACATGGCTTTCAGGGTAGGCTTGACCGTATTGCATAATCGGGTTATTGATTACCGGGTGATAGTTCTGGGCATCAACAAGGGAGCCGACACCAACCAAAATGAGGATGATGCTGAAGATGAAAATCTTTGACTTCAATACGTTCATGACAGATTCCCGGAAATTGAGGCGCCTTCTGCCAGACACTTTTACCCTGCTCATTTTCTTGCCTTGTGATGGGTTAAGCAAATCTCAAGACTTAACCGTTTCCAGGGATCGCCTGAGTGAGTACACACAAGGTCAGCAGGAGAGTATTTTGGTTTGCACTAACAGATATCCAAATGCTGGAAATAACATTATATATACAACTCCAATCGAGGTTTCGTACCTATAATGGGAAAGATAGCTAGTACACCGATAAAGCCGCTGGAGATTCTCCGGAAGTCCATTGACAAGAATATCATGGTAGAGGTAAGGGGAAGCAAGTTGTACTCTGGTGTTCTCGAGGGCTATGATGTATACATGAACCTAGTAATCAAGAATGCACAGGAAACTCTTGGACAGAAAGGAAGTAACGTGTTTCAGAGACTTCTTGTACGCGGAGACAATGTTATTTTTGTGTCTCCATCCCTGGGTGATGCTTCATGAGTAACGGAACAGCGGTAATGGGCAAGATGAACAACAAGAAGGTTCATGTGACGTGCAGAAGATGCGGACAGCATTCTTACCACGTAAGGCAGAAGAGGTGTGCTCACTGTGGCTTTCCTGCAGCTAGATTCAGAGATTATAGCTGGGCAAAAGCCAAGTGATCATTGTGCCGTTGTTGGCATAATAGGTCACAACCCAGTTTTTGCAAACATTTTGATTTCACTGAAATCCCTGCAGCATCGGGGACAGGAAAGTGCTGGTATCGCGACGTTTGATGGAGAGATGATCCATCACAAAAAGGGGATGGGACTTGTCTCGGAAGTTTTTGTCGAAAGGGATCATGTCACGCCCACTCATTTGTCAGGTGCAGTTGGCGTGGGTCATACGCGTTATTCAACCGAAGGATCCAAGACTCTTGAAAATGCCGGCCCGTTCATGATATCAAGTTCCATTGGTTACATCGCGCTTTCCCACAATGGTGAAATAACAAATGCAGACAAACTGAAAGAAGACTTGAAGAAGAAGGGAGCCTCGTTTATGACTTCAGCAGATACTGAAGTGCTTCTGATGGAAATTTCAAGAGATATTACTGAAAGCGGCATGAAGAACGGTTTCAGAGTCGCTATGAGCAGGTTGAAAGGGGCTTATTCCTGCGCGATAATGATCAATGATCGCCTTTTTGCACTTAGGGATCCGCACGGAATCAGGCCTCTCACTGTTGGAAAGGTGGGCGATAGCTACGTGATCTCTTCCGAAAGTTGTGTGTTTGACGTTCTTGGCGGGGAGCCAATCAGGGACGTGAAACCTGGAGAACTGCTGGAAGTAAAGCCAGATGGCATAGAGACAATTTTTGTATCACCCGCAAAGAAAACGGCGCACTGCATGTTCGAATGGGTTTACTTTGCAAGACCTGACAGCACAATTGATGATGTTGAAGTTTTCAAGGCCAGGGTTAACGTGGGAAGAAACCTTGCAATGCAGAATTCTGTTGATGCAGATGTGGTAATCGCAGTTCCTGATTCTGGAAGAGCTCAGGCACTCGGATACTCCATGCAATCAGGTATTCCCTACAACGAAGGGTTGATCAAGAACAGGTATTCGGACCGTACGTTTATAATGCCCACGCAGAAAGCAAGAAGCGACGCCGTAAAACTGAAATTGAATTCAATCCGGTCCGTGATTGCTGGAAAAAGGGTAATTCTTGTGGACGACAGTGTTGTTCGTGGCAATACAATTCGTCACATTATCAACATGCTAAGAAATCAAGGTGCAATGGAGGTACATGTCAGAGTTGGATGCCCACCCATTATCTCCCCATGTTTCCTTGGGGTAGATATGAAGACGAAAAACCAGTTCCTTGCTGCAAATAAGACGGTTGAGCAGATCAGGCAGGAGATAGGTGCTGATTCACTGGCGTATCTGAGCATTGAGTCGTTGACCCAGAGCATAGGCAAGCCTGGGGATTCATTGTGCATGGGCTGTCTAACTGGAGTGTATCCCGTCAATATAACAGGAGAAAAATATGCATACCAGGCTGAACTTGAAGGTTACTGACTTCAGGGCGACTTTATCTCTTTTTCAATCTTCTTCCTGAATTCCTCAACATCTATAATGGATCCATGAAGGTCTGCCCTTGCGCATATTGCTGCCTTGTTTGCAATGATTCTTGCTACCTTTCCTCTTCTTGAGGACGGGAGTGAAGTGAGGCCGGGGTACCTGAAAAGTACTCCGTGCTTGGGAGGTTTTGCCCCATAACTTGTGTGCCTGAAGAGTGCTTTTTCTGCACCAAGGGTCTGAATCGTGGCCGCAGGCATCATTGCCATGCGCCTGAGCCCTCCCGCATGGTAGAGGAGATCTATGGATAACTCACCCGCAAGAGCATAGAGATTGGGAAATGCCTCTGCGGATCTATTCCGTATGAATTCGTCGAGGGACGACCTCAGCTCGCATATTCTCTTGCCCATCTCCCCGATCTGGCTAACCTGATCCCTGATGTCCAGGGAAACTTCCATGGCCGAAACGTTTCTAAGATACTGGCATGGGTCTCCCCCATATCTCATCCCCATCGGCCTTACGAGCCCAGAAATCTGTTCGATGTACATGTTCAGGAGTTTGTCCAGGTTATACCTTATCGCATAAATCTTGATGACTGCCTGGTCTATGGAGAATTCAGTTCTTACGCGATGTTCTCCGTACTCTATCAGGAGTTCTCTTAGATCTGGTGTCTCTGCCTTTGCCCCTGTTGTTTCCGGAATATCCCCTCTTCTTAGGCTGTCGAAAATCTGGACGAACTCTCCTTCCAGGTTCACGAAATGGCTTACCCTGTTCTCTTCCTCTATCCCCCACCAGTTTACCTTTCGAGACATCTTTCTTGACTCCAGTTGGTTCTATGAGCACCCTATCCAGGTCTACGACCTTCATGTCGAGCACTTCATTGTATGATACAAGCATCTTCCCGGTTCCAAGCAACTGATTCGTTTCAGAGATTAACGCAACCCTATCTCCTCTTAGCGGGCTGCCAAGTATTGCCCTGATCCCTCCGGGAAATAGATCAGAACCGTGGGAAAGATTCTTGATAGCAGAATTCTTCACCACTATCTTCGGCATTGTCCTGAACAGGAATTCCATGGGGAGGAATATCTTATCCCACAATGTCGAATCCCCAGATTCCTTCATCTTCACTGCATCCGAGACATCCTGCAATGTACACAGCATCGTTTCGTTAAATGGCCCTGTTGCAGTCCTCCTGAGTTCCGCCATCTGCCCGCCGAAACTTATCAGGTACCCCATATCCGTGCATAGAGTACGTATATAGGTACCGGACTCGCATCTCACCTTGAAAAGAACATCCTTTGCGCGTATCTCAAGAATATCTAAACCGTAAACATTTCTCTTTCTCAGGCTCCTTGCCACGGCGGACCTCATGGGCGGAATCTGGTAAATTTCCCCTGTGAATTTCTCCATCACTTCATTCAGCTTATCCGTGGAGAATTCGTGATGCAGTTTCATCACTGCCACGTATTCCTTGGGGAATTCGTGCGCGACGTCGATAAGACGTACGGCATTCCCTATTGCCATCACTAGCACGCCTGAAACGCCAGGGTCAAGTGTCCCGATGTGACCAACTTTCTGTACCCCAAGGATCTCCCGTATCCAGTAATCCACCTGGTGGCTAGTGGGACCCTTTGGTTTATCGACCACAATAAATCCGTCTATTGTACCTTCATTCTGCATGAATAAACTCCAGGATCTTCTTTGCAACTTCCTCGGCAGTCAGGATTGATGTGTCAACTCTCAGATCATAACCCGGCCATGTGCTGTAATCCACCCCGTAGTACTTCGAATACCTGAACCGGTCCGACTCATCCCTTGCCTTCATCTTTTCAATTCCGCTGTCATCCCTTATTGATTCTCTCCTGCAAACCCTTTCTGCCCTGACTTCCAGGGGTGCGTCAATAAATATCTTAATGGCCTTCAGCCCGTTCGTACCCGCTAGCCATCCGGCCAGTCTTGACTCGAAGACCACATCCTCATTCTTCCTGAGGAGATCAAGTTGCAGTTTGTCCTGTCTTTTATCCAGGGTTGGATCACTCTCCGCGAGCCTTCCAAAATCCTCCAGTGAAAGGCCCATTTTCCTCGCTGATTCCCTGAAAATTTGGCCACCAGAAAGGAACTTGATTCCCAGGTACGATGAAAGCAACTTACCAACAGTTGTCTTCCCACTTCCGATAGGTCCGCTTATGGTGATTCTCATTCGTTTACCTGGAATTCACTATCTGTCTTCTCTCTTTCCCTTATCTTGTAGTCGAAGTCAAAGTACTTTATGATCATGGTTACAAGATAACCAACTGTAAGACTGCTGAAGGTGTAAAGGACGATCCAGGATGGAACTATTGCCACTGAAGATGTGGCGATGTTGATATCATTACCCCATGGTGCGGCAATCAACTGATAAGGCATGGAGTCAACAAGATAGAAAAGCCAGATAAAGATTGTGAGAGTAAATATTGTCATCACCATCAACGGTTTCATTGTATTCATGCTGACCTGTTGGTTTTCCATCATCATGGAAGACCTCATTTTGGAAAGCTTCTGTACTCTGTCACGCTGGTTCTTCCTGTATGCTTCCCTGAAAGCCTGATTGTAAGCCCTCATTTTCTGCTGAATTTTACCCATTTTAATCCAGTCGGTGAAGAAATATCTTGGGATCGATGTGAGCAGCCCGATTATAACCCCGCTTGAGACAATCGTCATCAAAGGATAAAGGCCGTTGAACCCAATCACTGGATAGAGAAGGACGTTAACCGTGGTACCTATATCTGTTCTTAGAGTCTGGTTCGAGATGACAAAGAGCATCCCAAAACTGATGATCATGTAGACCATCTGAATCATCATCAACTTTTTCTGTTCCGGTGAAACTGGCGGGGGTGCCGCCCTTGCAGGTCTGGACTCAGTCATGTGGCATCAGGCTCTTTACTATAGCTTCGGATGGAATTTCAGGTTTTCCCTCGGGGTTATCGATGAAACTTATTGTCGCACCGGTATAAACCGAGTATGCAATGGCAAAGTATCTGTTTACGTGCTGGTGCTCATTTATCATTTCTATCGTGTCTTCATCTCTATGCCTTGTAAGATCCCGAGAACGTCGTTCCTTGATTATCTTTGGGTCAGCTTCTATCAGGAAATATGAGGAAACCTTGAGTTCTCTAACCACCCACTCTGGAAGACCTGGCAGGTATCCCTTTGGAGATCTTATTGCCATGTGTGTGTCCACTATGACGTTATCCATCTTTCCGATGACGTTTGAAGCTTTTTTCTGCAGGTTTACCTGTGTATCAACACTAAGTTTCCTTATCTGATCCCTGTCCTCCACAAGGTTCAGTTCCCTTGCCATCTCAAACATGAGAGTCCCGTAATTGATGACATCGTACTGCGTTTTCTTTGATACTATATCGAGTATCGTGGACTTTCCGACACCAGCTACACCAGCCATCACAACACGCATTTATGCACCTGCAAAGAACTGCCTGATGACTGGATGCATTTCCATCAACTGTTCCTTACCCATTGCCTCATAGAATTGTATCACAATTCCTACCGCGAGAAGAAGCCCCGTTCCACTAGTACGACCAACCGTCCCTATCAGGTTTGCACCTGCAGCCAGGAGACCTACTGCAGCACCGCTGAAAATAGTTACTGCAGGAATATACTTGCTCAGCACTTTTTCCATAATCTTAGGGTCCCTCCTGAACCCAGGAATTTGCATTCCGCTGTTCTGGATCTGTTTTGCTACAGATTTAGCCCCCATGTTGGTAGTCTCGATCCAGAACTTTGCGAATATGATACTGAATATGACCATGAATGCCATGTATGCAACTATGTGCATTGCCTCCTGGAAGGAACTATGTCCAAAGAGTGTGGCTGCGTACTGCCCCGGCAATAAGATAGGGAAGAGCCAGTTTGCAAGTCCGTTTGGAGAATATAGGTAAAACGCTAGACCTCCGGTAGGTGTGGTATGAGAGATCAGAGATGAACTAGCGAGTTGCGCCGACGTTGGATATGATCCCAGAAGGACATTATGCCCCAGGAGGGGCACATGGCTCAGTACCGGACTACTCCAGAAGAGAAGAGACCACATCGAGATGTTGGCCAAAAGTGCAGTGGCTAGAATGACAGGTATATTTGAGGCGTAAAATAGCTGGATCGGGTATCTTCCTCTCGCACCCCTCACCCTTTCATGTGATATTGGCAATTCAATCTTGCTGCTCTGGAAATAGGCCACAATGAAAAATATGAGAATAGTTCCCAGCAGAGCTATCATAGGGTTAGCCCCAGAGAACATGATCTGCTCTATTCCATTGTTCAAGAGATATGAAGCGGGAGCGTTAACCACTGTGTACAGGAGGCCAGGTATTGCCCCTACAGGTGGATTCGTACTGTAATTCATCGGCGAACTGAGTGTCGCGGGAAGCCAGTTGAATGTGCCCGTGATAAGTTGCTGGGATACACCCGCTGCAATGAATAGGGAGACCCCCGAACCAATTCCGTACTTCGATACAAGTTCGTCGAATAGGAAAACCAGGTATGTACCGAAGAACAACTGAGCTATGATTATTGCCTGTGCGAGGAAGTTGCCGTATCCTGGTGCAGCCACGTTCAGCGATGACACAAGACCGGCATCTGGAACCAGATAGCCAAAAGCCTGTGGTATAGCTTCCACGAATATCATGATTATGATCAGAAGTTTCTGCACTCCCTGGTAAACTGCCTTGTCTTCAGAATTCTGGAGATCAAGGTTGAAGATCTTTGCACCAGAGAATAACTGCATAACGATGCTTGCTGTGACTATTGGCCCGATTCCAAGATCCATGAGTGAGCCAGACGTCCCTGCAAAGATAGCCCTGAACGACTGGAAAACATCTATTGTCTGTGAGGTGTTGAGACCGTAAATGTAAATGTTGGTCAGTACGAAATAGAGTATGACTACCAGTGCAGTCCACATCAACTTGTACTTGAACTCCACATGCCCTTTCGCCTTCTTGACTGCAGGAAGCAATGAGGTGAGGTACTCAAGACCGTATAATTTTGAACTCTTCGGCCCTACATAGCTGATAAGAAGGTAAAGCAGCCCGAACACTGGGAAAGTGAGTACCGCGGCAATGGCAAGTGAGAGGAGATCAAACTTGCCAAAATACCAGAATGATGTAAGTGCAATTATGTAGAGAACAGCTATGGGAATAGCTGCTCTCTTATTCCTCTGAACCTCTTGCATCTGTTTCTACCGTGATTCCGTGAGCAGAAAGCTTACTAATAGCCTTTTCTGTCGCATGTGGCACGATTATCTTTGATTTCAGGCCGAATTCTCCGGATCCCAGAAGTTTCCCAAATCCAGCAGTCTTAAGATCGATCTCGGTAATCTCGCCTTCCTCAGATACAAAACCGTTCTTCTTTAACTCGGGAAGCATTACACCAAGTTCCCTCAAAGTTATTGGAATTGCGGGGCGGCCATGGTGGTGACTGGTAAACCCCTTTCCACCATATCTCAGGGGATCGTACTTGACCATCCATATCCAGTGGTGTTTTCCCATTCCTGCCATACCGGAGCCTCCTTTCTTGCCCTTGCCTCTGCCGGCCTTCATACCTCTTCCGTAATGTCCTCCCCTAAGCTTTTTTGTTCTGTTTCTCACCATTAAGATCAGCCCCCTCCTTGAGCATTTTCTTTATGACGCGGTTGATGTCTTCGCCCCTGTAACCAAGGGACCCCCCCTGCTGAAATGGTTTTCGTATATATTCCCATCCTCCTTTTGGAGGATTGAGTCTTATTACCGGAACTACATCCCTAATGTCCTTGAACTTTACTTTACCCTTCATTATCTGGTCCGCCATCTGCTTATAACTGGTGAAGCCCGTCGCCTCTTTCAGCGATTCTTCCTCGACTTTCTTGCGGCCTTTGAAAAGAAGCCTGTTCTTCAGCGTCATCAGTAGTGTCTCTGAGTCAATTTCTCCCCACGTCACATAGTCCTTGACCGTCTGCAGCATTCCCCTGGTTATCTTGTTGTCCTCTATGATAGACATATGATTTATCCTGTGCAATCTAAGGAGTTCTGCTGTCTTGCGTGCATCGGGCTTGATTCCTGTTCTTCCCCTAATTCTGATCACTGCTAACAGGCAAAACACCCCCTACGTAGATCGGAGTACTCAGTTTTATTGATGGATTTATTCTCATCTTGGAAGTCCGTACTAGTGCGTCGAACGTTGCAAGTGAGTAGTTGACTGTTGTCTTGGTATGGCCGGCTGCAAACCCCCAGGCATCCTCTATCCCAGCCTTTTCGAGTATTACCTTGGCTATATCTCCTACAGCCCTTCCGACCCCCCTGGGGGATGGCTTAAGGGTAACCCTCACGGAACCGGCGGATCCCGTCACTGTGAATGGCATTGTATGGGCCCTGCCACATCCGCATTCCCAGGAACCGCATCCTCTCCTGATCTCCACAATCCTCAATTTTGCGTTGTTGATTGCTTTCCTTATTGCAGGAGCTGCCTCCTTTGCTCTTCCTCTTCCTACCCCCACGAATCCGTCGCCATTTCCTACCACTGCAGTTATGGAGTAGTTCATCCTCCTTCCAGAGTCCGTCATCCTCTGAGCTCTTTCTATGTCCAGAACCTCATCCGTCAGATTCGGTAGCAGCATATCAACGATCTGGTATTCTTTTAGTGGGAGTTTTGACCTTATGGCTTCTGACATAGTCTTAATCTTACCTTCCGCAACAAGTTTTCCCAGTTCAGTTCTTGGTGTCCATGATTCTTCAGGCATCCTTCTTCACCTTCCTTGGTTTCTTTGCCTCAACCTTTGGTTTCCTTATCTCAGCCATTTTTTCACCTACAGACTTATTCTTGAGATGATGACCCATTATCCTCTCCTCGGTTGGAAATATTGAGGGATCGTGAGGAACATGCCCTCCTCCCTCTACAAAACCCATGAGAACTGCGGAAATCCTTCCCCCACGAACCATGTTTCTTCGTCCGGTGTCAAGAATCACTTCTTCAAGACCAAGATCCCTGCATTCCGCTGCAAGAGTGTATCCGACCAGATACGATATAGAAATGCTGTTTCCCCTGAAGTCGTATCCTTTTCCCTTCAGGGACCTGTCTGTCACTGTCTTCAGTATTCTGTCCCCACTTCTTTCGTACTCTATGATCTGGGCAGACATTCCCTTACCGGAAGGCCTAACTACCAATCTTGGCACACCTGACTTTACAAGTTTCAGCCTCTTGTAGTAGTCGGTCTGACCGTGTTTCTTCCTCCTGAAGTTCTTTGGAGTCCTCATTTCTGTTCACCCTTTGGTGTAGATTGTGATATCTGTGCGGAGAGCTGTGCTCTGGATCTGATCTTGCCGCCTTTGGATATCCTGTAGTATTTCCTGTAGTCTGAACCTGTTACCTTGCCCTCAGCTTTCATTTCCCTAAGTTCACTTCTTACTGCCCGTATGGTCCTGATCCATTTGCGCTTGCGTGGGTCCCTGGCGTTCTTGGTTCCCTTGACAGAACCCGGGCCTCTTCTTCTCTCCTTGGACTTCTGGATTATCCTCTTCCTGAATCTTGCGCCAGAGTTCCCCTTTTCGGGGATCTTTTGAATGACGTTTCTTCGTATCAGGGCCCGGATTTCATCCCTTGTGGCCGCTTCAAGCACCTGATCTACGCTATTGGTGTCGATCCAAATCCTGGAAGTCCCAGCCTTGAGGTGCCTAGCTGCTATCTTCTTCGCAGAATCAATCTTCATTCCTGGTACCTCCATTAAGTACCCTTATAGAGAGTTCCCTTGCCTTCTCCTCGATTGTCTCTCTCTTCTTTCCGCCCACAGTTGAGCCTATTCTTGCTGCTTCCCTCGTCGGTTCTAGCTTTAAGAGATCCTTCTCGTTGTAAACCATTACTTCTCTGAAGCCAGAAGGGTGCAACCCCCTGACTACTCTTGGCCCCCTGTAGCCAGCATCTACAACCCCCGGTCTTCTGGCCTGGTGTTCTCTTAGCTTTGAGTGTTTACCCCTTGGTTTCCTCCAAGAGGTTCCGAGTCTCTTGTACCTGAACCACTCCTGTCTTCTGAACTCATGCCTGGTTCTTGCGGCCTTGATCTTCTCCTTCAGGAGCCTTTTTTCTTCCTTGCTTAGGTTTGGTTTCATTGACATTTCAGTTTCCGTCCACTAAGTAAACTCCGTCCTGGAATATTCTCAGGTCGAAGTGCCTGATCTTCGTAGCTCTCTCAATGTTTGCAGCGGTCTCCCCCAGATCCTTCCTGTCTATCCCTTCCAGGTGCACTCTATCACCTTTGACTGTTACCTTGGTATCCCCAACAATCTTGGCACTTCTGGCGGATCTTCCACCAAGGAAGTTCTCTATCATTACATAGGTACCTTTCACGGAAACTCTCATTGGGAAGTGAGTATAATCGATCTTGAGTTCATACTTGAACCCTTCAGTAACACCCTTGCACAGAGTTCTCAATGTGGAAGACCATGTCTCCGCTACAGCGAGCACCTTCTTGTTATGCTTGCTTACTAAAACATTCACCACATCATTGGAGGTCTCCAGTTTAATGTAATTGTTCCTGAATGTCCTTGAAACTTTTCCCAATTTTCCCGAAACCTCGAATATTCCGTTGTCTTCAGTAACGGTCACCCCCGGGGGGATTGCCACTTTGCCTATCTCTTCGTATTTGATCATCTTAAGCACCTCAATAGACATATGCCAGCAGTTTTCCGCCGACACCGTTCTTCCTGGCATCTATATGGCTCATGACACCTCTCGTCGTGGTTAGTATTATTATGCCAAAGTCCTGTGCCGGAAGATATCTTGACTCGTATTTTTGCAGATTGATGTTCTTTACCGGCAACCTGGGTTTGATTATTCCGCAGTTGTTTATTGTCTCGCTAAGTTCAATTCTGAATTTCCCCCCTGTCTGGTTCTCCACAACCTCGAAACTCTTGATGTAGTTGTAGTCCTGCATTACCTTAAGAACCCTGCCGATTAGCCTCGCGGCTGGCTGTACCTCTATGGTTCTCAATCCAATCCTAGAGGCATTCTTTATCTGGCTGATTATGTCATTTAACGGATCATGTCTCATCTCTTCACCTCAACTATATTTCCTGAAACCAAGGTCCGGGGCAGTCTCCCTGAAGCATTGCCTGCAAAGTCGTATACCGTACTTCCTTACCATTCCACGCTTTCTTCCGCATCTCTTGCATCCGTTTTTCCTTCCAAAGTTTCTCTTTGGCTCTAGTTTGACCTTAACCATCTCATCAACCTACTATTGAAACCTTGAATTTCTTCTTCAGGAATTCAATGCTCTCTTCCTTAGTTATTCTGAGTTTAGCCGGTATATGTTTTCTGTTGATCTTTCTTCTGGCAATCCTGTAGCCCATCCTTCTCTTTAGTACGACGGCTATGTCCATCCCGAAAATTCCTATTTCAGGGTCATATTTCATTCCATCAAAGTCCGTGTAGTCAGAGACTCCGAAGTAGGCGTTCCCCTGCTTGTCGAACGAATAGGATGACAACTTGTTTTCCCTGGATTCAAATGCGCGCTTCAGAAACTCTTCCGCGTCCTTCTTTCTCAGAGTAACCTTCACCCCGATAGGAAGACCGACCCTGATGTTGAAATCCCTAACTGTCTTTTCAGAAACAGTTTGAACAGCTTTGTGCTTCGTGAGAATTTCGACAACCCTGGCAGCTTTGTTCAATCTGTCGCCTGCCTGTCCAACTCCTATGTTTATTGTGACTTTGTCGAGAACGACATCGGTCGCATTGTTCATGGCCATCATGCACCACTCCTTCCCAGATCAAACATGAATTTCTGGCTCCCAATGACGAACACATTATCGATGGTTGTAGAAAACCCTTCTTCAAGTTCCACCAGATTTGCTTGTGAAGATTTCTTGACTTCCACCGCCTTTATGGTGCCTGTTTCCCCCACGTGCGAACCACCGGTCATGAATACCTTTGCCCCGGGAGCAAGCTTAAGCGTCTGCTCAATCTTCTTATCCGGAACAGAAACGAGAAGTACGTCATTTGGCGTTATCGTAGAATCCTCTGAAATAATGTTCTGTCCATCATGAAAAGATATCACATACTTTCCCTTCCCCTCAGATTTCTTTCCAGTGACCTTTACGAGTTTTGATCCCGCGTGTTTTGCGTCTGGGATTGCCACCAATCTTCCGTTTGTGTCGTATATAATTCTGTAGGTCTGGTTCAGGGACACCAGGTTTATGACGTCCATGAATCCCACAGCAGCCCGTCTTTCCTTTACAATTTCACCATCTAGCTTCACAGCGCCGCTGTTAAGAATTCTGGTGATTTCCCTTTCCTTGTCGCCAAGGTTCAGGTAATCCCTGAGAACTGTTAGCATCGCAACAGACCTGGCTCTTGAATGTTTACCTGTCATTGGGGTAACCCCCCAGAAATGCAATTTCCTGGCAGTTTTCACCGCTGGGGTCACCATTGAAACTTTAGTCTTGTTTATCGTCACTCTCTTTCGCCTCTTCCTCTTTTTCTTTTTCCTCTGCCTCAGATTCCTCTATTGTCTCGGGTTCCTTAACCTCTTCAGAAGGTATTTCCTGAACTTCCGTGTTTCCCTCCACAGGCTCTGGCTCTTCTGTCACCTCGATGTGTCTCCTTGCAGCTCCTTCCTTGAGTTTATCAAGTCTTCCCCTTAATGATAGATCCATCCTCGTGATCTCAATGAGGGACGGATTAACGTAAAACTCCTTCCTCTTGCCATCTGCCTTCACCGAAGTGATTCCGTCGATGAGGATCTTTCCGGTTGAATGGTTCACTTCAAGAACCTTTCCTCCTTCACCCTTTCTGGAACCTTTCCTTATGCTTACCACATCACCCGCAACTATCGGGAATGACTTTAATCCGTATTTCTTCTGAAGGCCCGAATCCAGTCTTGCGTTTATCTTTGATTTGATCATTTTTACCATCACACGATTGTAGATGCGATCGAAGCGATCCTCGGCCATCTCTCTGAAGCTTCCCTGGCCACCGGTCCCTTTATCTCTGATCCTCTAACTTCGCCCTCTGGCGTGACCAGGACCGCAGCATTGTCCTCGAATTGAACCATAACGCCATCCGCCCTTCTGAACGGCCTTCTCTGACGTATCACCACTGCATAGACAACTTTCGCCCTCATTTCAGGGCTGCCTTTCTTGACGCTGGCTATGAAAAGATCTCCAACTCCAGCTGCAGGGATTCTCCTTGCAACTCCGTGATACGCCTTCACTCCAATGAGGCTAATGACCTTTGCACCTGTGTTGTCCGCACAAGTCATGGTTGCCCCCAGTGGAAGCCCTCTCTGCTGTCTGCCAGCCAGTCCCTTCATTGATTCACCTTCTCTATCACTACGAAAGAAACGGTTTTGGCGAGTTTCCTGCACTCTGCAATCCTGACTTTATCCCCTATCTTCACGGACATACAGCCCGGTATGTGTGCGTGATGCTTTGAAACCCTTGTTTCATACCTCTCGTACTTTGATATCTTCCTTCTCCTATCCTTGGATATCACTGCCGTTCCTATCATGGAGTTCGATTTCACGACCCCTTCGATAATCTGACCCCGAACAGATAGATGCCCGTGAAACGGACACTTCTGGTCGTTGCATTCGCCCTGTGGCGGATTTACTGCAATTCCTATATTCTTCATCGGCCAACCTCCCTTTCGATCTCTCTTCCAATCTTCCTGTATTCTTTTATCCTGTCTTCCTGCCTGAACATGATTGCTCTTCCAAGCAGTTCTGCCTGCGTGCTACCACTGGTAATTCTGAACCTGCAGGTTTCTTTCGGGATCATAACCCTGCCGGCACCTGAGGCTATTGAAATGGTGTTCTTTGTCTCATCAATAATTGTACCGTTGACTCCAAGGAACCTTGGATTAGTAGAGTCTGAAACGGAAACTTGCTTTCCTACAAGATTCATCAAATATGCCGGATCCATCAGACTACCTCCGCGTTAAACCCTAGTTCCTCCAAGTACCTCTTTACCTCATCCCTGTGATCTCCCTGAAGTTCCACTCTTTTGCCGTCTTTTACTGTTCCGCCTGAAGCGACTTTCTTTTTCAGGTTCTTGGCTATCTCAAATATATCCTCTGACTTAGGATCGATACCATCGATTATTGTGACATTCTTCCCGTATCTTCTCTTGTCCACGGTGATTTTTACCGCTTGTGTATCCCTGGAAAATCCTTCCCATGGCTGGAGTTCCTTTGGGATCCCGGTAAAATTCTTATCCTTCACTCCTTGAACCCCCGCTCTGCCATGACGGTTTTCATCCTGGCTATTTCACGGCTTACTGAACCCATCTTTCCCGGGTTTGTCGGAGCTCCTCCCATGGCCCTTGAGGCCCGTTCCCTCATGAGTGTCTCCTTAAGTGACTTAAGGGTATCTCTGACTTCCTGTTCACTCATCTCTCTGACTTCTTTCGCCTTCAGTTCCATTTTTTTCCTCCACCTTTATGACTTGTGCCGGCTTGACTGGACCGATTATGTCTGGAAGCCTGTAATTCGGATCCAGGACACCCACCGAAATCCCAATGACCCCAAGCTTGAGTTTTGCCTGCGAATATCCTCGCCGCATCCCTATTCTTCCTGGTTCCCCAGAATACTTTATTGATCCGTACATGAATTTCTGCGTTCTAGCCCTCTCCCCGGAAAGTTTACCAGACATCCTGATCAGGATACCTCCCGTCTTCTGGTCAACAGTCCTCCTGAGAGCAGTATTTCCAGCTCTTCTGTATGACCATCCCTTTTCAAGCGATAGTGCTATCTTCTTGGCCACGACGTTGGCGTTAAGATCCGGTGCATCGACTTCTTTCACCTCTATCTGTGGGGATTCCAGACCGTACTTCCTCTCTAGGGTAGATGTTATTTCCTGTATCTTGACGCCCTTTCTGCCGATAACCAGACCCGGCTTGTTTACCGTGAGCGTTATGTTGGTACCGAATGGGGTCCTCTTCATTTCCATGCCACCAAATCCGGCAGTGTCTATTTCCTTCCTTATGTACTCCGATATGAGAAGTCGTTTTACTGATTCCTCAATAAACTTCCTTTCCTTCATTCTTTAATCTCCCTTACCACAATCTCGAGGTTGACAAGATCCTTGTTGTGAGCTCCAGACGTACCATATGCCTTGGGCCTGTATCTCTTGAGCATCCTCCCCTTTGAGGCTGCTATATGTTCAATGACCAGATTTTCAGTGTCAAAGTTCTTGAATTCAGCGTTAGCAGAAACATTGTCCAACAGAGCGATAAAGGCCTTCACCGCTCTCTGTGGGTACCTTCCGGGACCGTTTCCTTTCCTGTGGGAAACTGAGTCCAGATACCTGAAGTATGGAACGGGTCTCTTCTTCTCCATTACCTCTTCCATGTATGTCTTTGCCAGTTCCAGTGGCTTCCCCTTGAGGAAGTGCGCCACGTTTACAGCATCCTTCAATGAAATGTCTGCTTCCACTATCCTTGCAATTGCACTTTTCTCGGGAATTTTCTCCATTGCGTATCCTTTCATCTTACATCACTTCAAAGGCATGAACTTGGAAGATCTTGTAGCCCCTACTCCTGGTCCTGAGTGCTTGACAGACTTTCTCGTTGAAGAGAACTCTCCCAGATAATGGCCGATCATTTCAGGCTTGATCTCAAACTTCACGTATTCCTTTCCGTTGTAAACATCGGCAATTTTACCCACGTAAGCTGGAATAACTATGATGTCCCTGACATGTGTCTTTACCTCGTGCTGATCTCCTGAGAGTTTCTCATGGAGTACCTTCTGCTCATGGTTCATTTCCCTGAGCAACGACCTTCTTGCCCTAGACGGGAGGATCCCTATCAGCTCTTCCCTCTTGAGTTTCACGAGTTCTTCCATGCTCATTCCTCTGTAGAGAAACTCACGAGCCCTTCCCATCGCAACTTTCTGCGATTTCCTTGACTTTCTCTTGATGGATTTTACAGATGCCTGTTTCTTTACAGCCATTATCTCACCCTGACCTTCTTCTTCGATAACCTGCCTACCTTTCTACCTGGAGGAGCGTTGCTTCCGACGGTACTAGGCCTCCCGACATGCTGGTGGTTACCTCCGCCATGTGGATGATTTACCGCGTTCATTGCGACGCCTCTAACCGAATATGGCCTCTTTGCTTTACTCCTGTAGAAATGGACAGAGTTGCCTGCCTTCATCACAGGAGGATCTCTTGCCCCTGAACCAGCAACGAGTCCGAGTGTTGCCCTGCAGTTTGGGTGAAATCTCTTTGTCTTACCGGATTGAAGCCTCAGCGTAACAAGCTCACCATGGCTTATAACGGTTGCAGATGATCCTGCAGTCCTGCATAGTTTTCCTCCGTTTCCCGGAACGGTTTCAATATTATGTACAAGAGAACCGTCTGGTATCAAACCAAGTGCAAAAGTTGAGCCTGGCCTTGCTGTAGTGAGCTTTGAATCTGACGACACAATATCCTCACCCACATAAGCCCCGCTGTAGGCTATCTGGAAGAAACCATTGCCTGAGTCATCGTGAAGCCTTATAACTGGGGCATTTCGTCCAGGAGCGTGCATGATGTCAACGACCCTGTAGTTTCCATTTGGTGGTAACTTCGATTTTTCTATGTGCCTGTGACTTGGGCTCCTGTATACAAGACCCCCTTTTCCTCTTCTTTGAGCTACAATATGTTTTCCCATTAGTTCACCTCAGAATATCCCTATCCTTCCAGCGATTTCATCTGCCGAATATGAACTCTCAAGCTGGACTATTGCCTTCTTTCCTGCCTTAGTATGCATGGTCCTTACTGAGGTCACCTTGACCGAATATAGTTCCTCTACAGCCTTTTTGATCTCGTCCCTGTTTGCCTTCCTGTTCACGATGAATGTAAGCTTGTTCTCTTTCTCCGTGTTGAACATGCTCTTTTCTGTTGCTACCGGCGATATCACCACGTCGCCCCTCATTTAAGCACCTCCAGAACCTGGTTGAGAGCAGTCTCCGTGTATACCGTGAGCCTTCCCGGTTTTCCACCAGGTGCGAGTTTTCTGATTCCAAGCGTGTCTATCGTAGCAGTTTCGACCCCTGGCAGCGACTTGAAAGGAGCCAGTTTGCGTGAATCTGTTCCGACAATCAAAACCGATTTCTTTCTCTTGTATCTCCTGCCCCTCATTTTTCCTCTTCCGGCCCTGACCTTCTTTCCGTTCTTCGCCCTGTCAAGATCTCCTTCAAGGCCGAGCTTGACAAGCAATTCTCTTGCTTCAGAACTTCTGGAAAGGTCCTGGATATCGTCTTTTACCACGAGAGGCAATTTTATATCTTCTGTGATTGTATGACCTCGCCCAATCACGTCAGCTACATTAAAAGTCATAGCAATAGCGGACTTCCTTGCAAGGGCTCCTTCTTTCTTGTTTATCCCAACATGGAGTCTCTTGTTGATAACTGGTGCGTGGGCACTCTTTCCCCCCACCATGTTTGCCAGAATTACACCTCTGCGTCCGCCGTTAGACCTCGGGATCCTTGCGGTCCCATGATTCGGACCGGAATTGTGACCAACGCTTCTCATGCCTGCACCCACCTTGGTTCCATATGGTTGCCTTCCACTCAGCGTTACCGACCTATAGAGTTTCTGAATCAGATCCCTCCTTTCCGGAATCTCTAGTCTTGGGAAATCAACCTTACCGACAGATTCCCCCTTGTTTGAATAGACCTGTATCTTCACATCAATCACCCTGCTTTGACTCGACCGAGATGTAGGTTATCTTAAGATCACTGGCGTCAGGAGTCTGTTGTCTAACTGTTTCCCTGAATTTTATAAGCCTCTTGGATGGCCCCGGAACTGAGCCATGCAGCAGAACAAAATCGTTTCTCACAAGTCCATAGGACAGGTGCCCTCCCTTGACATTTATCTGGGATGCCTCGTCGGATGTACCGTATTTCAGTACCCTTATGTTATGCACAGTTCTCTGCTGGAACCCCATCTGACCTGCCTGGGGAACAGTCTCTCTAACAAAATTAGGGTGCCATGGACCAAGGGTCCCTATCATCCTTCTGTGTTTTCTGTTATTTTTTGGCAGTAACTTGACTCCAAACCTTTCAACGTGACCCGTAAAACCTTTTCCCTTTGTTACTCCAATAACATCCACGAACTGCCCCGGCTTGGCAAATTCGTTGAACCTGATCTCAGATCCAAGTTTCGACTCTGCAAATTTTATCCTTTCTTCAACAGTGTCCCCGGCAATTCTGACCTCAAAAAATTCAGGTACCTTCTTTGGAATGCCCGTAACGCTTTCCGGAGATGTATAAACAAGGGCTCTCACGTCGGAAACATCTTCTATCTTTATTTCAGTGGGCTTGAATTCCTTTGGTCTTGTTATTCTTTCAAACACGGAATCGTCCAGTTTGTCTGCCCACTTTTCAGAGATAACCCTGATACCTTCTGTATCGTCGGCATAATACCTTACTGCAGCCACTTTTAGTGGTGGGACTTCAACAACAGTTACTGCGCTGAAGATATTCTGTCCAGCGGTTACGCTACTCTTCCTGTAGTCAACCATTTCCACATGGGTCATTCCCACCTTGTACCCGGCAAAGGCCTGTAACCTGACTTTGCCTTCCTTTTCTGGCCATGACCTGATGTATCCATGGTCTCTTTTCGCACGTACTCTTGGATAGTATCCTTTAGATCCTCTTCTAGGATGATGAGGCGTTGCCATCTTTTCACCGAACTGAACCGTTACATCGTTTTTGCCGCCAGAAACTAGCAGGCAACATGGGGTTGCATTCAGCATTGCCCCTGATGTATGGTTTCTGTTCGAGAATGAAGAAAGTTATATAATACTAACTAACAAAATCGCCTAACACCACTTTGACTGATCGGGGTTATAATTCAGAAACATCAATTCCCCCTCTGAACCGGTCCAAGGAATATAATCATTAAGATCGATACACTGCTTGAAGAAAATATGAAGCAGATAGGTTTCCCCGCAGCCGTTTCCGTTGGACTGGGAGGAATTATAGGAGCAGGGATATTTGTGCTCAGTGGAACCATGATCACTCTAGCCGGAACCGGAGCGCTTCTGGCATTTGGACTCACCGGTTTTGTTGCCGTGATACTATCACTGGAAATGGGAGAAATGACCAGCGAGATGCCTGGAACTACAGGAGCCTCATACTCATTTGTCTACAATTCCTTCGGTAGTGAGCTTGGGTTCATTACGGGCATATCGCTATACCTGAGCTTTGTCGCATCTGTATCTGCAATTTCACTGGGATTTGGCTCTTACCTTACTTCAATGCTGGGGGGCTACAACCTGTTTTATGCCAGAATCTACGCGATAATACTCATAATCCTGCTCATGGGAATTAACCTGAGGGGACTCTCGGAGGCTGCTCGTGCTGATTTTGTCATAGTTGTATTCAAGGTTGGCGTTCTCATTGTTTTCATCATCTTTGCCCTCATATTTGGGAAGGAACTTACATCAAACCTCGGGAGTCCGTCATTTACAGATGTTCCTGGAATATTCTCTGCCAGTGTTATTGCCATGTTTGCTTATGCCGGCTTCCAATCCATTGCCACAATGGCGCCAAACATAAAGGGAGGCGGAAAGACCGCGGCAAAGGCGATTATGACAGCAGTCGTGATCAGTCTTGCCCTGTACATACTTGTAACGCTTTCCATGCTCGCCCTTGTACCCGCCGCAAGATACGGATACGCAGCTGATCCTCTGAGTTTTGCGCTGAAGGCATCAGGCGCCCCTTACTGGTTGTTTGTGCTCGTTGACTTCGCAGCACTCGCTGCAACTATTTCAGCAACTCTTGCCATGATAATTGCCGGGTCCCAGCTCTGTCTTCAATTGTCAAATGATGGTCTATTACCCTCCTTTTTCAGGAGAACTGCAGGCTCGGAAAGAGCCCCTGTTACTGCCGTCATTCTTACAGGCCTGGTCGGGATACTTATCATGTTTGCTGGAAATGTTTACATTATAGCTGCCATCAGCAACTTTGGGATACTCCTCAGTTATCTTCTGACAGGTTTCGCTTTAATCAAGGTGCGGCGCCTCCGTAAAGACCCCATGAAACATGCAGGTTTCTTTGCCCAGGCAGGAATCTCAAAGGAATCTGGTTTCAGGATGCCAATGTACCCAGTACTACCGGTGATAGGCATCGTGATGCTTGTGATGTTTTTCTTCGGTTTCCCAACCATTGCGCTAAGCGCGGGTGTAGGAATGGTCTTTGTCAGCATCATGGTGTATTACGCAATGAGGGAGGATCGGGATGAACCTGTGATTAAAGTAAGGTTCTTCAGGTGAAACCCTAACAACCCCACCTTATCCTGCAATGAACTCTGAATTGATCTTCTCCGTTGTACCATGGTTTCTCCCGTAGCATCTCGGAAGTAAATCATAAGCACGTCAGCCATTGTCTGAGACCATAAACTTAAGAGTGCCCCTCCTCCGGCCATGGCCAAATAGGGGTGTTTTCTTCCAGTAAATTTCCTGACCGTTTCAATAAGCCACCTCGTGTTATAGGCTACCCCCTCAGGCACTGCCCGTATTATTGCACCCTTTCCGCTGGTGATTGAGAAACCGGGCAAGCCTCCCCTTAGATCATTTGATTCGGCTGGCGCCCTTTCTCCATGCAACCATGGAAGGAATGCCAACCATCCTGACCCAGGTGGAGCACTTTCGGCGATTCGATCCATTTTCTTAAATGACGGTTCTGATCCCTTCCGAAAATATCAATTTCCTTGCAAATGAAAATGTGGATCCTACTGATTCCTGCTCTGCAGCCACAAGGCTCCTGCAAAGCCAACTGGCGGTTGGCATGACCGAGATCACATTGATCAGGAGAAACATAAGGGAAAGCAGGACAATATTGCCAGAGCACTTGTGCCGAGGATGGGGAGCTACGTGGGAGTCCACTGAAGCGACTTCAGTTTTCCTGATATTACCTTCTCTGCCTCTTCAAAGTTCCTAACCTTGTTTCCCATATGCAGGAACTCAAGCTTCGGCAGTGATTTCCTTACCGATTCCATGTGAATTTCTCTGTCATCAAGGTAGAAGATCAGGTCCCTGCTGAAGCTTATTTTCTTCATGGAAAGTTCATCCATAAGG
>JAJYUI010000022.1 GCA_021792595.1 Thermoplasmata archaeon | reverse complement strand
GATCTACGATCTTCCAGAGAAGTGCCCCAAATGCAAGGCATACATTTCAAGAGACTCCACAAGATGGATGGATCATGGCGAGGAATCTGCCAGAAAGAAGGATACGTTCACCATTAAATGCCTGAAGTGCAACCAGAACTTCAAGGTCGGTAACCTGCTGAGCGAAGAGCACACGCATCTTGAGATAGATCCATCCCTGATACTTGGCGTTGTTGCTTCAGTGATACCATATCCTGAACACAATTCGTCTCCAAGGATCACCATGGCTGCGGCAATGACCAAGCAGTCCATCGGGCTTTCATCAACAAATTTTAGAATCAGGAGTGACACACGTGGTCACATCCTTCATTACCCGCAACTCCCACTGGTTAAGACAAAGGTCATGGACTATATCAAATACGACAAGAAGCCAGCAGGCCAGAACTTTGTCGTGGCAGTGCTATCATACCAGGGGTACAATATTCAGGATGCCATAGTTTTCAACAAGGCCTCTATTGAAAGAGGCCTGGGAAGGAGCTCATTCTTCAGGACATACACTGCTGAGGAGAAGAGATACCCTGGAGGGCAGGAAGACAGGTTTGAGATCCCAACACATGATGTGCTTGGGGCAAGAGCTGAGGAATATTACAAGAATCTTGACGAAAATGGCATCATATTCCCGGAGTCATATGTGGAAGGTTCAGATGTGCTAGTTGGTAAGACTTCTCCACCGAGGTTTCTCGAAGAGGGTGGAGACAAGCTTGGCCCGCAGAGAAGGAAAGAGTCCTCAATTACAATGCGGCCAAACGAGAAGGGTTTCGTGGACAATGTAATCCTTACGGTGTCTGAAAGTAACAGCAGAGTTGTCAAAATCCGGGTCAGAAGCGACAGGACACCAGAACTTGGAGACAAGTTTGCCTCCAGGCACGGGCAGAAGGGAGTCATTGGCGCTGTAGTGAACCAGGAAGACATGCCATTCACGGAGGAAGGAACAATTCCTGACATCCTGATCAATCCTCACGCAATTCCGTCAAGGATGACGGTAGGCCACATTCTTGAGATGATCGGGGGCAAGGTTGCAGCGCTTACGGGCGAAACCGTGGACGGAACCATATTCAGTGGAGAACCCGAGAAGAGCCTTAGGGGAACCCTCGAGAAGTACGGGTTCAGGAACACTTCCACTGAGACGATGTACGATGGGATCACTGGGAACAAGTTCCAGATGGAGATATTTACCGGCGTTATATATTACCAGAAACTGCATCACATGGTGGCAGGCAAATTCCACGCAAGGTCAAGGGGACCGGTGCAGATACTGACAAGGCAGCCGACCGAGGGAAGATCAAGACAGGGAGGTCTCAGGTTCGGGGAAATGGAAAGGGATACCCTCATCGCCCACGGGGCTGCGATGGTGATAAAAGACAGGCTGCTAGACCAGAGCGATGGTACGATCCTCTATGTGTGCGGAAACCCGACATGCGGGCATCTGGCCATATTTGAAAGGAGAAGGGGTGTACTGAAATGCCCAGTTTGCGGTAACACCGGTAACATACACCCGGTTGAGACGAGTTATGCATTCAAGTTGATGAGGGATGAGTTGACTACAATGGGTGTAATGATGAGGCTTGTCCTGGGGGACCTGAAATGACGACAGGAATTTCAAAGAGAATCCAGAGGATCCAATTCTCCCTGCTTTCTCCAGAGGAAATCAGGAAGATGTCGCAGGTCAAAGTGATAACTGCGGATACATACAATGACGATGGGTATCCAATTGAACGTGGACTTATGGATCTCCACATGGGCGTCATCGAGCCTGGACTCAAGTGTGCCACCTGTGGCGGGAAGGTTGACGAATGCCCAGGCCATTTTGGCCACATTGAGCTTGCAATGCCGGTGGTTCATGTTGGTTTCATAAAGGAGATCAAGACTTTTCTTGACGCCTCCTGCAGGGCGTGTGGGCGAATAAAACTCACGGACGAACAACTTGTTCTGTACAAGGATAAAGTGACCGCAAACGACTTGTCTTCATTCGACCCAGAGGTTATAGGATTAATCTGCAAGAAGATCACGGATGAGGCTACACAGAGGCTTGTTTGCCCCCATTGCGGATTGCAGCAGAAAAAGGTGATTCTCGATAAGCCGACCACATTCAGGGAAGAAGGGATCAAGGTCACCCCAAAGGAGATTCGCGAGAGGTTGGAAAAGATCCCGGATGACGATCTTATTTTCTGGGGGATGAACAAGGAGGTGGCGAGACCTGAGTGGATGGTTCTCACCGTACTCCCAGTTCCACCAATCAACGTCAGACCATCAATCACACTCGACACAGGAGAGAGGAGCGAAGACGATCTCACCCACAAGCTGGTTGATATTATCAGGATCAGTCAGAGACTCAGGGAGAGCAGGGATAACGGCTCACCACAGCTGATTATTGAAGACCTGTGGGATCTGTTGCAGTTCCATGTGACAACATATTTCGACAACCAGACTGCTGGTATACCGCCCGCGAGACATAGATCCGGCAGGGCGCTGAAGACCCTTGTCCAGAGACTGAAGGGAAAGGATGGTAGGTTCAGGTCGAACCTTTCCGGAAAGAGGGTAAACTTCTCTGCGAGAACGGTGATTTCTCCTGAACCGTTCCTCTCCATCAACGAAGTTGGAGTCCCGGAAAAAGCGGCAAGGGAACTTACACTCCCGGTTTCAGTTACCCCATACAACATTGAGCATGTGAGGGAGGTCATAGCCAGGGGTCCAGAGCCAAGGGATGAGTTTGGGAAGTACATTGCAGGTGTGAATTACATCATACGTCCCGACGGACGGAGAATAAAGATCACGAGCCAGAATGCTGAAGAGAACAGCAAGAAAGTGGAGCAGGGATGGGTTGTCGAGAGGCAACTTTCCGAAGGGGACATCGCGCTGTTCAACAGGCAGCCGTCACTCCACAGGATGTCGATGATGGCTCACACCGTCAGGGTTCTGGGTGGCCAGACATTCAGGTTCAACCTCGCCGTATGCACTCCGTACAATGCCGACTTTGACGGGGACGAAATGAACCTCCATATAATCCAGAAGGAGGAGGCAAGGGCGGAAGCCAGGATCATCATGAAGGTAAGCGAACAGATCATGTCGCCAAGGTTTGGCGGTCCAATCATTGGCGGGATTCATGACCATATAACCGCTATGTTCCTGTTGACGCATAACAATCCTCTTTTCACGGAAAGCCAGGCCCTTCACATACTGAGCTATGTGGATACAAGCGAACTCCCAGAACCCCAGATTGTGGGAGAGACACGTTTCTTCAAGGGCAGGGACATATTCTCCAGCATCCTGCCTGAAGGGCTCAACATGAGGTTCAGAAGCAAGCTGTGCAAGGCCGCCAAGGACGGGGTGTGTGAGTACGAGAATGATCCTCGCGACACCGACGTCACAATTGTCAACGGGGTAATGGAAACAGGAACAATCGACGAGGAAGCAATCGGGCCATTCTCCGGCCAGATCATAGACAAGATTTTCAGGAAGTTTGGCTCTTCGGCAGCCGCTGCTTTTGTCGACAGGATGACAAGACTTGCTGTTGGTGTCATATCCGTGCTCGGATTCACCACGGGAATCAGGGATTACGACATCCCTGAAAACGCGGTGAAGAGGATCGAGGAAATATCGGTTGAAGCGGTAGAAAAGATAGACAAACTCATAGGGAACTACAGGGAAGGATTGCTTGAATCCTTGCCCGGAAGGTCCACCGAGGAGACCCTTGAAATACTAATCCTGGGAATCACGGGAGAAGTGAGGGATGAATCCGGTAAGATTGCAAGTTCGTATCTTGGGCTCAACATCCCATCCGTCATAATGGCAAGATCCGGAGCCAGGGCCAAGATGCTCAACATATCTGAGGTCGCAGGGATGGTGGGACAACAATCGGTAAGGGGAGGAAGGATCAACAGGGGATATTACAGGAGGACCCTCCCTCACTTCCTGATGGATGATATCGGAGCTTCCGCTAGGGGCTTTGTCAAGTCATCATACAAATCAGGGCTCAACCCGCTTGAATACTTTTTCCACAGTATCGGAGGAAGGGAAGGTCTTGTGGATATTGCAGTTAGAACGTCAAGGAGCGGCTACATGCAGAGAAGACTCATAAATGCGTTCGAGGACCTCAAAGTGGACGAGAGCAGGAAAGTGAGGGACACGATCGGCTCAATCATCCAGTTCACTTACGGCGAAGACGGAGTTGACCCGACAAGAAGCGAGAAAGGGGAAACAGTGGATGTGGATTACCTCATGCTGGATCTTGAGAAGGAGGGATCGAAATGAAGGTTCTACTCTGGAAAGATAGCAGGAAGAACATTGAAACGATCCTCGGCAACGGCAAGCTGGATTACGGGGTCGATTTTTACAGCACGACTCCCGACATTACCGAAGGCTACATTTCCCCCGACGGAAATAGTTTTGTTGTCAGGGTAAAGATCAGCAAGATTTCAAAGTACTCTGCACAGAAGGGACTTATTTCAAAGAAGAAGAGTGACCTCAAAGGGATAATTTCCATTGACTCGGCAGAGGAGATAAACCCAAAACCGACATCGGACTTCAAGCTTTCAACAAGAACCAAGGTAGTGAAGACCCATGCCATTGCTGAAGTCATCGAGATTGAGGCACAGCATGTAAAGGGACTTATAGAGAGCATTCCAAAGGAGGTAAATTCCATCATAAAGGAAGCGGAGAAACTTGGTTTTACTCTACCGCTTTCCGTTGCTGAAAAGGTGGCTTCGCTAACAGGATCAATCACTCCCTCCCAGACAAAGGAGTTACTCAAGAAAATAAAGTCAGACATGGAGACAAAGGCAATTGACCCGTATGAGGCAGTGGGGATCATAGCGGCCCAGAGCATCGGTGAACCTGGTACACAGATGACAATGAGGACTTTCCACTTCGCGGGAGTAAGAGAAATGAATGTCACGCTGGGTCTTCCTAGGCTTATAGAAATTGTGGACGCAAGGAGGATACCTAGCACGCCCACGATGACAATTCACCTCAGGGCAGGACTGGAGAAAGATCAGTCTGCCGTATCGACAGTTATCAAGGAACTGGAGAATACCACATTGCTTGATGTTGCCGAGATAATAACTGATGTAGGGGAGCAGACCCTTACTGTTGTGCCTGACTCTGCGAGGATGAAGGAGAGACTCGTTGCATTTGAGGACATACTCTCCGCGCTTGACAGCGTGAAACAGGTCAACCTTAAACCAGACATGGAAAAACATACGGTGGAGATCAAACCACAGCAGGAATCCTACAAGAAACTCTACCAGGTCCAGGAGCAGCTCAAGATCCTGACGATCAAGGGTGTTCCAGGGATCAAGAGGGCGATCGCGAGGGCTGAAAAGGACTCAGGCGAATACGTATTGTATACACAGGGGTCAAACCTGAAGGAAGTGCTCCAGATAGAGAATATTGATCCGTACAGAACCTATACAAACGACATCGTGGAGATAGCTAACGTGCTCGGCATAGAGGCGGCAAGGGAAGCAGTTTTTCTTGAAGCTGAAAGAACGCTTGAGGAACAGGGTCTCGAAGTTGACAAGAGGCACCTCATGCTAGTTGCAGACATGATGTCATTCACCGGTTCCATCAGGGCAGTGGGCAGACAGGGGATCTCGGGAAGGAAGAGCAGTGTCCTGGCAAGGGCTGCATTTGAGATCACAACAAAACATCTTCTCAGGGCGGGACTGATGGGCGAAGTCGACTTGCTGTCCGGGGTCGCAGAAAACATCATTGTCGGGCAGCCTATAACGCTAGGAACGGGCTCAGTGAATCTGGTTTATCACGGGCCAAAGAAGGAGTGAAACGGGATAGGGATGAAGGAAGTAACCATCGACAACAGGATGATGGAAAACATAGTCCTGTTTGAAAGGCTCGCGAGAACCGAAGTCAAGGAATACCTGGAAAATGAAGACATGATCGTCTACGTCGTGGGGGAGAAAAGGATTGGGGAAATCTTCAAGCACGGCGGGGATCTTGTTGCCAGGCTGAGGGAGAAAACTGGCAAGCACATTCTCATGGCGGAACAGTCCAGGGATCTGCTGACATTTGTGAGAAACCTGCTTATACGGTTTGGGATCAAGGAAATTTACATCACATGGAAAGAGGGGCTCACCGAGATCCAGGTAGTTGTCGAACAGGAAGGGATCGGTAAAGTAATCGGGAAAGAGGGCAGGAACATAAAACTCTTCAGGGATACGATACAGAGGTTCTTTCCCATAAAGAACATCTCTGTAAAGCAGTGATATTCCTTACCCGATTAATTTTATTTTTGTTTTGCTATTTAGGCTGAAAATCAGCGTCAGCTAAGTATATTTATATTCTGTACTGGGATACGGCACATCCACGATGTCAAATTACCGTTCTAGTCAGGAATCTGATACTAATGTCCGCGTCATACTCCCCAACATGAAGAAGGGGGAGATGTTCGGTCTTGTCGAGAAGCTGTCCGGCGCGTCAAGACTCACGGTCATGTGTGAGGATGGCTATACCAGATCATCCAGGATACCAGGCAAGATGAGGAAGAGAATGTGGATAAGGGAGAACGATCTCGTGATCGTGAAACCGTGGGAATTCCAGAACGAGAAGGCTGACGTAGTCTATCGTTATACGCAGACGCAGGCCAGCTACCTCAGCCGTAACCGGCTTCTCCCCCAGGTGATAGATATTTTCAAGTAGAAACGGCTTTCATTGCAAAGCTAATTACAGGGAGGTAATGTTCATAAGTGCAGACTGAGGAAGAAGAATTATCAGCTCTGCAGACTCTGATAAGGTCTGGCGAGTTCAGGCACTCTTACGAAGTTGGAAGGAAGACAGAGGGCAAGGTTTTCGACAGGCGCACATTGCTCAACCTGTACACTGCCATAAAGAATTTCGGCATTGAGTCGGTGGACTACCCAATTTCCAGTGGAAAGGAATCTATTGTTTTCAAGGCCACAAAGAAGAATGAGAAGGTTGCAATCAAGATTTACAGGATGAGTACGCTTCAGTTTTCAAACATTGAGAAGTATATCGCAGGCGACTCCCGCTTTGAGAGGGAAAGAAGGGACAGGTCCAGGGTCGTCTTTCTCTGGGCGAGGAAGGAATATGCAAACCTCATTGGAATGACAAACGCAGGGATCTTTGTGCCAAGACCGTTCTATCTTCAGGGAAACGTTCTCGTGATGAAATACATTGGAACTGAATCAAGACCCGCTCCAATGATCAAGAACTATGATCCTGATCCAGAGGACAGCTACAGGCAGGTGGCGGAAATCATGAAGAGGATGTATCAGCGGGCCGGGCTCATTCACGGAGACCTTAGCGAGTACAACCTGCTCTATTACAGGAAGCGGGTGTGTGTCATTGACGTTGGACAGAGCGTAAGCATCAAGCATCCAATGGCGATGGAATTCCTGGAGAGAGACATAAAGAATATCACAAGATTCTTCATCAAGGAGGGAGTCGGTGCAAACAGCGAGAGTTTGCTGAATCAGGTGACACAAGATGAATGAACCGCTGTCCATTGTAAGGATACCAATAGATCGGGTTCCAGTGCTTCTGGGAAAGAATGGGGAGACTAAGAAGCGGATAGAGGAAGGGGGGAGGGTCAGGCTGATTGTAGACTCGCAGAACGGGGAGATCCACATTTTCCAGAATGGAGATCCAATCCTTGCTGCACTTGCACCAGAGGTGATAAGGGCTGTGGGGAGAGGTTTCAACCCCGAGAAGGCATCGATGCTCTACAGCGAGGGCATGCAGCTTGCAGTCATTCCACTGAGGGAGTTTGCCAAAGCAGGAAGTCACAGGATCGTGGAGATAAAGGGACGTATCATAGGAAGGAGCGGGAGGACCAGGAGAACCATTGAGATGCTTACCGATGCCCACATCTGCGTCTACGGGGATACCGTATCGATCATAGGAAACCTTACCTCATTACCATTTGCCATGGAAGCCATCCGCATGATTATCAACGGGAGAAAGCACAGGACCGTTTACCAGTATCTTGAACGCTTCAAGCGGGAAGAGAAGGGCAGGAAGATCAGGGAGTCCTTTGGTGATATCTTGGAATAAAGGATCAACGGCAATTCACAACCCCGGGATTTAATTCTGCGATAAATCATTCCGGCACGATCGGCTTTCATCGTGATTGCTTGATCTGTATGTTTCTGTGTTCGACACAATTATATCGTCTTGTTCAATGACCGCCACGAAGCGGGGTGGGGTAGTTAGGAGATCCCGACGGGCTCATAACCCGTAGACCGATGGTTCAAATCCATCCCCCGCTATTGTGCTGTCTGGAAAGAAGCTTCAATTTTCTTAATGGTATCCGCGAAGTTTGAGTTTCCAACGGGCTTCGACACTTCCACGCCTATCCTGGACAACTCCATGGCTGTGCTCTTCCCGATAGCAAAATATCGCGCGTCTGGCTGAATACCGTACCTTTCCAGAAGTATATCGGCCTCAAACGGGGAAGTTACAAGGTACCCAAAAATCTCAGTTCTGCTGGGCATCGAGATTTCTTCAGATTCTGAAATGTCATACAGGGTGACGTTTAATGTGATATGCCCGGCCCTTCTCAATTCAACTTCCAGTTCCGGCCTGGGCCTGTTGCTTCTCAGGAGGGCTATTCTCTTTTTCTCTGGAAACTCCTTTATGATCAGGGCTGCGATCCCCATGGAATCCTTCTCATGAGGGACAAACGAGGTTATGCCAATCTCGCCCAGGGCAAGAGACGTGGCGTTTCCTATGGCGACAATTTTTCTCATGTCAAGGAAACCCGGCACTGACCCGGCAAGGATTCTCACTCCGGTTTCGCTTGTGAACACAATCACTTCCGGATCGAAGCCGATCAGGTCGTCCTGCTTCTCCCTGCTGAAAGAGTTTTGCATTTCCGTTAGCGGAACATTGACAATGCGAAAGAGTTTGGACCTTATTTCCCTGTACTTTTCCGCCGGCCTGGTTGTGACAAGAATGTTTCTCATTCAGTACCCCAGTCTTGCAGCCTTCTTTTCAAGATGTGCAATGAAGTCATCAAGTCCCAGCATGTCGTAAGGCGTAAATCTTGCCCTCTCAGCCACATTTCCATCCCTGGAAAACATAAGCACCGTGATGCTGTGCGATGGACCAGGCGAGCAGAATATGCCGGCTGGTGCAGAACAGCCAAGTCCCAGTGATTTCATGATCCTTCTTTCATTCTCAAAGCAGATTCTTGTATCCTCATGGTCTACAGCGGGCAGGCGACCCGAGAACGGAGAACCGGGCCTTGTGACCAGGGCGATAATCCCCTGGTTCGGTGCAGGGACGAAGCTGTCCCCGGCCAGTACCTCGAATCTCCCTTCATACCCGATCCGCTTAAGTGCGGCAACAGCCAGTATGGTGCCGTCGTACTCTCCGGATTCAAGTTTTGATAACCTGGTATCAATGTTCCCCCTTATGTTCCTGGTGACCAGATCATTCCTGTAGTTCAGGAGTTCCATTTTCCGTCTGAGACTGGAAGTGCCAATCACCGATCCCGGCTCCATCTGATCCAGGGCGGTTCTGGAGATCAGGGCATCAAGAGGATTCTCTCTCTTGAGAACCACAGAAACCTCCAGATCATCGGGCATTATTGACGGTAGATCCTTTGCACTGTGAACAGCCGCATCAATCTCCCCTGATGATACCCTCCTGTTCAGCTCATCCACAAATATGCCAGTACTGCCCATCTCATACATGGGGATTGTCCTGTCAACGTCGCCGCGTGTCTCGGCAGTAATGACATCTGCGACAATTCCCGCTTCAAGCAGTGCTCCAGACATCAGGCCGGCCTGGATCAGGGAAAGCCTGCTGCCCCTAGCTCCTAATTTCAGCTTCTGCAGATCTTATCACCTTTTCCAGTGCATTAACTGTCTCATCAATACTTTCCACAGAATGCGAGAAGCTAAGGAAATTTGTCTCAAACTGGCTGGATGCCAGGTATATCCCCTCTTTCAGCATTCCCGAGAAAATTCTGCCATAAAGACCTGAATCGGCCCTCATGGCATCCTCATAATTTGCAACACAGGTAACGCCGGGAAAGAACTGGAACATAGAGACCATTGAATTCACAGCCACTTCCATGCCGGCTTGAGAGAACTTCTCCCTTATTCCTGATACAGCGCGATCCAATAGTTTCCCCAGTGCAGAGTAATCCATTGCGGAGAGTTCATCCAAAGCAGCATTCCCAGCAGCCATTGTCAGCGGGTTTCCGGAGAAAGTTCCCGCCTGGTAAACACTGCCGGATGGCGAAAGTGCAGACATTATGTCTCTCCTTCCGCCGAACGCGCCAATGGGAGTGCCTCCTCCAATAATCTTTCCCAGGATTGTCAGATCAGGAGAAACGCCAATCATTGATGAATACGCACCATAATGAAAACGAAATCCTGTTACGACCTCGTCAAAGATCAGCAGTGATCCGTTTTCGGAGGTGATTCTTCTCAATTCCCTGAGAAAACCGTTTTCAGGGAGAATCACTCCGGCGTTGGCCATTATGGGCTCTATAATCAGGGCGGCGATCCCCTCCGGTTCATTATCGAATATCTCCTTCACCGACTCCATGTTGTTGTACTTCGCGATCCTGACTGTTTCAGAGACTTCTTCTGGAATACCCGGACTTGATGGAACACCGTGTGTCAGTGCTCCACTTCCAGACTTGATCAGAACATAGTCATGGGAACCGTGGTAACAACCCTCCATCTTTATGACCTTTCTTCTTCCAGTAAATCCCCTTGCAAGCCTGAGCGCGTGCATCGTGGCCTCAGTTCCGCTGTTGACGAACCTCAGCATCTCCATGCTCGGGATCGCATCACGAATTTTCACTGCAAGCATAGTTTCCAACTCTGTAGGGGTACCGAGAAGTATCGACCTCCGGGCCTGCTTGCTGATCGATTCTGCAACTTTCGGGTTGGCGTGGCCAAGAATGAGCGGACCATACCCAAGGCAATAGTCTATGTAATCCATCCCATCAGTGTCAGTCACTCTGGCCCCCTTTCCAGACCTCATGAAGAGGGGATATGGGCGGAATGACCTGGCGGGTGAATTCACGCCTCCCGGGAAGACGTCACTGGACTCCTGAAAGAGGGTTCTAGAATCTGTCAACTATGTCAGATTGATCACATCGATTTATTGTTTTGCGGAACCTTTCAGGTTCAGTCATGAATTCCAGCAACCATTCACTCTTCAGTCAAGAGAAACCAATCAACCTTGCATCAGGTTCGACTGAGACAGCACATGTTCCGATCAGAATGTAGGTGCATAACGTTGCATAACATTTTGAGAACGGTTGGCTACCGACAGGAGAAAACAGGAAACGCAGTCTAGCGCCTGTAGAACGAAATGAATGCAGTGTGACCAATCGCTGCATTGTCCGGTCTTGTTGCATTCTTCCTCACTATTAGAGTCCTGAGAGTTATCTCGCAGGTCTCCTCGTGGTCAAATCCAGACGAGGTATACTCAAGCATGGTCTTCTCAACCTGGTCAAAGGTGGGAAGGTATGTCACCAGGACGCCCCCGTTCCTTACGCAACCAGAGATCGTGTCCGAGGCTTTCCAAGGCTCAGGCAGGTCAAGGAACGCCGCGTCAAACGAGAAATGCGGCCGGTATTCTGCAATATCACCTACAGACGCTGTCCAATTTGAGAGATCAACAAACCTCTCCAGATTCCTCGTCGCGGTTTCCACCGCGGACCGGTCCCTGTCAACGCTGTGTAGAATGCCGCCTCTTCCTATCGCCCACAGTATGTGGGCGGTCAGGATTCCGGACCCAATGCCCGATTCAAGAACCTTCGCTCCCTGGCTGATTCCAGACCTGGAAATCATGTAGGCTGCATCCTTGGGGTTGATGATCTGGGCACCTCTCCTCGCAACATGATGCAGGAGAGATGGAGAATATCTGACAACAGTATATCTCTCTCCCTTTATGGAAAGGGTGTCATGTGGCTCATAAATCCTTCCCGCCTCCAGTTCCACTTCCCTGTCCTGGATCCATGCGGTCCTGCTGTCAGGGGCAAGTATACCCCAGTTCCTGTTTCCCTTCAGGAGGTATGAAAACGTTTCACTTCTCCCCTGCTGGCCCGTATTCTACCTCCAGCCCTGACAGGAGCCAGCGGATTATTCCCCCTCTTACGTTGAATACATTCTCGATCCCGTTCTGCTGGAGATACCTGCATACATGGTAGCTCCTTTCCCCGCTGTTGCATATCACCCCAATCTTCCTGCCTGCAAGTGAGGAAATCAATTCCATGTTTTCAGGAACCTGGTTCATCGGGATCAGGAGCGACCCCTTTACATGCCCGGTGTCACTCTCATATTCCCACTGTTCCCTGACATCCAGGATTACCAGGCTCTCCCTGCCGCTTTCCTCGAATATCTCATCGACCTCCACGGGTGAAAGTTCCTCAACGGGTCTCTTCTGCGTTATCACCATATGACGGGCATTGCATGACAGGCAGAAATTAAATCTTTCCTGACTTGAAAAGCAACTAAGACTTATTTCCAAAAACAATTACCATGACGATGGTAAATATTTCTGTGATCGGCGGAACCAGGTGTTCTGACGCTGTTTATGATTCTGCGGTCAAGATTGGGACGCTGCTCGCCGGCGAAGGAGCCGTAGTCATCTGTGGCGGGCTCACCGGAGTGATGGAGGGTGTTGCAAGAGGTGTCAGGTCTGCCGGCGGAGTCTGCATCGGGATACTGCCAGGAAGTGACAGAACCTCTGCAAACCAATACCTTACAGCCGCGATTCCCACTGGAATCGGCTTTGCAAGAAACTTCCTTGTTGTCAGGGCGGGAGATGCGGTAATAGCAATTGACGGTGATCATGGGACTGCTTCCGAGTCTCATTTCGCCCTTTCGGAGGGAAAGCCCCTTGTATTGCTTTACAGGGAGGACATCAGTGATTCCGGGGGAAAAGCAGGATATCTTTTTCATGCTGGCAGCGAGGAGGAAGCAGTGCGTATTGCCATGAGAGAGGCAGGAAAAACAGCCTAAGGCTCACTGAAATCGCTTCGAATCCCTGATTGTCTCCTCATCGGTGTAAAATGCGTTGAACCCTTCTTTCCTCAACCTTGCTGCTGCATGTGCACTCTGAAGTCCCTTGCTGCAGTAAAGAACGACCTGCTTCTCCCTGTCAAGTCCCTTGGCAAACTGATCAAGATCCTTGAGCCTGACCGATACAGCTCCGGGATAGTGCCATTTCTCAAATTTTTCCCTGCTCCTCATATCAATCACTACGGCACCGGACAATTTATCCGGGATTGTAAGGTCCTGCATATTTCTGGATTCCAGGTATTGCTTGATTTCACTGCCCCTGATTTCTTCTCCCCCCGATATGAGGGATTCGATCAATCCGTCGTTGATGGGTTCGGCTTCTAGCTGCTCAGGTGTCACGTTGAGGCTGGCACTATCTGCAAAGAGCGAACAGAATTCTCCCAGGCTGGACCCCGGCATTAGATCCCACTCCCTGGAGATCCTGACGATTTCGTCCTTGTCCATTCCGATGAGAGGCCTGTATACCGGAAGGGACAAGTTCAGCGAAAGTGTTCTCAAATTCTCGGGAGTCTGCGAAGATACCTGTCCCAGAGATTCTCCCGTGATCAAGCCAAGGGATTCCTCCCTTCTCGCAATCTTCTCTGCTATGAGGTAAAGTATCCTCTTGAATGAGACATTCGGATACCTGAATTTGCCTGAAGTTAGCTCCTCCACGAGATCTGAACCGTTCACGATCCAAATTCTGGGATCGTAGCCCCATGAATAGCCAGAAATCAGTTTACCGGCCTGCGTGAGGAACGTTTCCGTATCCAGGGGATCGGCAAGCGCCACGAATACAAGATCTACCCTGCATCCCCTCTTCATCATGGTCCAGGCCGCCACCGGGGAGTCTATTCCCCCGGATACGAGCGCGGTCATTTTTCCCTCTGAACCAAGCGGAAGTCCACCAGGGCCGCCCACGATGTCTGAAAAGATGTACAGCCTCTTTTCCCTCACTTCCAGGTACACTGTGATTTCCGGATCTGCAAGGGACACGGAGTTGGCGAAAGGGAGAAGATCTTCCCCCACTATTCTTTCCAGTTCAAGCGAGGTGAAGGGGTGGGTTCCCGTCCTCCTGGCCCTTACGGCAAACCTCTTGCCTGATACCTTTTGGGAGAATTTCTCCACTGCCAGCTTGCGCAAGTCATCAATGCCGTCAAAGGTATGCATCTCCACCACAGAAACGGACTTGACGCCGAAGATGTGCCTAACCCTCTCAATGGCCTTCTCGTTTTCAGAGGTTTCTATGTAGATTCTTCCCTGCTCCTTGCTTATTGAATGCGCTATTGCAGAAGATTCCAGTGACATTGAGATATTCCTTACAAGAAGGTTCTCCATCCTTGACCTGGCATAATGCCCCTTCAGCCCTATCTCAGAATACCTGACAAGAAGCATGCTCAATAATCCCGCCCCCCCTAAAATCTTTGCCCAGTAAAGTCAGCATCCGGTATTTCAATGGAAAAGATATAATTACAGCTTGATCATCACAGGCTTGATCCCATATGCAGGAACTTATCTGTAACGTTGAATTTGACAGGGACGGAGAAACTTATGTGGCCAAACTCAGGACGGAGATAGGTGGCCTGAGAGAATTTACCGGGATCACATTTGAGGAGGTACTCACGCAGGTACTTCTTGAACTGGAAGAGGAGTTCAGCTGATCCAGAGATATTTTACATCTCTTTGTACCAAAAATCAATTAATATCTCTGCATGTTTACAGGTGTGCACAAACTGGTTATCGCTGTAACTCTTGCTGTACTTCTGGCATTGCCTATGTGCATGCCGTCAGCATATGCGTTTGACCAGGAAAACCAGCAGAATATCAATCTTGGAACTAACCCCCAGATTACTGTCAATGTCACGAAAACCGTAACTGCTAACATTTCCTACAGCGGCATAATCCTTGTATCCCCGGTTGGTGTAGTTGGCTCCAGGTTCGAAAATCAGGCCTGGAGAGTCACAAACATTTCAGGTGGAGTATCTTATGAGTCAGATCTCTCCCTTATGCCCGTAAACGAGTCGCTTTACCCTGAGGTTGAAAACCTGGTCGAGAACCTCACGGGCGACATAAAGGTCACTAATGACCTGAGGAGGCCTATTCCCGCTGAAGCATACATAAACATCACGAAGTACCGTGGAAGCGTTTCCAACATCAGCCTAATCAACAGAACCCTCAGCCAGAATGCGACATTCTCAGACATTACAGGCTCAACCCTGGAAATGACGTTCAGCCTGGCATTTACAGTTCCCATGAAACTTGGTCTTTCCTTCTACGTCATCCTGGTTCAATCCATTAATGCAACTGAAGGGAAGCTTGCGATGCTGTTCAACCATATCAGCGCCTATGATGAACATCACAAGATCGGCAATGGTTTTGCGATTGCTCCCGGCACAAAGATAAGTGGCTCCAGGGCCATCTACTGGTGGGACAACAATTTCTCGTACAACGGTCGCAATGCCAATAGTGTTGCAGGTTTCATGCCTGTAGAAGGCGGACTGGATCTGCTCTTCGTTTTCAAGGTTCCTCCAACCACCGGAAAACTGTCCCTGACGCAGGACCCGTTCATATCATTCCCTGGCATCAACTTCGGCAATAACCCGGTCTACTACAAAGTCCAGCATGCGGTTGACTTCTTCCTGCAGCACCTCAGGTTCATGGCACTTGGGGTCATAGCCGGCACGATTATTCTTGGTCTCTCTTACTACTCCTACAGAAGCAGGCGCGTGAAATTCTAGGGCTCGTCTATCAGCGAGAACATCGCTGAGGCAAGTGAGTCGAGGAAACTTCTGCTGTACTTCTTGAGGAAGGCGATTATCGATTCCCTATCTCTCAGGAGCACGAAAGTGTTTCCGTTCCTGACCTCCACGTCAACCAAACCCTCGTCAACCATCTGTCCCACCACGGACAAGGTCTTTTCATTTCCCGGAACCCTGAAGTATCTGTTGCCCTCAGAAAGGCCCCGGACAATTACGTCACGCCCTACGCGGTTCCTCATGTAAAATGCGATCTTCCTTTCTGATATGGTGCCTGACTCATTTGAGAAGTACCTGAGGTTCCTTCCGTCCCTCCTGGATACAACCTTCGCGTCTCTTTCAAGCTGGTAAAGGTGGTATTCAAGCTGGCCGACAGCGGAGAGTGTTCTTCGCTGCAGTTCCCTGAAGTGCAGCCCGGGATTAGCCAGGATCACTTTCAGGAGATTCTCCCGGAAGGGTTCCTTGCCGGTCAACTACCGCATTCCTCTCATGATTCCCGCGTAAAAAGTTACCACTAGCAGGAAGACAAGCAGTATGCTTGCATATGTTATGTTGATGGATATATATCCCAGGAGAGTGAATGCTAATCCGGCAAGGTAGATGAGGATCATACCTGAGGAAAGGGAAACTGCCCCAAGTATCCTTACCTTCTTTATCCTTCTGGCCCTCAATGAAGCCACAAAAATCACCAGGTCTATGATGAATGAAAGACCGATGAGCAGGAAGAATAAGTCGTCCACCAGGTTGGAAAGGGCTGAGACCATGACAGTAAATATGATCCGAATTATTTAATTGCTCTTCAATAAGCAGGGGATTTTCAGAAGCCTTTTTTCCGCCCGGCTCCGATCCACCCCTGTGAAATTTTATTTAGGCGCTCACATTTAAAGGTTGATGAATCTAGGCTCCAAGATAGAAGCCATCCTGTATGCCTCGAAGGACCCGATTTCGGTTTCATCCGTCGCAGACCTGCTTGGTGAGGAGAAGGACAGCGTTGCGAAGGAATTGAGGAAACTCAAGAAATCATATGAATCCAGGGATTCCGCCCTGACGATCACGAGGACTGGGAAGGGCTACAAGCTGGAGCTCAGGAAGAATTTCATCGACCTCGTTATCCCGGTATCTGACCCTGAGTTCACTCCGTCAGAAATAGATGTGATTACATTCATAGCGTCAAGAGGCAGCTGCATGAAGACGGACCTCAGGAGGAGGTTTGGTGCAAGGTTCGTTGAACCACTTGAGAAGTTCAGGAGGGAAAAACTGGTAAACATGAGGAAGGAAAGGAACGCGGAGATCTACAGTGTCACAAAGCATTTCTTCACGTACTTCCAGGTCAGCCCGGATGAAGTGAAACAGGCACTCACAAAACAGGGAGAAGATGCTGAATGAAGATCCTCCTTGTTGGAGGCGGCGGTCGTGAAGATGCGATATTCAGGAACCTCCGTGAGCATGGTCACGACGTCCATGTATGCATGTCAAACAGAAACCCCTCAATCATCTCTGGTGCAGCCAGTTACCATATTGTCAAAGAGACAGACTGGAATGCTGTACGGGACATTGCCGTCAAGACAAAACCTGATCTTGTGTACGTGAGCCCGGATGGTGCCCTTGACACTCCGCTAGTGGACAGCCTCATGGATTCAGGCCTGGCCGTCGCTTCCCCGTCAAGATCCGCGGCCAGAATCGAGACCTCCAAGGAGTTCATGCGTTCTTTGCTTTCACGGCATGGCGTGGAAGGCAACGTCTGGAACGCCACGGTATCCAGCAGGGATGAACTCATATATGCCCTGGGGGAATTGAATGCTGAATTTGTAGTAAAGCCGCTTGGACTCACAGGGGGAAAGGGAGTGAAGGTGATGGGCTATCATTTTCCCACGGCGGAAGAGGGGATCACCTACGCTTCAGGCATAATGGAAAAAGAGGGCAAAGTCCTGATTGAGGAAAAGCTCTCCGGAGAAGAGTTTTCCCTGCAGGCATTCTGCGACGGCAGGCATGTCTTTCCCATGCCGCTGGCCCAGGACTACAAGAGGGCATTCGAGGATGACAGGGGCCCGAACACCGGGGGAATGGGTTCCATCACGGATTCGGATCATCTGCTTCCTTTCGTGACACGGGAGCAGAGTGAAAGGTCCCTATACATACTGAGGAAAGTGTCGGCGGCCATGGAAAAGGAGGGTTTCCCGTTCCATGGAGTGCTCTACGGCCAGTTCATGAACACTTCAGGCGGGATCAGGGTCGTTGAGATCAACGCAAGATTCGCAGACCCGGAGGGGATCAACGTCCTTTCCATTATGGATGACGACCTCGGGGAAATCCTGATGAATGTCGCGAACGGGAACCTGCACAGGCAGCCGATTTTCAGGAGAGTTTCAACGGTCCTGAAATACATTGTGCCCAGAGGATACGGATCCAGCCCGGCTCCTTCCGAACTTTCTATAGAATCTGGAGTGCTCGGAGAAGGAAGGAAACTATTTTACGCTTCGGTATCTGGCACCCTCGATCGTGTCACCATGTCAACTTCGAGGGCACTTGCGGTTGTCGCTTCCGCTGGAAGCATACCTGACGCTTCAGAAATTGTTGATCGGGGGCTGAAGTTCATTCATGGTGATTTCCAGGTGAGGAGAGACATTGGCAGCAGGGAAATGATGCGAAAGAAGATCGCTTCAGCCTGAAATGATCCTGCACCTGCTGAAGACCCTTGGGAATTCGTTCTGCCTTCCCAGGACCATCCATTCCCCTATGGGGTGGAATTCCCTGTCCATTTCTATGGTTGCATTCTCAAGTCTCCCTCTCTGGAATCTCATGAAGTCTGCAAGGAAGACTTCGGATGACCCTGACGGGGGGTTCTTCACTGCCCTGTGAACCTCAATTTCCAGTTCTGACTTCTTGATGGGAGCAGATACAGTTTCACCGAAAATTTCCCCTCTTTCTATTGATTCTGACACAATGTTTTTCAGGGACAGACCAACTCTTGACCCCTTTCCTGCAGACTCCTGGTCCTCATCGTGCATCTGGATCGACTTTACCTGGATTTCCTTCCCCGCATATGCGGCCTTCAGACCCTGGTGCCTGCGAACCTCCCCTGAAAGAACGAAACCCAGGGCCACCGCCCCCACGCTCTTCACCGTAAAGGCATGATCTATTATCACCGAGGTCTTTTCATCGGCCGCTGCCGGTCTGGCGTCCTCAAGCATATGCATGAGTTCCATCCCGCTCCCGTTGAAGAAGCCGTAATCTTCGATGGATGTCCCGGCAATGATCTTCTTCAGGACGGAAGTGTCCGTGTAATCGTCAACCAGGATTGTTCCTTCCCTTTTCCTGAAGAGGTCCAGGGAGACCATTACCTCACCCAGGAACTTGTCTGTCTTTCTGCCGTCGATCACTGCGTAGCCTGAAGGGAAGATTGAATCCGTTAGGGAGGAAATCTTGTCTGGATATCTCAGCGGCGAGAGGAAGGTCGTTACTTCTTCCCCTTCCTTCCTGTTGTAGAGCGCTATGTCGCTCTCTGTCCCTTTCTTGGCTATCTCCTTCAATAACTCCTGGGCCCCATACACGAATACCGTCCTGCTCCTGAAATCACTCATATCCTGCAACCTCCGCTAGCATGCTTACGAAGTTGTCATCATCGTTTGGTAGGGGTGATCTGTGATAATGATGTCCCATTGACTCCACGGATTCCCTCACCTCGACGTCAAGGTCATACAGTACTTCAAGATGCTCATAGCAGAAACCGACTGGAACCACTAGAACATCGCCTGGACTGCCTGCCGTTTGGCGCACTGCAGTCTCCACAGACGGCTCCAGCCATTTCCTGCCGTATTTTCCCCTGCTCTGGAACGCAGTGATGAAGTTTTCCAATTCCACTCTACCGGCGATCTCTCCGGCGGCCCTTTCCAGGGACCTCACGTACCTGTCCTCACTAGCCGAATCCACCGGAAGGCTGTGAGCGGTAAAGACAACGAGCGGGTTATCAAGACCGCCGAGGATTGGCTCCACAATTCCTGCCCAGGAATCGATGAACCTCCGTTCCCCGGAAAAACCGTTAACCAGGTTGATACTTGCTTTCCTCTCGAGCCGGTCAATTGCTTCAAGTATAGGGGACAGGTAGGACTGCTCAATATTGTGTGATGCAAATGGGAACAGAGGGATTGCGGTTATCTCCTCTATCCCGCTTGTCACCATTTCACTGACCACGTTCTGGAGCCAGGGTTTCCAGTGCTTGTTTCCCAGCCATACGGACGCTTCTCCCCGAAGTCTTCCAGCCAGCTTTCCCCTGATGGAATTGACTATTCCATTGGAAGGGGATTTTCCCCCAAACATCGCGTATTTCCTCGTGTTTTCCTGCACCGCATAATCTGGTACTGGCCGTCCATGGTAAATGCCTGCGAGGTATTCCATTACCTCTGAATTCGTCTCCGGGCTACCGTATGCCATTAGCAGGATTCCTTTACTTCCCGGAATATGTATGCACCTCCTTCACTATCTTCCGGAGAGTTTCAGGATCTGTATGGGGCAATACACCATGCCCCAGGTTGAACACATATCCATCTCTTCCTTTCATTGAATCAAGTATCTTCAGGGTCGCTTTCTCGACAGGTGGGCCTCCCACGCCTGCCACCTCGGGATCCAGGTTCCCCTGAACAGACTTCCCCGGCCCGAGGATCCTTGAAACCTCTGCCATGTCCTGTTTCCAGTCAACGCTTAGGCAGTTGAAACTGGATCTCCTGAACGTCTCAATATGTGGTGAACTGTTCAGGGTGAAGTATATCGATGGCACTTTTCCGGCAAGGGAGCCAGCAACAGGATTGACGAATGTGTTGAAGTAATCCCTGAATGCAGCATGATCAATGGATGCTGCCCAGCTGTCGAAGACCTGGAAAGCGTCTGCTCCAGCCGCAATCTGGCTTGAGGCAAGTCTTGCTACTGCCTTTGATAGAACCCCGAGAACCTCTCTTACCTCTTCCGGTCTCTCAGCCATCATCTTCCGGATTCCTTTAAGATCCCTGTCTGACCTTCCAGAGTAGATGTATGATGCAATGGTGAGCGGCCCGCCGCTAAATCCTATGACAGGTATTTCCGGATGCTCACTCTTGAAGAGAGAAATTGTCCTGGACGGGTCGTATGAGTCTTCTGAAGGATCATAGTCCATGATCTCTTCAGCAACCGTGCCGTTGCCCGATTCCTTTACAACAGGACCAGTATTCTCAACGTAGTCAACGATGAGTCCCATGCAGGCCAGGGGGAGAAGAATGTCTGAAAACACAATGGCCGCATCCACCCCTATTTCCCTTATGGGGGCATAAGTGATCTCTGACGATACAACCGGGTCTCCCGCAATCTGCTTGATTGAGCGTCCTCCCCTGAGACTTGCATACTGCGGGAGGTATCTTCCCGCCTGTCTCATGAACCATACGGGAGTGATTTCCACTGGTTTCCCGAGAAGAGCCTGAGTGATTTCCGAACCAGACAGTGACAGTTCACCCCCTATGGCTTGAAGCGCCGAATCGTCCTCGGATATGGAATTGCATCCCTTATCGACTGGAGTCCACAGATCCATGTTACGAGACGGTCCATACCAAGGCCGAATCCTGAGTGGGGGACGGAGCCGTATCTCCTTAGATCCAGGTACCAGTAGTAGTCCTTTTCATCAAGACCGTATTCCTTCAGCCTCTTGACGAGAACGTCCATTTCCCAGATTCTTTCACCGCCGCCTATAATTTCACCGTATCCTTCCGGCGCAAGCATGTCATGGCAGAGGATTTCATCCTCGTTCTCAGGATCTGGCCTGTGGTAGAATGTCTTCAGGGCAGCAGGGTAATGCGTGACGAAAATAGGCTTTTGAAAGCGCTTGGTGATCTCCCTTTCCTCCTCCATTCCAAGATCATCGCCATACTTGATGTTGAGTCCGTATTTTTCTGGTTCCTTCACTATGCCAGAATAACGGATGCGATCGAATGGCGCCCTGATCTTTTCAAGCCTCCCCACATCCCTTTTCATTATGGAAAGGTCATCACTCCTGTCCTCGATCACCCTTTTCACCACGTGCTCTATAAGTTTCTCTTCAATCTGCATCATTCCTTCGTTATCGACCCAAGCAGATTCAGCTTCTGCATGCCAGTACTCAGTGAGATGACGCCACGTCCTTGACTTTTCTGCCCTGAAACTCGGGGAGATGGTAAACACGTTCTCCAGACTGAAAATCAATGTCTCCAGGTAAAACTGTGCACTCTGGGTAAGGCTTACCTCTTCGCCAAAGAATGGTACCTTGAAAAGAGCGGAACCGCCTTCAGTCGCGGTAGAGACCATGAACGGAGTGTGCACCTCGTAGAATCCCCTATCCATGAAGTATTCACCTGTTGCGTCAAATATGGTGCTGCGGATTTTCATCATCGAGGTGAATTCCCTTGATCTAACCCAGAGATGCCTGATATCGAGCAGAAATTCTTCACCTAGGTCTTTTGTGATCGGATAGTTATCGTTCCTCTGTATTATGGTGAAGTCGCCAACCTTGACCTCATATCCTGTGGGAGCCCTCTTGTCCTCAACCACGGTTCCCTTGAGGACAATGCTGCTTTCCAGAGTAAGCCCCGATATCTCCTTGAATCTTGATTCAGGAAAATTTTCCCTTGAAGCAACGCACTGGACAATTCCCGTAGAGTCTCTCAGGACTATGAATGCTACATTTGCGCTTGCACGACTGCGATAGACCCAGCCCCTAATCTCTGTGGACTTACCGGTCCTTGAGCCTTCAAGGATATCAGATATGTGATCCATCAGAGGCAGGGATTGTGGTCTGCGTTAAATTTCTTTGTAAGGTTTGTTCCCGAACATAACTGCAGAAACGATAGATTTCCCGACTACACTTCTGGTCGAAGACAATGGCGTTATTTCGGCAGTTGCCCACACAATTCCCTTCACTAGCGGGCTGTTTAAAAATATCGGTTCAACAAAGCGAATCTATGGAAAAATAATGTGATATCATAGGATGGCCACACAATATGCTCAACCATGAGAGGTTTAAGAATTTCTTAACACGTCTAACAGAGCGATGGGAAGATCTGGAAAAATTGGGTAAGAGCACCTCTCGGGCAGTGAGTCTTTGAATTCCTTCAAAATTCCCATACCAGAAATTCTCTTCATTCCATCCTCATACATCTTTAGACCCACCTCATCATTGTTCATCTGGAACTTCACCATTGAAGCACAGAAATGAATTATCGCCCAGAGAGATTCTCTAATTTCTCCAAACTCATTCATCCATATGGACTCAAAGACGGCATGGGCTTCCCAGAACCTTTCCTCGTAAATATACGCGAAACCACGGATTAACTCCTGGGAGGCAGAAAAACGACCTGAATTCCGATTTCCTCGATTTGGTTTTGTTTCCCTTACCACAGTTAAAGATACCAAACTACTGTATTTTCCGATGGAACTCATCGTATCCGAAATATCATTTGTCCTGAAATCAATTTCAACTTCATTCCTATGTCTCCTGATGATCAGGTTATCACGAT
>JAJYUI010000070.1 GCA_021792595.1 Thermoplasmata archaeon | reverse complement strand
CGATCTTTATTATTAAAAGCGAAGTTATCCCCTACACCAAAAAAGATGTCTATCGAAGCGCAAGGAGACAATCTAAAAATGGAACCAATCAATGAGGGCATCAAGAATGCATACGTTCGCTTTTTATTGTCTAGTACCAGATGTATGGTCTTTCTGATTAAATCCGATCTGCTGCTTTCTCTAATACTTCCATGATGACTTAATATGAGTTTTATTTCATCAAGTAAACTCCCCATTTTCTCATCAACGGTCAAAACATATCTGCTTACCCACTGTCCATTAAACGTCTTTTCTTTTTCCCGGCTGTTTCTAATCACATTATCGGAATCCTCCTCTTCCGTATCGTCCAGTATTTCTATGTCGTTACCAATTTCAAGTGATTCCAGTGACTCATGGTAATTTCTAGGAGGAAGGTTAGCTTCAATGAGAAACTTGTTCAGCAATTCCAAAGCTATATTCTCATTTTTTAACATGGCGTAATGAGAATAAAAAACAATTCCTTTTATTATTTCATTCATCTCCGGAATCTCAGAGATATATCTTCCAGTGAGCACAAAGAGCGTTCTGAACCAATGTAGTGAGCTGTATTCGTATTCATTCAGATATACTGTTAACTTGTCCATTGTCAATGTAACAATATGTGATACATGATATTAGAATGATGCTTGCTTGCAATAGATATATATTTAGTCAAGTATAACATTACATCAGCTATATGACATTAGATAGACATCGAGAACGAATGATAATTAACCTGACCAAAGTCGAATCCCAGAGGATTAGGCAGAATGCTAACAGGTATGGACTATCGATTTCAAGGTTCGTAGCTATAGCGGCCTTGAGTTTCAAGCCAGGGTACGAGCCAGTCAATCAGGAGGTACCTAAGCAATGACAACCAAAAAATTAAATTTAAGGGCCCCGAAGGGCCCAGAGAGATTGTACCGCTCCACAACGGTCCAGTCTCATTCTCCAGTATGCCAAAACACAACCCAGGAGGTAAGTTATGTCTAATTCTAAGAATGTGAAATTGACTAATAAGCCTACCGAAAATATTCCAATGGCACTTGAAGGATTTGTCAGCAAGCTTCCTATGGGCTACAGGGACGTATATCGTGACCGAAGGGAGATAGCAAACTACAACCAGGACGGTTCCTATTTTCATGCACTCTCTGAAAAGGAGGTCCTCGACAAAATCTTCGAGAAGGCCCTTGAGCTAGGCCTTCCAATAGCTCTTGAGAAGAGCTTCAGAGACAATTCTGACATCTATAAGGGTTGGCAGAAGAACAGGAAAAAGAACAGGTTGAAAGCCTCCATCAAAGACGTCAAACTCAGCGGTGAAGTTTCTGAAGACGTGAAGAACCAGGAACCCCCTGAAGTGGAACTGAAGCCGAACATACATCCATTAATTGAGGATGAGCTCGAGGAGCTTGAGTCATCAGACATTGTCTTCAGGCCAATGAACAAGGACAAGACAAGGCTTATTGTTGCAGACCGGGAATCAAGAAGCATATACTACAAGTCCCTGAGGATCTACAAATCGCCCGCCAATGATGAAGCACTCCTTACTGTCAATGAGGACACAATAATCGATGTCATCTTTGATAATGTGAAGGTGTCGTTCCAGAAAATTCCTGGAATACCTGACATGCCCAGGAAGGTTGAATTTGATGCAGTATCCGGATTTACTGAAGTCCCATTGCACATAGGCCCATGCACAGACAAGGAAGCTCTCCAGAAGCTGGACCAACATGGCCTCATATTGAACCAGAATCGTGCTCCAGACTCATTCAAGAGTGTCATCCAGGCATATCTCTATTCAGGGAAGGCTGCCAAAAATTACGATGCCGGAGTTTCCGGGTTCTTCCGTGCTGATACTGGTAAGATGATGTCCGCAGGTTATTCATCACGCCCCGTTTCGAAGCCTGAAATGAGGACGGCCCTGGGGGCTTTGAACACTTTATCAGAGAAATTCCCTAAAGAGAGGCTTGGATCTTATGTGAAATGGTCGCTCATTTCACCGTTCTTCTATTACCTGAAACAGAAGGGCATCTACCCGAGGCATTATGTAATGCTTGGCCCCACCGGAACACAGAAAACGGCAATGGGAAGGATCGCACCTGCAATCTGGGGCCTCTTTGATATACCGTCCCAGGACAATGGGCACTTCATATCTGGAAGCAGGACCGATACTCCTTACAGGCTTGGGAAGAGCATTGGCAAATCTACGTTCCCTGCAATCATAGACGAGCCGAAGGGCCTCTTCTCCAAGGACGTTAACATAGAGCTCCTGAAAACGGCTACCCAGAATCTCGTTGCCAGGGAGACCGCTGATGGAATATATCCTGCCATGAATTCCATAGTGCTGCTCACAAACGTTACACTGGATAATGCAGAGGACATCCTTGCAAGCAGATTTGAGATGGTCAGGACCACTTTCAAGGACCAGATTCATTTTTCCACCAAGGAAAAGGAAGAATTCCAGGTATTTCAGGCAAGGACCTATCCCCTGCTTGAGCCAATAGGCCAGTACGTAGCCCAAAGGATACTGGCCTGTCCCGAAATGCTTACGGCGGATTATGAAAAAATAGGTACTGCTCTCCTTGAGGATATGTACCACTTCGCCGAACTTCCTGTGCCGGATTTTGTTTACATGTCTGTCCACGTGGATACAGTTGAAGATATCAACTCAGGTACGCTGGAGCAGCTCCGTTCATACGTGGTAAAGACCAATCTCGAAGCATTCTTCAAAAATTACGGCAGGGTTGGTATACTGGCGGAGAACTCAAGAGGTGAACCTTACCCGCAATATGACAGCATGACCAACGTCTCAGCCGAGGAAAGGATAACGCATTCCATCAAAGGAGGGATCGTTCCATGGCAGATATACAAGAACACAACGGGAATCGAGCAGGTCATTCTCACTACGGCATTTGCCAAGGAGATTTCAAAGATAGTTGGTGAATCATACAACCTCCAGTCCATTGGTGAACTCTTGGGATTTGAGTACAAAGTGTCCAGGATAGGTGAGACGACTCCTAAGACCCTGGTTGTCTCCTTGGACCGGTACCTGAAATTCCTTAACCCCGAAATTGAGGACCAGGCTCCGGATAGAACTCTCCAGGACGAATCGGGAAAAATCGGGGAACATCTGAGATCTCTGAATCCAAAGAACCCTGAATTGCCTGAAAACGCAAGCACTGAGGAGAAGAAGGAAAAGATAGAGGGACCATGGAAGTCACCAGGTGAATCCGGGACTACGGCAATACCTGAAGAACCTGAAGACAAAACGGATACACAATCTCATGAGGTCCCATCAGAAACCGGGAAAATAGAGAATGCAATAGATCCTGTCCTCAGGCTTCTTATTGACTGCACTTACAACTCTTCCAAGAAATTCAAGACGGCCCATGAACTTTACCGGGATCGTCCGCTTGGCACGGACTGGCCGGAAGCTTTCATCCATGCCAGCCTTGAGCGGGAAACAGAAAAGGGGACAGTAATCAGGAAGGGGACTGGGTATGCTTCTAACGATGTGCTGGAGGGACGGGCATGATTGAAATGAGAGGACCCTGGTTATTCAACAATAACCAGAACTCGGGATACCTTGACCCTCCTTACCTGGTCCTGGAAAGGGATGAGAAGCACTACTTCAGGAAATACAGGGGATTTGCCATCTCAAAGGACATTTACGACTATGTCAAGGACAGGGGAGTAAGGTACTACGAGATCCATTACGTGCCCGACATGCAGGTCCTGGTTTTCAACTTGCAGGACTTGAGGACCGGATACAAGGTCATGTTCTCAGGAGAAATTCAGTACATCCTTCCAAAGACCAGGGCAATGTCAATCTTCACCGTTGAACGATTCGTCCCTCAGCATATGGCACACACTAAGGAGGAACAGCCATGAACCAGCTGACATTTGAGGCCTTCCCCGCCGAAGAGGCAAAGAAGGAAGCCAATCCCTATTTGAATTATGTCCCTGTCCTGGTACTCAAGGATATAAACGTAGCCTGGACAGACCGCAACTGGTACCTGCATGAGCAGGACCTTGTGTACCTGGACGAGAAGCTGGCCACAATCCTCATTTCCCGGGGTATCGCACGGAAGACGGAGGTCCACTGACATGACGAAGCCTGAAGACATCCGCAGGGAGATCTCTTACTGGAACGGTTTCCGGGACGCCATGGAGATCGCCCTCCTGAAGCCTGAAAAGATTGGAACGCTGCATTCCAGGGCAATTGAGAAGATAGAGGAACTGCGCCGAATCCTAAGGGTATACGAAGCCCATGAACTTATTATTGAATCACAGTCAAGGCCTCCCGAAATCTTGCAGGACCAGGGAGGCCATGATACCCCGAAAGAGGCGGAAAGAAATGTGTAGAGACCACATAAAGGCATGGTATGAGGGAACTGGCCTGTCCCCTCACGCTGTAATGGAGAAGGCTAAGAGCTTGCCATCGAGCATCAGGAATAAAGGGATCCTGGGAACGTCGGGAATCATCATGAGGACGGTTTCCCAATATACAGGGGTAGTGAAGCAATGAGGACCCTGGCTGAGGTAGAGGCAAAGAAACAGGAGATGGATCGGAAAGAACGGCGATCGAGGGATGCACGAAATCGTGATGACGTCCTGTACTATTCGGGAGCGATCCATGCCCTGAACTGGATCCTGATGTCCCAGGAACAGGGGATGATGCAATGAATGAACGGAAGGAAGGTTATCCACAGAACAGGGATAACAGGAGAGAGGAAAGACCACAGAGAGACGATTCAGAACCCCGGAATTATGCACAGCCCGATCCCATGAACGTCAGCCTGCAGGGAAGGTCATTGACAGTAACACTGGTGAATGGCAGGATTGAATCCG
>JAJYUI010000021.1 GCA_021792595.1 Thermoplasmata archaeon | reverse complement strand
GCATGGATTTTTTGACGTGGCAACACGAAAATGGCATGATGCTTATTGTAGAAAAATCAAAAAACAGAGAACTTCAAATAATTCAATGGAAAAACGCAAAGAAAGAGAAGAAAGAAAAATACGGAATGAAACTATAAAATCACTATCGCAGAACAGAGAGGGAACCTTCCGGGAGCATGACCTTTGAGCATTTAGAAAAAGTATAATTCTCATGCTCTGAGATCAACTTATCGGAGATTTGGGATACTCAAAGGAAATCGGCAGAATGGACTGGTATGTCTTATCTGCAACAGGGAAATCGATTCCATTAGCCATTTTTCATTCAGGCACAGGGACTATTATTGTAAAGCTATAGATAGAATAGAAGGAAGATTTATTCTGAAATCAGAGGTAAGAGCTTGAATAAAAAGAATGCCGGGGATCTCGTGGGGAAATTGGTGCAACATGTCGATCGCTTCAGCGTACCTGACGAGTTGACAGCGGAATTGAAGGTTAAACTTGAGTTGTCTGAAAGTATTAGAAAGATTGAGGAAAAAGATGTTCGAAAGTTGTTTTTGAGGTTTCTGAAGAAGCTCAGAGAAATAAAACCTTCAAACACTTTCGATACAGGGCTTCTTCAAAATGCAGGATATTATGCTCTGGATCCCAACACGTATTACGATATCGAAAGGCATGGATTTGTGCCTTCTAACATATTGTCGCAATATCAAAATTACATGGATTTCTTTCTTGATATGTGGTCTGGCTCTGATAAAAGATATTGTTCTTGAGGACAGGCTGGAGGTATAAATGCACCGCCAGCATAGATATGAATGCTTGATTTGCTGAAGAATTGATCTGATCAGAATGTGATTCTTCACGATCTGAATAGGAGATTATCTGGAACGAAATGTAAAATGCTCCGGCCGGGATTTGGACCCGAGTCGAGGGATTGAGAGTCCCTTATGCTTGGCCGTGCTACACCACCGGAGCAGGTTTGGGGTATTGACCATCGAGATTTATTACTTTTTATGGGTGCCGTACCACATGTTTTTCATAACCAACGCCAATCAAGTGTGTTGAGCAGGAACAGGATACTGAAGATAGCGGTTGCAATCGGCATAATTGCACTGATTTCTACGACAATGATATACCTGGATTCATGGCCACCCATGACGGTTGTCGCCTCTGAAAGCATGCAGCACTCCGGGCAATGGACTTATAATTCCATCAATACCGGGGATATAGTGATGATCAGGCATGCTTCCTCCCCAATGAAGCAGGTCGTCACATACGTCAACGGGAGTTCCAGCGGCTACTCGACTTACGGCGAGTATGGAAACGTGATAATCTACAGGGCCCCCAATGGTGAAAACATTATCCACCGTGCAATCTTCTATCTGGAGTGGAAATCTGGAAACCCGTACGTGGTTGGCTACAACTCGCAGTCCTGGATCAAGGTAACCAGGAATTACATACTTCTCTCGAACATTGGTTTCAGCCACAGGAACGCGGTACTATACCTGAAGTACGTATTGAACGAGTCTGGGTTCATAACAATGGGTGATCATAACCTGGCTTACGCATCGAGTTCATACTACAACACCTCGCTGAATGCGTATGCCATCTTTGACCAGGACGGCATCTTCCTCTTCAACGTCAACGGGAAAACAATCACAGATCCTCCGGTTGCCCCTTCATGGGTCGTAGGCATTGCATTTGGAGAGATACCATGGTTCGGGCTGGTTAAACTGAATGCAGAGTGGGCGCTGGGACTGCAGAAAGAACAGAACCCTGTTCCCCTGAACTCATACGTCTACTTTTTCATAACCATATCAGTCGTGGTATTGGCTTCCATAATTCCCGGTAGGAAGAAAGACAAATCAGATCAGGAGATCAAAGCGGGAAGAAAACCTTGATCAATTCAACGGCGATCGCAAGGGAGATTGCAATGTATACAACGAGCTTTGGATCTAGGGCTGGCCCCTTGATTTCCTCTTCTTCAAAATACCTGATAAGTCCTGCTCCAGACTGGAATCCTTCCCCCTTCTTCTCTGCCATTTGTGGTCAGACCATATAAATCGGTGTTTAATAGTTTTTCTTGGGAAGCATGTTTTCTATGATTGGCTTTCCCGCCACCTTCAGGGTTGATACAGTGCATTCCGCCCCGCTGGCACACTTTTCTGCAAGCAGGGTGTCTTCCTTCCTCACGGCAGCAAAAACGTTGCTTCCGCCTGTCACAATGTACCTGTTCCAGAAGTCTGTCCTGCTCTCTCTGAGCGATCGAAGCATTCTATCCATTCCGGGAGTTATGACCCTTACCCCTACGGACTCGATCAGCCTGTGATACCTGTCGGTATCCTTCTCTGCCAGGTCGAATATTCCCTCAATATCCAGGGATTCCGCCAGGCTGCGAAGCTCCTTCCCTTTCCTCTCCGTCTCCTCGATCCTGTCCTGATATTCGGGGCTCGATGTTATGTTCTCGTGAATTGTGTCGGACGGCTTCCTCACGTCAGGAAAGCGATACGCCATTATGCGGTAATCATCGAAGCTCTCCTCCCCCAGCAGCTTCTCTGTCCAGGGATCTGGTTCCCCATGAGTAAGCGTGAGTCCACCTTTCATGCTCCTTCCCACGCTCTCCGAGATTGTCCTGAACTCATTCTCGACCTCCCTGTCGTCAAATCCGTTTCCAAGAATGGATTCAATAGAAGCACCGAATGCTGCTGCGGCTGCATCAGAACTACCGCTCGGGATGTTCCTGCTCCATGATTCGAAGGAGAGTTCCCCCAGATCATTTATTTTGCATCTGCCCAGAATTCTCTCCCTGTACCTGTAAAGAATGGGGAAGGGGGATCTTGGCTCATCGCCCGTTACGGCAGTGCCGTTTATTGAGCCTGACTTGGTGGAAGAAGCACTAATCTCCACTTCGGCGAACATTGATCCCTCACCGTCCGTGTATGCAATCCCTGCCGAAGTGTGTCTTGGATATCTTCGCTGGTTGTCTGTAAGACCTCCCAGGAGTATAACGCCAATGGTTGGATAGGCCCTTGCCCTGGTCAGTGGTATGCCGTCCGTGCCCATCGGATCATGCCTTCGAGAACTGCTTCTTCCTCTCTTTTGAAGAATAGCCTGTTACTGCTTCCAGCAACTGGTTGAAAAGCTTTATGGATTTCATGTAGTCTCCCCCTTTCTCGGTTTCCGTCTCGACCGCGATGGATTTCGGGGACTTGATCTCTATCTGGATCCTGCTGAGTCCACTGCAGGACGTGATGACAAGATTTCCCTCGATTTCTCCCTTTCCCATGATCTCCCTGCATTTACCGAGGATAAACTCCTGTGTTGGGTTTACCCCCTTCTTCACCGGATAATCCCTCAACTATGCCACCTGCTTCCTGGCTGCCTGCCTCTTCTGAAGTTTCCTGGAAAATGCCCTGAGATACATGACTTCCATGTACTGCGCATCGTGCTCAAGCAGCGGTGACATTGAGATCAGTGTCATGTCGTCCTGATAATCGACGAGATATTCCGCAAGGGTCTCAAACTTAAGATCGCCATGCTTGATGGCTGTCAGCTTCACCTCGTTGCCCTCCTCGTACTCCACACCTGAGAATTCTCCGTAGAGATCACCCTTCGAATATTTCTTGAATTCCGAAAGAATGGCATCGAAATCCTTTCCTTCCCGTAGCGAGCCGCCTGTCACCGAATGGAGGTGGGGGAAGTTTATGACAGGCTCAACATCCTTGACTTTCTTTGCTAGAGAGGCAAGGTCTGCGGCTGTTCCGAATATCTCGGCCTTGCCAGACGACTCCACTGATATGAAGGGGTAACCGGCAGACGGGCTGAGTTCGCCTGTGATTCTTGAATATATCTTGATTGCACTGTTAAGGCTGTCTTTCTTGGTTCCCTTGTAGAAACCGGTGTGCGTGACGACCCTGCGGGCTCCCATGCCCTTTCCTATTATCAGGGACCACTTGAGGTGGTTGAATGACTTCTCCCCCATCTCTCCGTCATCCAGCAGGTCCATGTAATAGGGAGCATGAAGGGATAGCTGTACGTCAAGTTCCTTTGCAAGTTCGCCCCCTTCCGCGATCTCGTCATAGTTTCTTGCCATGTTCCAGAATAGTTCCTGGACTATGTCGTCCTCCTCAATCACCGTGTCTATTCCCACACTGAGGTAGTTTCCGTTCTCGTCCATCCTCATTACGTTGACCACTATGGACTCGTCAATCTCCCTTGGTGTACGTCCTGCATAATCAAGTGCCTGCCTGTCCTCCACATTCACCCTCAGAAGCTGTACTTCAAGGGCGGTAAGTCCGAGGTTGTGACTGTCCTCTACAGAATCCACAAAGGTTCTCCCCTTGCTTGTCAGGGGAATGCCTGCAATACCAAACCTGATCATTGTTAGACATGGTGAAACAAACAAGTCTAATTAACTCTCGTTTGGAAAGTCATTCTCCTGACGATTCAGGAAATTCCAATTATCTGCTGGTCATGAGATGCAAAATGATCTGCAATTTGAAGAAGTAACGCAGGCAAGTATTATCTTACGTCTCGTATAGATTATATACAAATTTCACATAAGCAATGAGATGTCGTTAGTTTTGGAAAAATCCTGTTTCCAGTTTCTACACGCCATTTACAATTCAGGTGACAAGAATGAATGTAGATCCAAATTTAATGAAGTATCAGATCAAGGCCAAGATTTCCACAGACGGGGTAGTTGAGAAGCCCGACGTAGTCGGTGCAATTTTCGGACAGACCGAGGGACTTCTCGGCGAGGAGCTTGATCTTCGGGACCTCCAGAAAGGAGGCAAGATAGGAAGGATAGAGGTAGAGATAGACAGCAAGAAGGGACGCACTGAGGGCTTTGTTCTCATACCTTCTGGACTTGACCAGGTTGAATCGTCAATACTGGCTGCTTCGCTCGAGACCATTGACAGGATTGGCCCATGCAAGGCCAGGGTTGAGATCGAATCAATAGAGGACGTCAGGATACAGAAGAGGCAGAAGGTTGTGGAGCGGGCAGAGTCGCTCTACAAGAAGATGACCCAGGGAGAGAAGGGAGTCTCCGAGAGCATAATACAGGCCGTCAGGGAAGAGGTGGAGAAAGGTGAGATTATCACATATGGCGAGGACAAACTTCCTGCGGGGCCGGCCATCAAGGAATCCGATTCAATCATCGTTGTTGAAGGAAGGAATGACGTCCTGAACCTCCTGAGGTACGGGATAAAGAACACGATTGCAGTCCAGGGCACAAGCGTTCCAAAGACAGTCCAGACACTTTCCAGGGAAAGGACTGTCACTGCCTTCCTTGACGGTGACAGGGGCGGTGACCTCATACTTAAGGAGATGCTGCAGGTCGCCGAGATTGACTTTGTGGCAAGGGCTCCGTCGGGAAGTGAGGTCGAGGAACTCACATACAAGCAGATCGTGAAGGCGCTGAGGTACAAGACCCCAATCAGCCAGTACCTTTCAATGAGGGGAATGTCGGAGGAACTCAAGTCCCTTAACGAGAAGAACCACAATTCAAGAAACATCATTCCCGCCAAGGAAGCAGCCCAGATCCCAAAGGCTGAAACGGTTATGGAAAAGCCGCGGGAACAGAAAGTTGCGCCACGGGTTATCGAGGTTTCCACGGAAGGAGAAGCGACCGAGGAAACGGTTGATGGGAAACTGAACCTTTCCAGCTCAAAGGCAATAGAGAAGAGGGCCGGAGAACTGCTGAAGCAGAAGAACACGGAAATTTACTCCGAGGACGGTACGCTTATAGCGACATTCCCGAACTCTGAACTTGTTGAAAGGATACCCACCTCTCCAAGCGGAGCCGTCATTGTCTCCGGAGGGGTTGTGTCGCAGAGACTGATCGATTCAGCGCACCAGGCGGGAATAAAGAGTATCTATGGAATTCGCCTCGGAAAGATTACCAAGAAGCCAACAAGCTTGAGGGTGGTTACCTGGGATCGGCCTATCTGAACGCGGATTTCAAGGACATAGGGGACACATCGCAAGTAAAGATCCCCCAGGACCCCCTGGAGAGGGTCATAGGGCAGGAAGAAGCTGTCATGATGGCAGGCATTGCTGCCAGGCAGAGAAGACACCTGCTGCTGGTGGGTCCGCCGGGAGTTGGAAAATCCATGATTGCACAGGCAATGTCCTTCTATATACCAAGACCAACACAGGAAATAAGGGTCGTCCACAACCCGCAGTATCCTGAAAGACCGTTCTTCGAGGTGAAGAGCGCGAAGGAAGTGCAGGAAGAGAAGGAAGAGAGTTCTTCTGTTGAGGGTGAGATTGTTGATCCGAGGATCGTTCCGCAGTCGGTGGCGGAGAAACTGGGTTACAGGTGCTCAAAATGCGGCTTTTATTCACATTTCACCGAAGCGACGTGTCCGCAGTGCAATTCCCCCAAGTTCCAGGTAAATTCCCCGAGCCCCTTCGGGGACGTGTTCAACGTGCTCGGGGCGGCATTTGGCGTGCAGGGAAACCAGGAAAGGATAACCTCCACCAGGAAGGTTGGGGATAGGGAGGAAATCATAGTCTATGAGCGGGCGAACGACAGGATAAGGATCCTGAATGACAGGATCCTGGAGAAACGGAGGAAACTGGAAAAGAAGAGCCCTTCCAAGGTGATTATCCCGATTGACAGGAACCCCTTTGTTCTCGCAACTGGAGCAAGTGAAACGGAACTGCTCGGAGATGTGAGGCATGATCCGTATGGGGGACATCCGCAGCTGGGCACCTACCCTTACGAGAGAGTGATCGCTGGATCGGTTCACGAAGCGCATGAAGGGGTGCTTTTCATCGATGAGATCACCCACCTTGGCCAGTTGCAGAGGCAGATACTGACTGCAATGCAGGAAAGAGTTTTCCCGATAACGGGAAGGAATCCCCAGAGCGCCGGGGCAAGCGTGCGGGTGGACAACGTCCCCTGCGATTTCATTCTAGTTGCGGCATGCAATATGCAGGATCTGCAGCACATACTCAGCCCGCTGAGATCGAGAATTGTGGGAGGGGGCTACGAGATACTCATGGAGATTTCCATGAAGGATACGCCTGAGAACAGGATGAGGTACCTTCAGTTCATTGCCCAGGAAATCGCCGTTGACGGAAAGATACCGCACATGTCGATCGAAGCTGCCATGATGGTGATAGAGGAGGGGAGGAGGCGTGCAAAGAAACTTGACAACAAGGAAAAGGCACTTACGCTGAGGCTCAGGGAGCTTGGCGGCCTTATCCGGGCATCAGGCGACCTTGCCGTCTACCATGATGTAAAACTCATCGAGGCCGGGCACGTGAGAGAGGCACTCAAATCGTACCTGCCAGTGGAGGAGAAGATCAAGAAGTCCTATGGAAATCTTGGTGCTGCCATGATGTCGGAGTCCACGACTTCACAGAGAAGCGAGGAGTACTTCTACAACTACTACAACCATACAGACGATCCTTCATACCAGTGAGAATGGGACCCCAGGCAATTTAGAGGCAGTGCAATGGCTGCCATTACGGTTCAGATCTTGAGTTCAACGACGCACTTTCTGTCTCCGTCGGAGAACTTCTCCACCATCGTGAAGTCGGAATGAATCCTCGATGAGATTATCTTGCTGCCAAGGGACCCGCAAATAATGTTCCTGTTGTTCTTGGCCAGTTCAAAGAATATGCAGTTCCTCCGTATGATCCTGACTGAGTCCCCGTCCACTTCCAGCTTTGCGTAGTACCCAAGCTGGTTGAGGGCTGAAACAAACTCCTCCAGCCTCTTTATTCTGGACGCCCTGGATCCTGTATCTTCCCCTGTTTCCTGTGAGTATGCAGATACGAGGATCCTGTCGGCAACCTTGCCGAGGAGTTCGTTGAGTTTCTCCTCCCCGAATTCCTCCTCAATCTGTTCAACGAGCATTGATGAAAGGAGGGTATACCTCTTTGGAAACATCTCCATCCCCTTGTCTGTGAGTTCGAAGACCTTCCTTGGTCTCCCTCTGCTTCCTCTCCTGAAGAATGCCCTGACGTATCCCCTGCCTTCGAGAAAATCCATATGTTCCTTCACGGCATTCTTGTTAATCTTCATCCTCTGCGAAAGTTCGTCCATGCTGAGCTCCGAATTTGAAAGGTCCACGAGAATTGTTGCCTTGACCCTGCCCAGCAGTGGCTCTATGTAGGACTCCATGCTTTCGAAGGAACTGTCAGGCATCTGAAGCATATATTGAGGCGGAATATTTATACTTTAGTCATAAAAAACATACAAAAGTGTTTAAATATAATTGACTGATTTCTGAAGAGGTTACGTCGTATGAGCGAACTCAAGATAACAAACCTGGCAGCTTCCGTCGAAGGAAAGGACATTCTGAAGGACGTAAGCCTTACGGTGAAGGGAGGGGAAATACATGCCCTGATGGGGCCCAACGGGACGGGGAAGAGCACTCTTGGTTATGTCCTTGTTGGACACCCAAATTACACGATAAAGAAAGGATCGATAAAGCTGGACGGGGTGGAGCTTGTCGGCAAGCTGCCCGAGGAGAGGGCTAGGGCGGGACTGTTCCTCGCATTCCAGAACCCGGTTCCGGTACAGGGAGTGAGGCTTTCAGCATTTCTCAGGACAGCGTACAACCAGCTTCACCCTGACGAAAAGATTCCGATCAAGGAATTTTACGACAGCATGAAAGCCCACATGAAGAAGATAGGGATCGACGAGTCATTCATGTCAAGATCGATCAATGAAGGTTTTTCAGGCGGTGAGAGGAAGAGGTTCGAGATTCTCCAGATGGTGATGCTCAGGCCAAAGATCATTGTGCTGGACGAGATAGACTCTGGCCTTGACGTCGATGCACTCAGGATAGTTGCGGAGGAGATCAGGGAGTATCATAGCCAGGATACCGGATTCCTCATAATCACGCACTACCAGAGGATACTGAAGAACATACAACCGGAATTTGTGCATGTCCTGATGGACGGAAGGGTCGTGAAGGAAGGCGGCAACGACCTTTCCCTGAAGATAGAGGACGAGGGATACGACTGGATAAGGAGTGAAGCGTAATGGATAATGATTTCAGCAAGGACGAGCAACTGGAAAAACTCGTCCATGATCTTAAGAGCGTAAAGAGAAGCGAATTTGAATTCCACGACAATTACAAGCCCACGTACTCCACCGGAAAGGGACTGACTGCGAAGACGGTGGAAGAAATATCGGAGATCAAGAAGGAGCCGGAGTGGATGAAGAGGCTCAGGCTCAAGGCGCTTGAGATATTCCTGTCCAAGCCCGTGCCAACATGGGGTCCAGACCTTTCCGGCATAGACTGGGATAATACCAGCTATTACAACAAGCCAGGCGAGACAAACGTTAACAGCTGGGACGAGGTGCCGGACCAGATCAAGGAGACATTCCAGAAACTTGGAGTGCCGGAGATGGAGCAGAAGTTCCTTGCCGGTTCCGTAGCACAGTACGATTCAGAGGGTGTTTATCACAACCTCAAGAAGGTGTGGGAGGACAAGGGAGTGGTTTTCATGGACCTGGATTCTGCGGTAAAGAACCACCCTGACCTTGTGAAGGATTACTACTGCAAGGCTGTCCCGTTCACTGACAACAAGTTCGCTGCCCTGAATGGGGCGGTCTGGAGCGGCGGTTCATTCCTGTACGTGCCCAAGGGCGTCCAGATCGATATGCCCCTGCAGACATACTTCAGGATGAATGGTGAAGCCACGGGACAGTTTGAGCACACAATCGTGGTGGCGGACGAAGGGTCCAAGGTTCACTACGTCGAGGGATGCCTCCCGCCGGATGAGATAATCAGCAAGGGAGATTCATTCGTGCCAATAAGTTCCGTGAGAACCTCTGAGAGTGTCATGACACACTCCGGACAGAGTTCAGACGTAACGCTCACGTTCACGAGACCCTACGAGGGGAGGATGCTCACGATTACCCCGGTTTCCGAGGGAAATGCCTTCAGGCTCACGGTCGAGCACCCTGTTCTTGCGGTGAAGAGGTCTGAGGTGGTTTCTGGCGGGGGAATAAGTTCCGTGGTACCTACCGGGAAACTGCTCTCTGCCAGGCCCGATTTCGTGAGAGCCGATGAACTGGAAGAGGGAGACTACATAGTATATGTTGCCCCCACCGAGACCTCCGATGATCCACACCTCGACGGAAACCACCTCAGGATCCTTGGACTCTTCGCTTCCACAGGAACGATAAAGGGGGATGCACTGACCTTCAGGTTCAGGAAATCAGAGAAGGCTGAGGATATTGCAAGGGAGCTTCGCGAAATCATCAATGCCTCCGAGGACCCTGGCCCAATCGAAACTGGCATCGGCGAATTCATAACGGTCACATTGAGATCACCGGAACTGATCGGCTTCTGCCGCAGGCATGCAGGGGAAGGCAGGGAATCCGCTGTTCTCTCAAGGGAGGTCATGCTGCTACCGGCGGATAAGCAGAGACTCCTCGTGGAGTACTTCCTTAAAGGTGGAGGCTCCGGTGCTTCTCCATTGACAGGGACAACCCCCAGCAGGACCCTTGCTTTCCAGATGCAGGAGATCCTTGCCCGCGGCGGATTGTTTGCCGAACTGGCGGAGAACGGGGGGATATACAGCATACAGTTCTCGCCTGACAGCTTGCCGCATGAGGTGATCAGGCAGGGAAACACGTTCCTTGTGCCAGTCAGGAGGATCACCGGGGAGCCCTACAGGGATCTCGTATACAACCTGGAAGTCAGCAACCAGAACACGTACCTTGTGAGAGGGTTTGCGGTGCATAACTGCACTGCACCAAAGTATGATCGCAATTCGCTGCACAGCGCAATAGTCGAGATATATGCAAAGAAGAACTCGCAGGCAAGATACACAAGCGTTCAGAACTGGTCGAAGTCCGTGTACAACATGCCCACCAAGAGGGCATGGGTTGACGAGAATGCAAAGATGGAATGGGTCGGGGGATCGCTGGGATCAAAGATCACCATGCTCTATCCGTCATCATACCTGAGGGGACCGTATGCGTCCGCCTCAAACCTCAACATTTCACTGGCGGGCGGTGGGACATTCAAGGATACTGGTGCAAAGGCCCTGCATCTTGCCCCGCACACCACTTCAAAGATTGTCGCCAAGAGCATAAGCATAGAGGACGGAAAGGCGATATACCGTGGCCTGCTTAGAATGAACAAGGGTGCCGTCAACTCAACCAGCAGGGTGCAGTGCGATGCCCTACTCATTAATGATGAGTCGTCCTCCCTCACATTCCCTCACGACGAGATCTATGAGCCTACCGCCACCTTTTCCCACGAGGCATCCGTGGGGAAGATCGGGACTGAAGAGCTAACTTACATGCGATCCAGGGGACTTTCCGAGGATGAGGCAAGTTCCATGATTGTGCTAGGTTTCCTTGATGACGTGATGAAGGAGATACCGATGGAGTTTGCCGTTGAAATGAACCGCCTCATCAAGCTTGAGATGGGAAAACTCGGATCGGTTGGATGATACAATGGAGCAGTTGCCGGAAACTTTCAGGACAAGATTTGACGATGTGGCGCGTGAATACAGGTCCGCCGCATTCAGGGCTTACATTGACACACCTCCGAGATCATTCAAGGAGAGCCCAACGACCAGGGAGTATGTCGACGTAACGGAGGAGGAACTTGCTTCACTCCTCATTCCCGATAGCACTGAAACGCAGGTTCAGGAAATTGAGGGGGACGTTGCCATCGTTGATTCAAGGGTAGTGGTGAAGAACGGGCATGGAGCGTATGTTTCCGGGCTTAAGGAAACGCTTGCTGACAATCCCGGGATGATCCCGGAGGCTGTGCTGTCGGCAACGGGAAAGGACAGGGCTGAATACCTCATTAACTCCTGCTGGGAAAACGGGGCGTTTATGAGGGTTGATGATTCCACCCATGAATTCAGGATATCGGTCACCGAGACAAGCAACAGGAAGTCCCTTGCACTCAAGTCCGTAATAGTAGTCGGGAATGACTGCAATGTCGACATAGACTACCGTTGCGTTTCAGATTCCGCAACCGGTTCTGTCCACGGGAAGACGCTTTATCTCTTCATAGGCCGAAGGTCAAGGGTCAACTTCACATACCTTCAGGAAAAGTCAAGCTCAGTCACGGACCTTACCTTTGTCAGGTCATTCCTTTCCGATTACGCGGAATTCAGGATTTTCCATGTGAACAGGGGGTCGCTAAAGACCATATTCTCCAATGAGTCCCTGATGGAGGGGGATGGATCCGATTTCAGGACATTCGGTGTTAGCTTCAGTGACGGGGTGCAGAGGATGGACATCAGGGACAGCAGTTTCCAGACGGGAAAGTCGACGTACGCCGACATACAGGTGAGGGGGGCTGTTTCCGGGGGGAGTGTCACCATGCACAGGGGCAACATAGACATTGAGGAACAGAGCGTACTTTCAAACGGGTTCTACGATTCAAGAATACTCCTGCTGTCGAAGGATGGCTATGCAAATTCCAAGCCGGGACTGATAATCAGGAACAGCAATACCAGGTCAAAGCACGGATCTGCCATCAGCAGCATCGACGAAGAGCAGGTGCTGTACCTGCAGAGCAGGGGGATAGGCAAGAAACTCGCCAGATCCATGATCACAGAGGGTTTCCTTGGTTTTTCGGTTGAAAAATCCGGGAATGAGTTCCTCATGGGAAAGGTTCATGAGTTTGCTCAGGCTTTAATATCAAATGATTGACGGAAACCTCATCAAGAACGACTTCCCCATCCTGTCGCGAAAATTCCATGGAAAAGAACTTGTCTACCTTGACAGTGCGGCCACTTCACAGAAGCCAAGATCCGTCATAGATTCAATCTCCGATTATTACGAGAACCATAACGCCAACGTCCACAGGGGAATTTACAGGCTCAGCGAGGAAGGGACTGAACTCTACGAGAAGAGCAGGAAGAATGTGGCCGATTTCGTTTCAGCCGATGCAAGGGAGATCGTGTATGTCCGCAACACCACCGAAGGCCTCAACCTTCTCGCATACTCCCTGGGAAAGAAGCTCAGCCACGGAGACACAGTGCTCCTCACTGAGATGGAGCACCACTCCAACATGGTTCCATGGCAGTTCCTGCGGGACAAGGGCGTGAGGATAGAGTATGTGAAAATGAAGGAAGACTTCACCCTCGATATGGAAGACTATGCTGAAAAGCTGAAGATGAGACCGAAGATCGTCTCCGTGACGCAGAGTTCAAATGTGGTCGGAACGATAAACCCGATAAAAGAGATGGTTCCGATGGCACATGAGGTCAATGCGGCATTCATCGTGGATGGAGCCCAGAGCGTGCCTCACATGCCCGTGAGCTTCTCCGGGCTGGACTGCGATTTCCTTGTCTTCTCCGGCCACAAGATGCTCGGGCCCATGGGAATAGGCTGCGTCGTTGGAAAACTGGAGGAGCTGAGGGCCATGGATCCTTTCCTGGGCGGTGGCGACATGATACGCGAGGTGAGCTATGATCGTGCAACATGGAATGATGTGCCGTACAAGTTTGAGGCTGGCACCCAGAACGTGGCGGGAAGCATTGGTCTCTCCGCGGCCGTGGATTACTTGCGGAACCTGGGAATGAATAACGTTCGGGAGCATGAGCTCCTCCTGATCAGGGAAACTTCACGCAGGATGGGTGAAATCGAGGACCTGGAATTCTTCGGACCTGCCGATCCCGGGATCAGGGGGGGCGTTTTCTCCTTCAATCTTGGCTCAGTTCCGGCCTTCAAGCTTGAGAGGGATTTGAAGAGCGGAAACCTTGTCGTTTCCCGAGGTGTGCATCCACATGACGTGGCAGCCTCGCTTGACATGCATGGAATAGCTGTGAGATCCGGACACCACTGTGCAATGCCCCTCATGGGAAGAATGGATGTTGCTGCCACTACAAGGGCATCCTACTACGTCTACAACACTGTGGAGGACGTAAACAAGCTATTTATAGCGTTGAATGATGTGAAAAGAGAATTTGCAAGATGACTGATGAAGAGATAAATGCCGAGATCATCCTGGATCATTACAGGAACCCTCACAACTACGGCCGGATTGAGAATCCGACTTCCGAGGTGACAGAGTACAACCCTGTTTGCGGCGACACTGTCCACATGGAGGTTGTGGAGAGGAACGGAATTGTCGAGAAAGTGTCCTTCCTTGGCAGGGGATGCTCCATCAGCCAGGGATCCGCTTCTATGCTCACTGACCTTGTGACAGGAAAACCAGTCGAAGATGTCATGAAAATGAGTTCTGACGACTATCTGAAGATCCTCGGGCTTGATCTTGGCCCAGCCAGGGAAAAATGTGCCCTGCTCTCCCTGAATGCAATCCACAAGGCCCTCAAGGAGGAAGGGGACCAATGAAGGTACTGCTTGACCGCGAACGCTGCCTGGGGGAATCTGTCTGCACGGCAGTCGCACCATCCTATTTCAGGATGGGCAGGGACGGAAAGGCCGACCTGATCAGGGATGCAACGGACGATGCCACTCTGGAAGAAGCCAGGGAAGCGGCAAGCCTCTGCCCCGCACTTATAATATCGCTGAAAGAGGTTCACTGACTGAACTTTTCAGCCAGCTTGGCATTCTGGAGAATGGGTACGGAAGTCAGTTCTTCGATGCTTATCCTGACCTGTTTTCCCGTATCCCTTTCCCTTACTGTGACTGCCTTGTCGTTCCTGGTCTCATAATCAACTGTTATGCAGTATGGAGTCCCGGCCTCGTCCTGCCTCGCATATCTCTTTCCTATGGACCCTGACTCATCGTATATGCAGGCCGCGTCGATGCTCGAATAGTTCCTGTAAAGTTCCCTGGCGATCTCAGCGAGACCGTCCTTCTTGAACAGGGGGAAGATGCCCACGTGATAAGGCGCTACCCCGTTCCTGAATGACATCACGACATATCCCCTGCCCGTGACCTTCCTCGAATGTGCCATTATGGCCATCACGATCCTGTCTATTCCGTGCGCCGGCTCAATCACCCTTGGAATGAACTTCCTCTCTCCATCCCTCACTTCCATGGAGGTCCCGGAGACATCTCCATGCCTTTTCAGGTCATATGTTCCCCTGTCGGCAATTCCCACGATCTCAAGCCAGTCTCCATCCATGAGAGCCTCTGCATCCCAGCAGTCCGATGAATAATGTGCAAGTTCCGATTTCAGGTGTTGCCTGAACCTTAGTCTTTCCGGGTCCACACCCAGGGACACGAGGAGCATGTGCGTTCTCTGGATGAAATATGCCATGGCCGGGTCCCGGACAACGCCCTTCCCGCTTGCGTCAAATGGTGACAGCATTTCTACCTTGCCTTTGTTGTCAAGGAAGTGTACTTCTCCGTACGAAGCATCCGGCCGAAATGGTTCAGTCTCGGGATCGATGAATACCTCAACCTCTCCCATGGAAAATTCCCTGAGCCTTACAAGTGCATTCCTGGGAGCCACTTCATTCCTGAATCCGCCTCCAGTCTGGATGACAATCATGGGAAGTTTACCCCGGTTCTGGTTCAGCAGTAACTGGAAATCGAGAAATATTCCCTGTGCAGTTTCTGGCCTCAGATAGAGTCGCTCCTCCGCCTTATCATTCTTCCCTAGTGGGAACATGAGGCTGTACTCCTTCACCGTGATCCTGTCTGACCTGCAGCTTGAACACTGGAGCTTCCTTTCCCTCACATAACCCTGTGCAGATTCCTGGTCGAACTCTCTCCCCTTCTCCTCTTCCTTCAGGAGAGATTCAAACTTCTGCCTGTTCCCGCACCTGGAACACTCGTATATCAGGTCGTTGAATCTTTCAAGATGCCCGGAAGCCCTGAACACGGATTCCGGTGAGACAACCGGGGATTCCACCATTATTGCTCCTATGGAAAGGTATGCATCCGCCCACGATCTGATCACGTTCCTTTTCAGCAGTGATCCCAGAGGCCCGTATGTGTAAAACCCTGACACTCCCCCATAAATCGAGTATGACGGCCAGAAGAATCCGCGCCTCTTGGCCAGCTCTATGATATCCTGGACTTCACTCAAAGGAGTACCTCTAGGAGGTTTGTGTCGTACAGCATGCCTGCTATCTTGTCGCGTCCTTCAAGAACAGGCAGCTGGTTGAAGTTCTTTTCCTTCATGAGCTTGGTTGCTCTCGAGAGCGTGTCATGAAGGTATACGTACACAGGGCTTGATATCATCACATCCCTGGCAGGTATATCCGGGAGGGTGATGCTTGTCTTTCGAATAAGGTAAGTCACCACATTCCTTATCCCGTCCCATGTCCATGGATCCTGATCGTCCACCAGCCCTGTATCGGAAATTACTGTCTGATTCTGGATGTCTATCTTGTTGAAAAGGTCCCGATCGGTGATAAGACCGACGAAGTCACCTTCCCTGTTCACCACGGGAAAGGCGTAGAGCCCCGTCAGTTGCGTTGCATAGTGCACCAGGGAGATGGGAGTTTCGTCCCACACAGGCAACACTTTCCTTGTGTAGATCTTTGAAACAGGAACATCCCCGAAACTCCTGCTGATCTGCTCAAGGAAATTCTGAGGAGTCAGTATGCCGACGACATTATTCTCATCGTCGATCACTGCAATATGCCTTCTTCCCTGACTCAGTATCTCCCTTGCAGCATCCTCAATTGAATCATCTGGATGACAGGCCCTGCTCTTCCTCAAGACCATGGCAGCCTGGTCTTCTCCTGAATTCTCGAAAATGTCCTTCCTGCTCAGCATTCCGACATACTTGCCCGATGCATTCACCACAGGAACGCCTGTGACATTGTTCTGTATGATCTTCTTGACCACGTCCTCGGTTGTGCTCGGAACTATTGCAGTTACCAGATCTCTGGACATTATGTCAGATACTTTGGCGGACATTTTACGATGTATGTACATGCATTATAAATACTGATCATGGCATCGGCATATGCCGAAAATTTGTTCTCCGTGCGGACATCTGACTTTTGCAGTTCCTCACACTTGCAGCACCATGGAAGTGCAGAAGGCAGCCCCACTTTCAACTCCGGCCAAGCTGAGGGTACCCGAGGAAGCGAAGCTGGCTGATCTGGCAACACGGGACCGCGATACCAGCCTTTGGCGGCGTACACCGATGTATGCCGTAAACCAGCTGAGGCCGGGGTAATGGTCGAAATCCAGGCCTGCTAAAACGTTTCAGGAAGGCTGTTTTATTGCGTTAAGCCGAATATTTGATTTCTCGTCTTGGTGCCATAGTCGCATATTTAGCAAGAGTATAAATGATAGTACCTATAAGGTGATGGTGACTTAAAAATGCCAGTATATCTTGGACAGAAAGCGCCGGATTTCACAGTGAATACAACGAAGGGACCTCTGGTCTTTTCAACGCTAAAGGGAAAGTGGGTTCTCCTGTTCTCGCATCCCGCAGATTTTACGCCTGTCTGCACAACAGAGTTCATGGCCTTTTCCAACAGGTATGAGGACTTCAGGAAACTTGGAGTCGAGTTGATTGGCCTGAGTGTTGACAGCATTTACAGCCACATTGCGTGGCTGAGGGACATCAAGGAGCACTACGGGATAGAGGTCCCGTTTCCGGTGATCGCGGACATAGACAAGGAGGTTGCGAGGGCCTACAATCTCATAGACGAGAAGGCAGGGCTTACGGTGAGGGGAGTTTTCATAATCGACCCTAACCAGGTCGTAAGATGGATGATCTACTATCCTGCAGAGGTGGGACGAAACATAGACGAGATCGTCAGGGTGATCAAGGCGTTCCAGTTCAACTGGGACAAGAAGCTTGCCACTCCAGCAAACTGGGAGGAGGGTCAGGAGGGGATCCAGGGAGCCCCCGTAACGCTGGAAGACAGCGAAAAGAGGGATGCCGAGGGTGCCGAAAGATGGTACCTCAAGAGGGTGAAGGGATAGAAACTATTTCCCTTCCACCACTCCCTTGCAGAAGAATGAGAAATCACACATAACTGGCTGGCAGCCGCCTGTGGCATGGATAATCCCCTTTTCTGAGTTCAAACGCATATCTCAATGACCTTGGATACGCAATCAATATGTGCAGTTGTTCTCATTGTAAATTTTGTATTTTCCTTCAGCCGACTTTCAGGACGATTGCAAGACAGTGAAAACACTGCCTGTAGCATAACTGGCAAAGCTGAAATCAGACTGGCTAGAAAGTAGGAAAGTAGCGATCTTCCCGGACAATCGAACACGGTGATGGTGAAGTTCATGCTTGCATGCTTTGGATACAATTCCCATGCGATGGAAATGCTTCATGGATAGCAAAGGCCATCGATCTACCCTGGAAGAAGCAGAGAGGATCTCAAGATTACGGCAACGTTTGAGGTTGTATCGCCTTGTATATGGCAATATCGGAACTCTCATTGGAATGCCAAGGAGATTCACGGGAGAATCAGGGCGGTGAATTCGCATCACACTGAGGAATCGGCGATGAAGATCGTATACTTGCGGGTGGCAGAACTGAACCAGAAATTGTCCGCAAGGGAGATCAGCGGATACTGCAAATGCAAGGATCAAACCGCAGGCATGTTCGGGGCCTGTATCGTTAAAGTCTACATACAATCCTGCAAGCTACTGGTTTCCATTAGCGTCGCTGAATAAAGCATGATCACTGGGAGGTATCTTCAGTTCATCAGTGAGTATCGTCGATAAAGATCAGTTGTTCAATTCATAGCAATTTAGGGGTTACCGAATAATAACATATCACAATCAATCCTTCTGTGGCAGGATCGTATAGTTCCATTTTGGATGAATTTCATGCAGTGTTATGTTTAGCTTTGTCATGTCTTCGTCCGAGTGCCTGATCCCGGTGACATATCCCCTGTTATCCTCTATTGCCGTTACTGTGAGGCCGTTTCTGGTTTTTGTGGAACTTATGAGCTTGATGACAGTCTCAAAATTGACAAGCGGTTTTCCCTTCCAGTTCATGCTTATGAATGAGAACATGCGATGCTCTATCTTGTTCCACTTGCTTGTACCGGGAGGGAAATGGCATACTGTAATCGATAGACCGGTCTGATTGGACAGTTCCTGCAGATGGACTTTCCATCCCCTGTTTCGTGATCCGTTGGAACCACATCCATCTGCACATATCATCAGTTCTTTTGCATCCGGATATCGCTCTTTACCCATGAGAAGCCACCACTGCCTTATGCTTTCCACCGCAAATTCTGAAGTATCATGGCTCTTTCCGACATTGACCATGCCCTCATTCCTTCCCGTATCGTAGATGCCATAGGGTGCGGCTTTTCCAATGCCGAGGCCTGAAAAATCATACACGTTCACCTTTTTCGCCTCTCCTTTTTTTGTCCATATCCTTCCCGGATTCTTGAATTCGCCTATGAGTTCCTTTTTCTTTGCGTCGACGGATATCACGGGGTTTGCATTTTTCATGAATTCTTCTGCTTTCCCGTTTATGTACCCGAACTGCGCATCCCTGTCCGCTGATGAACCACCCTCTATATTCTTCAGGTTCGCCTGCAAAGAGTAATCGTTCTCTTTCAGTATCCTTCCCACAGTATCCGGATCGATCTTATGGCCCGACAGTTTTAATTCATCTGCAATCTTATACGTGGATTTGCTGCTCCATCTCAGGAGACTCATGTTATCGCCTGCAGTGTTCTCATTCATGATCTTCTCGAGGTCTGCAATAATCTCCGGATCCTTATCCTCAACCCGTTTCCTTCCTCCTCCCGGTGAACGGAGTCTTTCAGGAACTTCGAGCCTTTCCGTGGATTTCAGTTCCTTTATCCCCTTATCGATGGTCAGGTGTGACATGCCTGTCAACTCAACAACTCTTGATATTCCTCCACGACCCATCTCAAGCGCTATTGCTGCAGCAAAACGTCTTGCCTGAACCTCATCTGCGCCGGAAATAGCTTTTATCCACCATGAATACTGTCCGTCATTATCCATGCCAGTACATGCATATGCAGTTTAATAATATTCGTTATGTTAATGTTCGGTAAGCCCTTAGGGAATAAAAAAAAATAGAATAAATGAATCTCTTCAGGATCGTGTGGGTAAGTTTACTCCAACTGGTAACATGGGAACCAGTGGAGCAACCTATCTGAACTAAATTCTATAGTTCTACCAGGACATTCTAAGGTGAAGTATCAAATCTCGCTGTAAATCTAATATTTCCAGGGTAGTTTTGGCTTCCAAATCTACCCACTATATGTTGAGGAGATCCGAATAAATAATAAAATTATGAGGCAGATGGTTTCTCCTTGGTTGGTCCTATCACAAGGCTTATTACTCCTACAAACAGTAAGTTCAGTAGTGTAGCAGCAAGGCCTGCGTAAATCAGCCCAAGGGGAGAGCCGAAGTTGTAAAACGTAGTATAGAGGCTTGTGAAGCTGTGCTGGATGAAGTTAGCACTGTAAACCTCGTAGATTCCGAGGATCATCCCTGCAAACCATCCCACTATGAGTCCCCACTTGTTCAGCCTCTTTGTGTAAAGTGTCAGGAATATTGAGGGAAGCGTTTGAAGTATTATGATTCCACCAAGCAGCTGCAACTGAAGCGCGGAGCTGGCCGACACGATGAAAATGAATCCAAGTGCTATGAACTTGAATATCACGGATGCCCATTTCGCTACCCTGGTCTCCGTTTGGGGCGTCATATTGGGTCGGAAGTACTTAATTACGTTCCTTGTGAGTAGGTTAGCTTGGGAAATAGCCATTATGGATGCAGGAACCAGACCTCCAACAAAGATCCCCAGGAAAGCGAATCCCACAAACCAGGAAGGAAACGACGCATAGATAAGTGCAGGAACAACGAGGACATTGTACACAGTGTTGGGACCTGCAGAGTAACCGGTTTGCCATGTTCCGGTGCTGTAGTTGAAGTGGGGTGCGATTATGGACATTGCCCCTTGAGATGCATAGGCCAGGATACCGAAGAGTGCCAGGAGAGCAAGTCCAATACCGTAAATGGGCAGTAGTGCGGTAGAATACCTGAGTTTCTTGGTGGAACTAGTGCTGAGAATTCCATTTATGGCATGTGGGTAAAGATAAAGAGCCAGTGCGCTCATGATTGCTATGCTGATGAAACCGTCTAGAAGCAGGCTTGGCAGTACCTCAAAATTAGTCACAGCACCCTTATAGCCTGTCACGATGCCTGGCGCCAGGGTATTGGCATTTGATATTGCCCCGCCGAAACCGTTCTTAATGCTCAGGGGTATCACGATTATAACAACAATGACTGTAATGAATATCACTGCATCCTTGAAGACAGCGGTAATCGTAGCTCCCCTAAGGCCACTGGTAAAGGTGTACGCCGCAAGAATTATGAAGGCAATAACCAGTGAGATTTCAGCAATCAGCGTGACATCTGCTCCGGAGAAAGACTGACCGATCATAACCGTCAGAACTGCCTGCATGCCGTATATCTGAAGTGCGATGTATGGTAACTCTGCTACGATTCCTGTCAGCGCGATGATTATCGTCAAGAACTTACTGTCGTACCTGTCTTGAACCATGTCCACAGCGGTCACATAATTCTTGTTTCGGGAAATCTTCCACAGTCTAGGCATAGTGATCAGGGCAACTGCAAAAGTTATTCCTACGTACGGAACCGCAAAGAAGAATATGGTGCCTGCGGCTGGGAACCCGCCGAAGAGGGATGCAGGAATCGCGATGAACGTATAGGCCGTATAAAGGTCCGCCCCTACGAGAAACCAGGCGAGATAGACTCCAATTTTTCTACCAGCCAGGGCCCACTCTCCGAGATCTGAAAGATCCCCCCTTCTCCATCTGGAAGCCCAGAACCCTATCCCTACGAAGACTATGAACAGGCCGATAAACACTGCGAAGAGTTCAATGGAGTTTCCAGTCATTACTCATCACCCTCCATCTTGTTAAGCAAAAATGCGGCAGCAAGGAAGAACATTGACGACACGAACAGCCACAGCGTTTGGAACCAGTAAAAAAATGTCAGTCCAAACAGAGTAGGTGTCTTAAAGTTGTAGATAGGGGTAATCACAAACACAAGACAAGGGAAAAGAAGTAAAATGGCAACCAACAGTTTCTGAGCCGTGGTACCCTTCACTTCCAAGCTTAATTTTGTATTCCCAGATTCTGTCATTAAAACATTATTATGAGCTAACTGTATTTTAACGTTTCGCTGATTTACCAATCCCAAATCTGCCATCGACGATTCTGCATGAGCAAGAATTTCGCATATGTGTTCCCGTGCGAACAACCGGGATCTTTGGCATGCATTGGACAAGATTAAGCAGTAGTACCTGTTTCCATAAGCGGGTTAAACATGGATTTGAAACTTGACAGGCGCAGGATCCTCGTCACCGGCGGAAGTGGGGGAATCGGTTCTGCTATATGTGAGGCACTATCTTCTGAGGGGTGCGAAGTGCTCATTCACTACAACAGAAACCCGGAAGCAGCAGAACGGCTGAAGGGGAAGATCAGGGCAGCGGGAGGAAATGCTGAGGTCATCGGCCTAGATCTGCAGGAACTTGGACAGCTTGGCAGCATGGTGGAAGAGACAGGTGCAGGCGGAAATCTCGACGGATTGGTGAATTGTGCCGGCGTCTATGAGGACGAGGGGATGGAGGACATAACCGAGAATCAGTGGAACAGGGTCTTGAACATCAACCTGAAGGCTCCTGTCTTCCTCACACAGCAGATCCGGAAGATCCTGAATAACGGATCCTCAATCGTCAATGTCTCGTCTGTAATGGGTTTAAGAGCTACGAAGTTCGGACTGGCATACCAGGCAGCAAAATCTTCGCTTATCCACGTAACCAGGTCAATGGCATTATCATATGCTCCAGACGTGAGGGTCAACTGCATAGCACCGGGATACGTTACAACCGAAATGAACAGAGATGGCTGGGAAAATGAAGACTTCAGGAAGAAGATAGAATATGTTACCCCCATGGGAAGGTGGGGGGCTCCTGCGGACATAGGTCCTCTAGCGGTCTTTCTATTATCGCCAGTGTCAAGTTTCGTGACAGGGTCATTATTCCCTGTCGATGGAGGGATTGGGATCAGATGACTCAGTAACCAGGCTTTATTGAACCGCCTATAAAGCCGCCAATGGTTGGCAGGACAACTGCATCTATCACGAGTATCTCCATCAACTTGTTCAGGTTGTTGTACCCAACGTAGTAAACCAGCGTATATAGGTTGTCCAGGATTCCGTAAAGAAATCCTGATGATTTGACCTGGCTCAATAGGCTGTATACCGGAGAAGCATCCTTGAGCGCTGCTAAGACGCTTACTATGATAAGTATGATAAGGCCGGCAATCAGCGCGGTGACCGTGCCCCTCACGACTCCCCTTGAAACCAGTCCAGCTGCAAGTCCAGCAAAAATCAACCAGAAGGCATGATTTTGGCTGCCTACAACAACGATGAATGCTACACCAGTGATGACCCCAAGAATTAAATTTCCGTACCGGCGCGATTCCTTAGGCATGATTATCTTAAATGCAAAATCATATATATATTACTTCTTGAAAAAATAGGATGCGATTTCCAAAACCTCCATGGAAACCTTTTTCCTAGCCTCATGATCAATATCCATGAACCGTTGCTGCACCGGATGATCGGAACCACCGGGAGATTGAGGCACTTGATGACTCCTTAAGCCGGTATATCGGGTCGCAACTGTGTTGTATAATCCACGCAATCATTCCCCATGAAAACAGGACAGGACCTGGTATTGATTGCGCAAAACAAGGACATGATCCTTCTACAACGAATCGCTTGTCAGGCACATGAAGGATATCCTTGATCTCAAGGATATGGAAATTACAGGCATGATCTCGGTAGAGAGAACGGAAGACCCCTTGTTCTTACTAATAAGATCACTGATGTCCTGGCACAGATAAGGGCGGTTTTCAACGCTTCTTTCGGATCCCTTGGATCTTACGTGCGAATATTCCTGAATATTCCACCTTGAGATGGAAAACAGACGGGGAGATCAAGAAATTCGGAGAGGATAAGTGGGAGTTCGCCCAAGATCATGGGAATAGATGTGCTGTGGAGATATATTTCTCAGGGTTCAAGAGAGTCATGGGAGAGAGGAACAGAATGCATAACCCGGGAAATCAGTCATGACCTGATTAGCGTTTAATTTACCTGTTACATTTTTGTCATGTTTCTGTCAGTCCGTAATTCCAAGGTAGAT
>JAJYUI010000020.1 GCA_021792595.1 Thermoplasmata archaeon | reverse complement strand
TGATCATGAGGCCATGAAAAAAGGTTTCGGTGGGAGTTTTTGGAAATCCTCATCAGAAAATCATCTTTTATAGCTTATAGCAATTCTGGAAAGTGTCATCGATCCTGATGATCCTGCTTAATTTTCTGTCCATAGTTATTGCAGGAATATTTGCGGGACTGTTGGGGTCACTTACAGGACTGGGAGGAGGAACCGTGCTTGTTCCTGTACTGTCTCTTTTCTATGGAATCCCAATTATCTTTGCAACGGGAGCTTCCCTGATATCGACAATAGCCACCTCTGCAGGGTCCGCATCGTCATTCACTAAGGAGCATATTGCGAATATAAAAATCGGCATCGGTCTTGAAGTGGCTACAACTCTGGGCGCCATCATCGGTACCCTTACACTTGTCTATGTGCACCAGCACAATGCAGAATGGTCAATTTTCATCATATTCGGAACTGTTCTTCTCTTTTCGCTGATCCCCACAATAAAGAAAACCTTCAGTGAAACTCCCCAGGACATACCAGCAGACTGGACAACGAGAATCTTTCAATTGAAGGGCAGATACTACGATGCAAGAATGAAGAGGACAGTTGAGTACAAGGGAGTCAGGTGGTGGGGAGGCGAAATTGTCATGTTTTTCGCAGGTGTTGCCTCGGGCCTTCTGGGGATCGGGAGTGGAGCACTGAAGGTAATGGGAATGGACTGGGCCATGAACCTGCCCATGAAAGTCACTACCACCACCAGTAACCTTATGATCGGGATTACCGCCGCAACAGGCTCATCCATTTACTGGAAGCTTGGGTACATTGAGCCGTTTCTCGCTGCTTCAACTGCACTGGGTGTCGTGATCGGTTCCTATTTCGGGGCGAAGCTGTTGGTGAAAATTTCAAACGGAGACATAAGGTGGATCTTCTTTTCGATTCTCTCCTTCCTGGGAGTCGAGATGATCTTCAGGGGTCTCTATGAGGGTGGATTTACCAATGTACCGTTCAGCATGGAAGTAGCATACTCGATTCTTGCTTCAATTGCAATAATGGCAATTTCCTACGTTTTAGTGTGGGTGAAGAGACGGAGGGTTCATGCAGGAAGACAGTGAAAGCGGAGTTGACCTGAAGTTCGACAGGTATGTCAGCATAGCTCTTAGAGCGGGCGTGATTCTGAGCATCTCACTGGTGATACTTGGCTCTTCCATCGTAATGATTCACAATGGCATCATCCCGGTTCAATCCGGGGTTCTCACCTCAGTCGACTCCAATGTGAATACAAACAGCGGCAGTGTTCATCTAAGCGACATTGCCGTAGGAGTAATGCATCTCAGTGGAATGTACATAATAGCTCTCGGGCTGTGGGTACTTATCTTCACCCCAATTGCCATTGTTGTCATCGCGTTGGTAAATTTCGCTTTCAGGGGAAACAGGCTATATGTGGTAATGAGTTCGATAGTGCTCTTCAACCTGTTTTTCGCGCTTGTATTGATTTCTTAGTTCTTCTACCTAAAAAACGTTTATAATGAATTCTGCCATAGACCAGCGTTTGGCACTGCGAAACTTCGAACGAGTGAAGATAAGCCACGAGCCTCCAGAGAAGCGCATCCACTCATTTACGGTTGAGCCTCTCATGGAGTACACCGACCATGAAGGAATAGCGGAAGCTAGCCGATGTATAGGTTGCAACATCTGTACCCAGTCATGTCCAGCCAGCCTTGATATTGGAGGATACATTAGAAGCACAGCGGTTGGCGACCCGGCCGAAACGATCAGGATTGTTTTTGAGAACCTCCCATTTCCTGCAATAATTGGAAGAGTGTGCACACATAATTGTGAAGACATATGTGTCTACAACGATACCGGTGGACCTATAGCAATAAGACACTTGAAACGTTACGCCGCGGATAAGTTCGACGATTATGGCAAGATTCTTGACATGCCGAAGAGAAAATTCATTGGGAAGAAGGTTGCAGTGATTGGGGGAGGTCCGGCAGGTCTTACCACCGCGTACTATCTTGCAATACAGGGAGTCGCAGTCACGCTGTTTGAGGCTCGCCCTGAACTTGGGGGATTCATGAAACAAGGTATCCCAAGGTACAGGCTACCGCAGGAGGTCCTGGACAAGGAGATAGGGTTCATCACAAACCTCGGCGTTGAGGTTCACACGAATACACAAGTAGGGAAGGATGTGAAGTTCGAGGACCTGATGGCTGATTACGATGCCGTATTCATGGGAATAGGCAACCACAAGGCCAGAATGACTGGAACGCCAGGAAGCGATGCAAAGAACATAATGCATGCAACTGAGTTTCTTGGAAGGGTGGCATACGGCGAAAAGATCAATGTGGGAAACACGGTTGTAGTAATCGGGGGAGGTTTCACTGCAAACGATTCATCAAGGGTTTCGATGCGCCTGGGGGCCAAGAAAGTTTACATTCTTTACAGGAGAAGGGAAGTAGACAGGCCAGGTTACCCGTCTTCCAACGCGGAGGAGGAGATGGAGGAGTCTATAGAGGAGAATGTCCAGTATATGTGGGAGGTGACTCCATTCGAGTACGTCTCGGAAAACGGCAAGGTGGCCGGGGTAAAGTACTGGGAAAACGAAATGGTAATGGAGGGAAGGGGAAGGGCGAAACCTGTTCCAAAGAAGGAGAAAGTCCTCTACATTCCCGCGGACATGGTCATTGAGGCAACCGGGCAGGAATCAGACTTTTCTTTCCTCGGAGAGGACTACCTCAGGCAGTTGAGGCTGACCCCTCAGGGGCACGTTATTGTCAATCAGAACGGAATGACCACCATCAAGGGTCTTTTCAGCGGCGGGGACAGCACGAACATCAACAGGGATCTGATAACTGCGGTTAGGGACGCAGACATAGCTGCAGTGGGCATTCTAAACTACCTTAACGTGATGGATCAGATTGCCGATGACAAGTGGCTTCCACTTGTAGACCGGTGGAAGAAATATTCACCGTCCGCTGCAATCAAGTCCTGACCTAGGGAGTTGTTATACGGTCAAACCCTGTGTATGGAATCAGTGCTTCAGGTATTCTTATCTCCTTGCCGTCTTCCGACTGGAAGTTTTCCATTATTGCCACGAGAATTCTCTGAACTGCTATTCCTGTGCTGTTGAGAGTTGCAATAAACCTGTTTCCCTCCTTCGTCCGGTACCTGATGTTGAGGGACCTGGCCTGGAAATCCGTATTGTTTGACGCAGATATCACTTCCCTGAACTTTCCCTGTGCGGGGAACCAGACTTCCAGATCGTATTTCCTGGCATTGAGCCTGCTCAACTCCCCCGAACAGAAATCAATCACCCTGTAGGAAAGACCCAGTGACTGTATGATTGCTTCAGCGTTATTGATAAGCTCCTCCAGGAAATCCCAGGAATCTTCAGGCTTGCAGAATATGAACTGCTCCACCTTGTTGAACTGGTGAACTCGGAAGATGCCCTTGGTGTCTTTTCCATGCGCGCCTGCCTCGCGCCTGAAGCATGGTGAAAAACCAGCCACCCTTATTGGAAGCTCTTCCGGCATGAGTATCTCATCCGAGAGCATGGCCGCAATCGGATGCTCTGACGTTGATATGAGGTAAAGATCTTCACCCTCAATCTTGTACAGGGATTCCTTGAAGGTCTCTATATCGGTTGCCTTGGACATTGGATCGTACCTCATCATGTATGGGGGCTCAACAGGCGTAAAAGCCCTTTCTGAGAAGAAATCAATAGCGTAATTGATCAGGGCAAGTTCCAGCTTCATAAGTCTGCCCTTTATGTAGAAGAACCTGGCACCAGAGATCTTTCCTGCCCGTTCAACGTCAACAAGTCCAAGCGATTCCTCCAGGTCGACGTGGCTGATTGGTCTTGAACCAATGCTGGTGAACTTTCCCTTTCCCTCAGTTCTGAGATTAAACTCTTCCTGGTCTTCCCTATGCACCTGCGCATTTCCCCAGAACCGCATGAACCTGTTCTGGTCGTCCCCCTTTCCTTCAACGACATCCTTGTGAATCAGGTTGGGAATGAGGGAAAGCACTCTTTCCCTCTCCTTTTCAACGTTACCCTGTCTTTCTTCATGTTCCCTTATCTTCCCATTTATCTCATTAACCCTGGTTTTCTGATCATTTACACTGGATCCAGATTTCACTGCAGATGCAATGCTCCTCGTGATTTCATTCTTCTCTCTTTTCAAATCATTGATGGCCTTCAGGTTTTCTCTCCAGGTCGAATCAAGCTCAAAGAACCTGTCCAGTTCATCTTTCCCAAAGCCCCGCATCCTGCAGTTCTCATAAAATACGTCCGGAGTCTCCCTTAGGAGCTTGACGTCAATCATTCGTGTCCAAATTATCAGAGATTAATTAAATTAATCGGCCCGAAACTGCCCCGCTCATAAAATATGGGCATGGATCAGATTCTTGAAAATGGAAGGCCCTGATCGTCATCTGATGTGTATTCCTCTGGAACATATTCCCTGATGCCTGTTCTGTTCCTGGTCACCCTGACAGAAGGTGCGTTTCTGGTCTGCCTGAATGTTTCCAGATCCATGTTTCTTGTGTAACTGAGCCCGATCTTTTCCTCAGAAATCTTGAGGTATGAAACGCTGCCTCCAACGTAGCTGAACGCAAGCAGTGTGAGGAGAGAGCCAGGAAGTATGATGGCAAATGTCTTGACAAGTCCGTACGTTGAATACATGTCCTGAAGTATGTTTGACGCAGCTACAAGTCTTGAGGAGGAGAGGGTGAGGACCCCATCGTTGAGGTATGTGGCCCAGGTTGAGAGGGGCCCCGAAGTGAACGGGAGGAGGGCAAAAGTCATAAGTACAATAAGCGCAACCGTTACGAGCGAAGCCTGCAGTGCCTTGTAAGGGTCTCCAGATCTCCTTCCCGATACGTAGCCTGCAACAGCCGGTCCAAGAATTGGGATCCACCAGAGCATAAATGTCAGCACAATCGAATAGAATAGACCTTTCCTGTATGAATAAAGTCCAGCAAGCTTCTTGGTCTCAGCCTCCCTTAGTTTCGCTACCCTTCGGTTCACCATTCGATCCTTGAAGGATTCTACCACCGACATTCTGTTACCGGACATTGATGTCAGACAATATATACGCAACAAGATATTTAAACTTATCCTGTATTTTCAGGTAAAATTTCTATAACCTATGCTCCATACTTCTCAGCTCTGTCTGACACATTGAGCAGATACTGCATGAGATCTGCACTGTTTATCCTCAGGCTCCCCCTTGCGCAGGAGACCTCGTCAAACAGGGATGAGCCATCAACCCTGTTTCCCTCTGCATATATCAGTATTGGCAGTGGGTCTCCAGAATGGTCTCCATAAGAGACGGGCGTGCTGTGATCTCCTGTTATTGCGACCACTACATCCAAGTCATCTGTCAGGAGCTGCCTGTAAGCGCGATCTGCCCTTTCTATAACGTCCCTCTTGAGAATGGGATCTGAATCATGCCCGGCCACGTCTGTTCCCTTGACATTTACGAGGACAAAGTCGTACCTGTCCAGCGAGTTGACTGCAGCCCTTATTTTGGATTCATAATCTGAGTCCGCCCTCCCCGTGACACCTTCTGCAGCAATTGGATCCATGCCGGCAAGTTTGCAGATTCCTGTTATCATGGGAATGCCAACCACACAGGCACCTTTCATGGAGTATTTCACGTTGAAGTCCTCCAGGTCAGGCGCCTTGCCGGCTCCTCTTATCAGGAACTCATTCGCAGGCAGTTTTCCCTCCCTGACTCTCTCCAGGTTGAATGGATGGTTGTCAAGTATCTCCCTCGTAAGTGAAAGGTACTTGTTAATCACCCTGGCGGTTTTCTCATCATCGTCCGCAATTCCCCGGACCTCTTCAGGAGGGAGACCAGATTCATGAGGGTCCGAATCGGTTAAATTGGCTGAAAGTCCTTCACCATGTACAACCAGGGCCGCCCTGTGCTCAACACCGGGCTTTACGGTAAATTGATAACCATCCACATTCATCGTTATTGCTTCACAGAGATCCTCAGTACTCTCTGAAATTCTTCCGGCTCTCCTGTCAGAAATTCTTCCCTCATTGTCTCTGGTCGCGAAATTTCCCCTGAACGCAACATCGCCTTTTCTGACTTCCATCCCAAGACCCATGGCCTCGAACGGCCCCCTGCCGGAATACACCTTCAGTGTGTCATAACCAAGAATGGATAGGTGGGAAGTGTCAGACCCGGAACGGACACCCTGTGATATCGGGAACATCAGTCCGGTGATTCCGGCTCTTGCCATCCGATTCATCGTTGGCCTGTATGAAACCTGCAGGGGGGTCTTGTTTCCCAGCACCTTCGATGGCCTGTCGCCAAGGCCGTCCATGACAATTAGGACAATTTTCTTCATCGTCCAGTAATCGCTCTATTTCAATAAATCATTACGTTTTCTGGTAATTGAAGAGTTACTGGTGACAACAGGAAAGGTAAATAGGCGAGAGTCGCTTTTTAACAATGGAAAGCGCAAGATGTGTCATTTGCAGGGATATGGCAAGATGCACTGCGTGTGGAATGGCTGTTTCCGGCTTTCACCACGTAGGGGTAAGGAAACCGGGCCTTTCGGGCTCATCAGTAATGCACTATTCCAAGGAGTGCGGGCACAGGGTCGATATTCCTGTCGCGGTAACCGGTGCGTCTCAGCTATCGCCACCTGCAGTTTACCACGGCGGACCAGTCTGGAAAGACGGCTACAGGTGGTTTAACATTTTCTGGGGGTCGTTCTGGCAATCAAACTCTTGGGTGGCGAGAATAGGCAAGGCAGTGAAGGACATAGAGTCAGATCCAAGCTACTCTGGAGAATTGAGGCAATATGGAGTCGGCATGGGAAAGTTGGCCGGAGATTACATTGTAGGCACCAACCCCACTTCGTCCGTGAGCGCAGGAGACATAGGCAAGGAAATTCAACTTCTGATCAGGTCTGCCAGCATACCTGACCTGGGCACCGAAGGTGCTTATAACATCTTCCTCCCGCCAGGAGTCAGCGCCACCCTCTCCGGAGACAGATCCTGCTCCGTATTCTGTGATTACCACGACACAGTGGACGGAAACCATGGGCCATTCTTCACATGCGAACCTTATCCTTGCCAGTCTGGGTGTAACCAGTGCAATTCCGATCCATTTGACACCCTGACACAGGGGCTGTCGGAAGAAATGGTGGAACTCAAGACCGACATGAATCCCGGAACAGGGTGGGTGATTGGGAACGAGGAGATATGCGATTACTGCGACCAGCATTTCGAATGTAACAGAATAACGACCGGTGAGTATGTCAACGCCTGGTACGACAACTCCAGCGGAAGCTGCTGGACTCCGTAAACGAACAGTAATCGCTGCGTCTAGTGATCGGCCTTGAAAAATCATTCCCTTAAATGTTGCCAACTTTGTGTAGAAAGTAATAATTAATTCCTATCGACTTTCGTTAGCAGTATGATCCCGGTCGAGACTGAAGACGAGAGATTTGAATCAATCAAGGGAACCTGGAGCGAAATTTTCAAGAAATTCGGGTACCAGGCCTCCATTAACAAACTTCAGGCTCAGTATCCTGACAGCAAGTCGCTCTACGTTTCATTTACGGACATATCCAATTTCAGCAATGAGTTCGCATACGAACTGTTGATGGAACCGGAACTTCACCTTTATGCAGCCGAGAAACTTATAAGCGAAGACATTCCACAGAGCAGACTCTCCGACAGTCGCAGAGTGAACGTAAGGGTTGAGGATGTTCCTGACAAGGATGCTTTTGTTGACATTGCCAAGATCAGGGCAGACCATGTGGGGAAACTCATCAAGGTAACCGGTATCATTAGAAAGAACACCGAGGTCCTGCCGCGGCTCCAGCAGGCAGTTTTCCAGTGCATGAATGCAGGGCACATCGAAGTGATTCCCCAGGCGAGAGGAAAGGTTGAGGAACCGGTCGTATGCACACAGTGTGCTGAGGATAGAGTCCAGAGGACCAGGTTCAAGCTGCTTCCTAACGACTCTGAATTTGTTGATGTCCAGAAGATAGAGATCCAGGAAAATCCGGAAACCATGCAGGGAGGCACCCAACCGCAAAGGCTTACCGTGATAGTGGAGGATGACAGGACCGGGGAGCTGTTCCCGGGTGACAGGGTCATGATAACCGGAATTCTGGTAGCGGAGCAGAAGAGACAGGGGAACGTGCCTCTCACCGAGTTCTATGTCTATCTTTATGCCAATAACTTTTCCCGGGAAACCAAGGAGGTTGCCAGCCTGGATATTACCCCCGAAGAAGAACAGGAAATCAAGAGGCTTGGGAAATCGCCGGACATAATGGACCTCTTCGTGCAGTCAATTGCTCCGACGATCTATGGGTATGAGATGATCAAGAAGGCCCTGGCGCTACAGATGTTCGGCGGAGTCAGGAAGACGATGAAGGACGGAACCGTGATCAGGGGAGATATACATGTGCTCCTCGTGGGGGATCCAGGTACCGCGAAATCACAGCTCCTGAGATACATGACAGAAATTTCTCCAAGAGGGGTGATGGCACTTGGAAAGGGATCCAGCGCAGCCGGGCTTACTGCTGCGGCTGTGAGAGATGATTTTGGAGAGGGAAGGTGGACCCTGGAAGCAGGTGTCCTGGTTCTTGCAAACAAAGGCCTTGCATCGATAGACGAACTCGACAAGATGTCTGCAGAGGATACTTCAGCGATGCATGAAGGAATGGAACAGCAGAGTTTTCACAGGGATTCAAGGGTAATGACACTGGCAGGCGAGAAGGCAATTGGGGAGCTTGTCGATGGGATTATCCAAGACATGCCAGGCAGGATCACAAGAGGAACTGACTGCGAACTGGTCCAGCTTCACCCTGGAGAATTGCGAGTCGTAACGACGGACTTCAACGGTATTTACGAAAGTGATGCGGACCAGGTAAGCAGGCATACTGCGCCTGACTATCTTCTACGCATCAGCACTTCAACAGGATTCGCGGTGACCGTGACTCCGGAGCATCCATTTTTCGTGATAGATGGGGAAATCGTGGAAAAACCGGCATGCGATCTGAGTCAGGGGGATCTGGTATTCATTCTTGACGAATCGACAGAGGACCCTGATTCAGGGACATCGCTCATGCTGGTCAGGGATACTGTCGACTCAATTATCACCGTTCCATGCCTTGACAGGTTCGTCTACGACATTTCAGTAAGTCCCACAAGGTCTGTTATGGTGAACGAGATTGTCTGCCACAACTCAATTACCATTTCAAAGGCAGGGATCATGGCGACGCTCAGGAGCCAGTGTTCTGTCCTTGCCGCAGCCAATCCAATCCTGGGCAGGTATGATCCGGATAAGGACCTCACCGCACAGATAAACCTCTCTCCCCCGCTTATCTCCAGGTTTGATGTCATCTTCAAGGTCCAGGACAGGCCAAACACGAGCAGGGATACCAGCCTTGCGGAACACGTTCTTGAGGCCCACCTCATGGGAGAGACATATAAAGCGATGGAGCATTCTGAAAGCGGGGCGTTGCAGCTACAAAACGAGCTCAAGTATGTTCCGAAGATAGACAAGAACCTTGTGAGAAAGTATGTGAGCTATGCCAGGGAAAACGTGATACCTATGCTCTCAAGGGAGGCTACCGACGTCATCCGGGACTATTATGTCCAGATGAGGAACAGCCTAAAGGATTCTGTCCAGATAACTCCCAGGCAACTGGAGTCGATCATCAGGCTGTCAGAGGCCTCAGCCAAAATGCGTCTCTCCACTACGGTCACCTATCAGGATGCGATGGTGGCCAAGGGAATCTTTGAATTCTTCATGTCTGACGTCGCAACGCACGACGGAAAGATAGATTTCGACGTGATAAACACGGGAATTTCCAGGACTCAGAGAACTGAAATGAATTCCCTGCTGGACATCATAAAGGAACTGAGCAAGAGTTCCGGAGCGGCGGAAATTTCAGAAGTTTACAGCAAGTGCCAGGCACAGGGGATGCCAGAGGCAAAGGTCAAGGACTTGGTCTCAAAACTCCTGAACGGTGGGCAGATCTTCGAACCTTCCCGCGGGAAGGTGAAGCCAATAGGTTGACCGTTGTGATGAAGATGCTGTCAACAAGGGGTGAAGTGATACTCTCCGCTGCTGACTCTGACCTGGTCGGAAAGGACCTTAGGGAGGGAAAACTGCATCTGCAGGTTACTGCAGAATTCTACGGCAATGTCAGGGTTTCCAGAGAGACTTTCGTGTCATCACTGAAGATGTGCACGATCGCGAACCTGGTTGGGAGGGAGGCGGTGGACACTGCCATTGCTGAGGGACTTGTGGAACCGGAAAATGTAATTTTCATCGGGGGGATTCCCCATGCACAGTATGCGAGTCTGACACAATGAGTGATGTGCAGGGTGTGTTCAACGCCATTTCGGACAAATATGATCTCCTTGATTCATTCATCAGCCTGGGAATGGACCATGCGTGGAGAAGGCGTGCAGTGGAGATCCTCAGCCAGTACAGTTTTGATTCTATACTAGACAATGGCTCTGGAACCGGAAAACTTGCAAGCGAAATACAGAAGGCCTTTCCCAAGGCAAAATTCTACCTGCTGGACCTCACTGAGACCATGATGGAAAGGAACCAGGTATCCAAAGCGGAAAAGATCATTGGATCTGCTGACAAGGTGCCATTGCCCGACAGCAGCGTTGACCTGATAACGGCAGCATTCCTTACTAGGAATGTACCAACGCTCAGCGGTTACATGAGGGAATGCAACCGGGTACTGAAGCCCGGGGGCAAACTCCTCAATCTGGACATATTCATGCCGGAAAGCTGGTTCAGGGCAATATTTGCCTTTTACTTCTTCAATATCGTGCCAAGGTTCGGGAATCTTGTCACCTCCTCGGCATCCTATACATATCTGGCATCGTCAGTGCGGAATTTCGTGAGTCCTGGGACCTTTACAAGAACAATGCAGGATGCAGGGTTTTCCATCATCCTTAAGGAACCGCACGCAATGGGAAGCGTATGGATTCACCTGGGAGAAAAAATATAGTGCGTAGATAATAGTCACTAATGTATAAATAGAAGCCATTTATGACCAGAATAGATGCTTAATGTACAATCTGAAGAAATAGTGCCAAGAAGGTGGTACAACGTTGTGTCCGATCTTCCTGAGCCATTGCCCCCACCTAGGAGCAGCGATCGGGATCATTCCTCAATAGAACTGCTGAACTCCATAATCCCCAGGGAGATGTTGAGACAGGAGTTCACCTTCAACAGGTATGAAACAATTCCTGAGGAAGTAAGGGTGCAATACCTGCAGATCGGGAGACCAACTCCGCTGATAAGGGCACTCAACCTGGAAAAGTTCCTGGGTTACAGGGGAAAGATATTCTACAAGCTTGAGGGCGCAACCGCCACAGGCTCACACAAGATCAATACTGCCATTCCGCAGGCATATTACGCTGCTCAGGAAGGCATCGAGGAGATTGTGACTGAAACAGGGGCAGGACAATGGGGGTCTGCTACCGCCCTCGCAGGATCCATCAACAACATGAAAACAACTGTTTTCATGGTGAAGATATCATATGAGCAGAAACCTGCAAGACGCACAGTAATGTCACTCTACAACGGCAGGGTGATCCCGAGCCCATCCAGCGAAACTGAATTCGGCAGGAATATACTGAAAGAGAATCCATCGCATCCGGGCTCCCTTGGGATCGCAATAAGCGAGGCAGTTGAATACACCATTGCAAACGGGTTGCGATACATGCTTGGCAGCGTGATGAATTCTGTCCTTACCCATCAGAGCATCATCGGTCAGGAGGCAATCTCGCAGCTTGACATACTCGGCGAGAGCCCCGACACCCTCATAGGATGCGTTGGCGGCGGCAGTAATTTCGGGGGTTTTGTATTTCCCTTCCTGCAGTCTGGCAGACCAATCGAACTGATCGCCTCCACCGCAAGGGAAGTTCCTAAATTTTCGAAGGGAAGCTATGAATACGACGCAATAGACAGTGCAGGGATACTTCCCATGCTGAGGATGTACACCCTCGGATCAAAGTTTGTTCCCGAGAAGATATATGCGGGCGGTCTCAGGTACCACGGCGCGGCGCCATCCCTGTCACTCCTCGTGAGAAGCGGGAGAGTCAATACCGATGAAGTTCCGGAGGATGAGGTAATCCAGGCGCTGAAAATATTCGCCAGTACGCAGGGCATCATCGCCGCACCAGAATCAGGCCATGCAATTGCTTCGCTCATAAGATATGCCAGAAACCGTGACAACCAGGGAAAGACCATTGTGTTGAACGTCAGTGGCCACGGATACCTGGACCTTAAGATATTTGAGGGTAGGGAATGAAACTAGTACTCTACTTCACGTTAGGTTACCCGAGTTCCCATTCGCTGATGGAGTTTCTTGAAACGATTCCTCCGGGCGCTGTGGAATACATTGAGCTTGGATTTCCCTCCACCGATCCGAAATATGACGGTCCCACCATCAGGAGGACACACCGGCATGCACTTCAGGGATTTTCCGAGCAATCTGTATCGGAGACGGTGAAGTGTGCCAGGGGAGTATGCAGAAAGGTATACGCCCTCAGGTATTATTCTGACATAGAAAAGGACGAAGGTTTCCTGGAGAGAATCACGAATATTGGTTTCGACGGGATCATAATCCCCGACGTCCTCACGGATTATTTCCATGATAGATCTGGAATCATCAACAGGGTGAGGGAGGCAGGGCTTGAGTTCATACCTTTTGTAAACCCTTCCACACCAGACATTGTCCTTGGAGAGATCATGTCGACGACGGATTCATGGATTTACTACGGACTGCTCCCAAGCACTGGAATCATGGTGCCATACGATCTCAGTTCCGTGAGGTACAGGCTCAGAAATGCCTTCCCAGGAAGGAGAATCGTGCTGGGCTTTGGCATAAGATCACCCGATGAGGCAGCCAGAGTGTCCTCAACAGGGCAGTTCGGTATTGCCATAGGCACAATGCTGATCGAGCATCTTGATTCAGGAAGCAGCAGGGAATTCGTAACATCCATACTCAGGTTGAAGGAGGCCATCAGCAGTGTTTAGGGAACTAGACATGCTTGTTTCAGGGAACACACTGTCTCCTGATTCATCCTCAAGGTTAATGGAGTATCTGTGTCTCCCGGAGACGAGCGATACTGAAAGGATATCGTTTCTCGCCTCTCTCCTTTCCACCGGTGTCACACCGGCTGAAATGGCAGGTTTTTCAAGGACTCTGAAACTGTATGGTGATCTTGGGCCAATCCATGGATGCACTGACATTGTTGGAACAGGAGGAGATGGCATGAACACATTCAACGTGAGCACTTGTGCGTCAATAGTGGCATCGTCCATGGGAATCAGGATTGCAAAGCATGGCAACAGGGCTGTGAGCGGCATGATGGGAAGCGCTGACTTCCTGGCAAGGTTGGGTTATGATTTCGAATTTGACCAGAGGGAAGCAGAGATGAGGCTGGAAAGGACAGGCTATCTCTTCATACTTGCCCCTGTCCATAACAGGGCATTTTCGCTCTTCGCCAGGGCAAGAAAACTCCTTGGAACCAGTACCGTGTTCAACCTGATGGGCCCGCTTACTAACCCTGTAGACCCGGAAATTTCCATTATCGGCTGCCAGGATGGTCTTTCGGGTCTCTATGCAGAGACCCTTCTTGAATCATCCAGAAGGGGGGCCGTGATCAGTTCCTCAGATGGAATGGATGAGATATCTCCATTTGGCAGGTCAAGGATGGTCATAGTTGGAGAGAACCTGGAGTCAGTCAGCATAAGTGGAAGGTCAATCGCAGGAGAATTAGCCATGAAAGATGTACGGGCAGAGGACCAGGGCTCCTTATTCGGACTGGCAATGGCAGGGCTGTCGGGAGAGAATGCTTCCGCTGCCAGGTTCATCGCCCTTAATACTGCTCCCGCCATCTTGCTTAATGGGTTCGCAGACACATTTGAGGAAGCCTACCGCCTTTCTCTGGATCAGATCCTGAGCGGGAAGGCACTTTCGCACACTGGCCAAATCGTGGGGGGTGAAGTCCATGCCTGAGTGCACAGGAAAAAGGCCAAAAGTGAAGATTTGTGGGATCACAAACCTTGAGGATGCAAGGGAAGCGTCAGATCTGGGGGCCGAGCTTCTCGGGGTCGTCATGGATCCAGCATCCCCAAGGCATGGAAGTCAGGCGACCGTTGAGGAGATCGCAATACTCGGAAAGGAGATCGTTGGGGTCTACACGAGCATGGACATGCTCAGAAGCTCACAACTGAAGGAGGATACGGTACAGCTGCACTTTGAGCACTCGCCTGACGACATAAAGGAAGTCAAGGCTTCACTTGGCAAGCGTGTTGTCTCGGTGGTATTCCTGAATGATGCCAGTGATGCGATCTCCAGAATAAACCGGTACTCCAGTGCAGGCTCAGATTACATTCTTGTAGAGAAGAAAGGGATCTCCAGTTCACTCCCTGAACTCAGGACAATTCTGAAGGACTTTGACGTTGGGATCTCCGGCGGTATTGGAACAGAAAATATCCGGAGTCTTGCAGGGTTGAAACCTGCATTTGTCGATCTCAGCAGTTCGCTGGAATCTTTGCCCGGAAAGAAAGATCACAGAAAGATGCGTGATTTCTTCCTTGAACTGGAGGGGTCCACATGAAAAGTGGGAGCAGCCTTATTGAAGAGATAGGCAGTCATGGGGATGTCGCCTATTTCTGCTTCTTCGACGAAGTTTCACGACTCGAGGGAAGGGAAATACTTGTGCGGGGGAGCGGTTATGTCGAGATGAACAGGGGGGACAGGAATTTCCTGCAGGCATCAGTAAACAGGATTCTATCGGGAGAAGGTGCAGCATACGGAATTGCGCCCGTGTATGTGGGCTATGACTATGCCTCCGAGGCATTCCCGGAACTTTCCCTAACTAGGTCAGCGTGGCCCATTGCAATCGCCATGATTCCTTCCGAAGTCAGGAGAGGAACATTCTGTAGGCAGGAAGATAGTGCACGGGGACACAGAACAGTTCCCATGTCTGCCTCGCTTGATGAACTCCCCATTGAAGAACTGAGGGACAGGATCAGGGGCGGAGAACTCCTGCAATGCGTTATTTCAAAGGAATTTCCCATTGAAGGGGTTGATGTCCACAGGTACCTGGAACGTTTCCTCAATTCTGACAGGTCTTCCTACGTCTTCTATTTCAGGTTCGGCAAGTACGAAGTTCTTGGGAGTTCCCCGGAGAATCTGGTTTCGATGACGAACCGGGAACTCAAGATGAAGCCCATTGCAGGAACGCGACCAAGGAGGGAGAATAATGAGGAAGACATGGAACTCGCGGAATCACTGAGGAATGACGAGAAGGAACTTCTGGAGCACAGGATGCTTGTCGATCTGGCCAGAAATGACTTGGGGAGGATCAGCATGCCCGGGTCCGTACGCGTGACAAGGTCAATGGAAGTGCAGAAGTTTGCGACTGTGCAGCACCTTGTGAGCACGGTTGAGTCAACTAGGGAAGAAAGGTACACGGTAGATGATGTGCTCAGGGCCGTATTTCCTGCTGGTACTGTAAGTGGAGCCCCGAAGAGGAGGGCAGTTGAGCTTATCAACAAGTATGAAAAGACCCCAAGAGGGCCATATGCAGGTTGCATTGGGTTAGCGGGAAAGGGTTACCTCGACCTTGCTCTTACCATCAGGACCGTATACGGCATTGGTGGAAGGTATTCCGTAAGGGCAGGTGCTGGAATAGTGAAGGATTCCATCGCGGAAAAAGAACAGCAGGAGATCCTGGCGAAGGCCGCATCAGCAACCGGAGGTGCATGATGAAGCTGTTGCTTGTTGACAACCATGATTCATTCGTCTACAATATCTTCCAGATGATCAGGGTAATGGGGCATGACCCTGTGGTTATACAGAATGACAGCCTTGGAGGCATCGAGGAGAACTATGACAGGGTCATCCTGTCTCCGGGACCCGGTAACCCAGAGAATTCCAAGGATTCTGGAGAACTCTTTCAATACCTGAGGAATGGAGAATACGGTCTCGTACTTGGCATATGCTTTGGTCACCAGGCGCTTGGGAAATTTCTTGGATCCAGCATAAAACCGGCCCCAAGCCTCATGCATGGCGAGATTGACGCAATCGTTCATAACGGGGGCACTCTATTCAATGGAGTTCCAAGGGAGTTCAGGTCAGTAAGGTACCACTCCCTGGTAATTTCACATTCTCAAAACATCGTTGAGGATGCGGTCTCTGCATCCGATGGGTCGATGATGGCATTCCATTCCAGGAATGGAAGATTTTACGGGGTTCAGTTTCATCCCGAGAGTTTCTACTCTGAATTTGGAAACGTGATAGTCAGGAATTTCCTGGAGGCAACAGACACATGATCGTGGAAAGGGTTTACATGAAATCTACAAAACGGGCACTTTTCGACAGGAACTTGCGGGTAAGGCCTGTAATGAGCCTGAAGAAGGCATTACTGAGGTGTGTACAGGATGGGAACAAGGCAGTTATTGCGGAGTTCAAGAGGGCGTCTCCGTCGGGATTTGTGAACAACGCGAACGCAGACCTTGAAAGATACCTGCAATCGCTGGGCGGAAGGGGAATCGCGGGAGTAAGTATACTGGCAGAACCTCACTACTTCCATGGGTCCTATGAGGACATTGCAATTGCGCAGAAGTATCCATATCCTGTGCTGGTGAAGGACTTCATCTCTTCAGAAGGGATGATCAAGAGTTCATTCAACGCAGGAGGAGACTGTCTGCTTCTGATAGCAGACTTCCTGGGCGGTCAGGAACTTTTGAGGCTCTACAATTATGCCAGGGGGATAGGAATGGAAGTGCTGATTGAGTTTCATGATCCGGAGTGTTATCAGAGGATACCGGAATCTATAGACGTTCTCATAGGTTACAACCGCAGGAACCTAAGGACATTGAAAATAGAACCGGACGAAAATGCCGCACTTAAAGTAATGTCAAGTGATACCAGGTTGAAGATACTTGAGAGCGGACTGAAGAGCTCACAAGATCCTGGGCTGGAGGGGTTTGACGGTATGCTGGTTGGGGAATCCATGTTGACAGAAAGGTTCAACGGGGAGGTGTGAGTATGGACTCCGACGATATACTTGACCAGATATTCACCGACGGTTCCTTCTTCATGATTGCCGGCCCTTGCGCAGTGGAGTCAGAAGAACAGGTTGTTTCAGCCGCCAGGCACCTCAGCAGGAAAGGGGTCCCAATCCTGAGAGGGGGTGCTTATAAGCCCCGTACTTCTCCAGAAGCATTCCAGGGCTTGGGAATTGAGGGTCTCAAACTGCTTGCAAAGGCAAAGGAAGAGACTGGCATGCTCATAGTTACTGAAGTTATGGATCTTGAGCATATCAACATTGTATCAAGCTATTCCGATATCCTGCAGATTGGGTCGAGAAACTGCCAGAATTTCCCACTCCTGAGGGCAGCCGGAGCCACCGGGAAACCAGTACTGATCAAGAGGGGATTCGGGAACACGGTGGAGGAGTTTATGCATGCTTCATCTTATGTTTCCAAGCAGAAGAATGACAGGATAATGCTGGTTGAGAGGGGAATAAGGACATTCGAAACCTCCATGCGTTTCACCCTTGACGTATCCTCTGTTCCTGTGCTCAAGGAAAGAGTGAGGTTTCCAGTGATAGTCGATCCAAGTCACCCTGCCGGGAAGGCCAGATATGTGAAGCCGTTGGCCTTGGCTGGCGTCGCTGCCGGTGCGGACGGCTTGATGGTTGAGGTCCATCCTTCTCCTCAGGACGCTCTCAGCGATGCCGAACAGCAGTTGACATTCCAGCAGTTCGATGATCTGCAGGATAGTGTAAACAGGTTGCTCACCGCAATGCCGAGAAATTCTGTTTCAGTTCCGGAAAAGAACTGAAGAGGTGTGTCAGCCCGATTACCATTTGTCAGGGCCTTGCATAAACTCTCAAAGTAATCCAGAGCCGTATCGACAGATGCCCTGAGTTTTCCTTTCTGTAATCGACTTAACTACGATAACTCCCATGGCTTCGGGCCCAAACCGTCAATATTTGTGAAACGTACGTCATGATACCGTACTCAGTTGGTCATAGTGATATTCCACCTAAGGGATTCATGTATCGGAGTTCCGGGGAACACAAGTGGGTCGATGTCAGAATAAGGAATCAAAGTGAAATTGGGGTAGTAGGTATGGATGCCTGGATAGTTTGACAACAGCCACCCGTTTACCCAGGGAAGGTCGTTCGCACTTGAGATACGTAACCAGGTAGAATTCGAAAAAAGTTGCACAACTAATTGAGGAAGTTGCGGTCCCTTTTGTGGTGAACTCAACGACAGGTCTCTCAGTGCAACAGACGTACCGGTGAACGGAACAGACACTGATTGTTCAGACTTGGTTAAGAACAAGACAAACGGTCCAGTGCTCACAAGCAGAGCAATGCTCTTATTGTCAAAAATATCAGATCCAAAGGCTCCACCAATGAGGAGATACCTCAGTGTCTGTTTGGCACATGGCGAGATCAAAGAGACATTGCCACTAGAGGTGTAGTACACCTTTGACCCGTTCAGGCGAACAAGATAGTCAGGGATTGAAGATGCACTCTTATTCAATGCAAGATAGTAAGGGCTCTCCACGACCGTGTACGATGTTTCAAAAACAAGCAAGGACACTATGATGATTGAAATCATAGCATATAGTAGCCTTCTCTTCCTAGACCTATTTCCCTTGACGCCAAATCCAGCAGATTTCAATTCTGTCCGTACTCCGCAAGATAAACCGGTTCACTAACCGAGCCACCCGATAGATACGAACCAGTGTTTTCCGTATCCATGCAAATTTCGATTGAACCCTGATACGTGAAATAATTAAGGAGAGCGTCATTTAAAGTATAACCACTTACCGAATAGTATCCGTTGCCATCATTCCACCCCATGTTGTTTTGCGCGTAAAAGAGATAGGAATTACCATTGTTGTAGTTCCCCAGCGAATTATAATCGCCTGCATTTCTGGAAACACAGAATGAATTAACAGCTCCATTAGCCGAAGATTGAGAACCGGAAGACCTCTGGAATGCCATAGGAGACAAGGTGTAGAGAATCAAGCCGGTTATTGCCATCACTGGTTCGTCGGTGAACTTAATAGTCCCGGCAGCTACAACAGACCACAGCATTTCATCAAGTATAGTATACCAGGGATGGTATCAATTCAAAACCATGACTGAATACAAACTGCAATGGAGGAATTCGGAATTGTTCGAATCGGAAGATTCGTTCCCTCATCGAAGATATGCTCTCAATGCGGCAATGTCAAGCATGATCTCAAGTTCTCAGGCAGGATATATCCCTGCGATGTCTACGGTCTTTCGAAAGACAGAGACCTGAACGCATCAATAAACATCAGAAACATTGGATTGATAAAAGTAGGGAGGGGCACTCCTGAATTCACGCCTGTGGAAAGTGCTACAGCGGCGGGACTCTCAAAAGGAGGTCTACGAGTCGACACTCTGAGAAGCAGGAACGTCCAACCCATTAGGGCGGAGAGGATGTCAGAAAATCTAAATAGAGTCATTTACTCTCGAAGTGCCTGAAAATTACTGGTGGAGAGTAAATGAATAACGGGGATTTCATCAAGATTGACTATGAGATGACGGTCGGCGACGACAAAAAGGTCGTCTCAACAAACAGTAAGAAGATAGCTGAAGACAACGGGATTTATGACGAGCATTTCAAGTATGGGGATTTTGTAGCCATTGTTGGTTCAGAGGCTTTCTTCAAAACGATTAATGATTCATTCCTTACGGCGAAGAAGGGTGAGGAATATACTGTGGAAACAAGGCCGGAGGACGGTTTTGGAACAAGGGATCCAAAGAACATCAGGGTCCACACTATAAGAGAGTTCCAGAGGCTTAACATCGAGCCTGAGGTCGGGAAAGAGGTTCTGCTAAACCAGAGAAGAGGGAGAATCATCTCCGTGACTCCCGGGAGAGTCATGGTGGATTATAATCACAGGTACGCAGGAAAGGTGGTTCACTACAAGTACAAGATACTTGACATCATCACGGACGATGTAGAGAAAGTCAAGTCAGTGATATCAATGAGCTACCCGATCGAAATAGAGAAATTCACAATCGAACATTCCGGAGAGGAAGTTACTGTCAGGATCCCAGACGAGTCTAAGTTTGATCCCGCATGGTTCGAGGCCAAGTTCTCGATAGTCAATGAAGTGAGAAAGAATATCCCTAACGTAGTCCTTGTTTTCAAGGAAGTCTACGAGAAAGAGGAAAAGCCAAAGGAAGAAGAGCCCAAGGAAGAAACAAAGTCAGAGGACAAGGAAGAAGCTCCGGAAGAGAAGGATGAGAAGAAGGATGAATCCTCCCCGGAGAAGACTGAGTCCTGATGGACTGGCCTGCAGCACATAAGTTACTGTCTGAAAATTTTCACATTGCCCTGGTTGGACCAAAATACCAGGGAAACATTGGCGCGGTCGCCAGGGCAATGCACAACACAGGTTTTGAACACCTTTTGCTTGTAAACGCACCGGAACTTACCGATGAAGCCTACCAAAGGGCAGTAAGTTCTGAATACATATTGAAAGATGCCAGGATACTTCCTGATTTCAACTCACTCAGGACTGAGTACGGCATAGTGGTTGGAACTTCAAGCGTGGAAACAATTTCCTCCAGGAAGTTCAGGAGAATTTCAATCCCGCCGGATGAATTCTGGGCGGGTGCGCTGGAACGGAACGAGAAAATGGTTATTGCTTTCGGGCGGGAAGGAGACGGCCTTCATAACGATGAACTCGAGAAATGTGATCACTTCATTCACATCCCAGCTAATCCGGAATATCCAGTCTACAACCTCTCACATGCAGTTTCTATCTTCCTCTATCAAGGGTTCCTGAAATTGTACGAGTCACCGCCGACGGAAATTGAACCAATCAGCGATACTAATCTGAAGAGGCTTGTTGAGGGATTCTCAAGGATACTTGATGACATTCACTATCCCAGGTACAAGCGAAAAAACACGGATGTAATGATTCGTAGGATGCTTGCAAGGGCGTCGCTTTCCCAGACTGAATTCTTCAAGATGATGGGGATACTCAGACATACGGCGGAGCACCTGGAAGGGAAAGAGTAAAGGTTTATACCTTGAAATACATCCAGCAGCATCGGTAGGATTGGAGATCGGCAACCGGTCATGCGCCTCCCGAGGGAAAGAGCAAAATGTCATTGAACGCTGAGCGTAAGACTAGTGCGCAGCTTGTTGAGATAATAACGGGTCTGAATACAATATCAAGAGAGAACGGAAGCAGCCTGTGGAGGGATGTTGCAGAAAGACTGGCATCGGGCCGAAGGAGGTATTCTGCCGTGGATCTGGGCAAGATAGAAAGGATGTGTGCAGATGGTGACCACGTCGTGGTTGCAGGCTCTGTTCTGGGCGGGGGAAAGCTGGAAAAGAAAGTTACAATTTCTGCACTGAAGTTCTCCAAGCAGGCAGAAGGGAAGATAAGTGAAAGTGGCTCAAAGATTATGACACTCCTCGAGTGCGCCAGCGAGAACCCTAAGGGAACCGGTATCAGGGTGATAAGATGAGTGAAAAGATCTACATAGATGGAAACAACGCCATATATGGCAAGATATCCGGTTATGCCGCAAAGAGGCTGCTTGAAGGGAATGACATAATCATCGTGAATTCGAACAAGGTCATCATCACTGGAAGTCACGACTTCATTCTCGCAAAATTCAGGGAGAGAAGGGACATTGGAAGTGTAAGAAAGGGTCCATTTTATCCGAGGACTTCCGACCAGATACTCAGGAGGAGCATAGGAGATATGCTTCCCAAGAAAAAGTCAAGGGGAAAGAGTGCACTGGGCCGATGCCGGGTGCATACCGGGATCCCAAAGGATCTGAAGGATGTGAAATTTATTACGGTTGAAAAGGCTATGAATAATAAGGTAACAGGTTTTGTCACGCTTGCAGAAATTGCGGAGCACCTTGGAGCGAAGGTGAGAAATTGAAGGGCCCGATACTTACTTCAGGGAAAAGGAAGACTGCGGTAGCACAGGCATCCACGAAGAAGGGAAAGGGCATAATAACAATAAATGGTGTTCCCGTTGAGTTTTATGCAGTGGAGTTACTCCGAGACAAGGTAATGGAGCCCATAAGGCTGCTTGGCGAAAAGGCCAACAGTGTGGACATATCTGTTACAGTTCACGGCGGGGGGCCGACAGGACAGGCTGACGCATCCAGGACCGCAATCTCCAAGGGGATAGTTAAATACTTTAAGGACGACAGCCTGACAGAATCGTTCAGGCAGTATGACAGGACTCTCCTTGTCAACGACATTAGACGCAAGCTTCCGAAGAAGCCATATGGGTCTGGTGCCAGGGCAAAGAGGCAGAAGTCATACAGGTGATTAAATGATCATACCGGTAAGATGTTTCAGCTGTGGCAAGGTAGTGGCTTCGGACTACAGGAAATTCGTATCCAGGATTACGGAAGTGCAAGAGTCCGGCAAGGAAGTGAATGCTTCCGTGATAAGCAAGACCATGGACGATCTGGGCATCGAACGTTACTGCTGCCGTAGAATGATAATATCCCACGCGGACCTCATAGACGAGGTCCTGCCATTTTCGTAAAGGGACCGTGGGGTAGTTTGGTATCCTACCAGCTTGGGGTGTTGGTAACTTGAGTTCAAATCTCAACGGTCCCATCAAGTTCAAGGGGATATAGATAAGGCCGAAAAACGTGCCGCTTTTTATATCCCAATTAAAAAATTCAACTTGGCCTTATCTGATTTAGAGTACATTTCAAAAGTACCCTGCTAATCCTCGACCTATCTTTTAATCCGTTTCCATTTCTTTTTTCAGTTTAGGATTCTTAATGCATCGACTTGGAAATTCTGTCTGACCTATCCTGATTGGCTTTCAATCAGATTTACTTCTCTTTCCGTAAGACCATAAAATGAATAGATTCTGCGATCTATTTCTTTGTCGATATTCTCTATTTGGCCCTCGATGTCATCGTGTTCATCTGTTTTTTTATTGTGAATCTCATACAATTTCCTGTTAAGCGAAATAATCTCTTTAGTGAGGTGAATCACTTGATGATATGTCTCATTCATTTTTGAGTCTGATAAATTTAGTTTGGGGAAAGGAAAAGGGTTTAAGAATTCAGGTGTCAAACGGTATGTATCTCCTCTTAATGTTGTACTTGTCTGAGTTATGAAGAACCAGAAAATTTTGGAATTCAATGTTGCTAGATAAAAAAGCGTGTCAACATCTTTTGTCGATTCGTTAAATAATGCACTATGAATTGCAGGTCCGTGATAAAAAACTCCATTTGAGTCATATCCTACCCTGTTCTTTACTAACATATCTGGTATCATTATTTTTGGTTGCTCATATTCCGATAGACTTCTCCCCGCAGAATACTTGTAAAAATCATCCTCAGCCATTCTAACTTTGCGTTTGATTAATTCTTTCTTTGTTTCATTGAGATACTTGAATGCTTTCGGATATGCTGATTCCATTAGATCAGACCTTATCAAAATAGTCTTTCCATTGACTGTATGGTACGGAAATAACAAAACCTTATGATTGACAGGGTCTTGGTACCTTCGTATATCTTCGCCATAAAGAAATGGCTTTAACAATTCCTTTTCAATTTCTAAGTCGAGGTTTAAGAAAGTGGAGTGGACGGTTGTAAAATTTTTACCTTCCTTGACAACGTCCATAAGAAAAATATCGTCGTTGCCGGTAGATGAACCTTTGAAAATCTTCCTAGTAATGTCTTCGAAACTGATACCTTTCATTTTGATTTTAGATAGTATTTTAGAAATCTGCTTAGAGCTAAAATTCCATGGATCAGTATTTAACGACTCTATATCTCTCTCTTCAAAAATCAAGTCTTCAAGAATCTTGAAATTTTCACCTAGTTTAAACTCTTTGTAAAGGAATTTCTTGTTGGCGTTCTTGCTCAAGAATAACAAACAAGTATAAGTGGTGGCACCTTCAAAAACTTGATTTGAATTGAAATTAACTATTTTATCCATAGATTTAGAATCTGAGATGAAATGTCTTATTTTCCTACCATTTTCCCCTTCAAAGAATTTATGGGGCAAAATAAAACCAAGCTCTCCTCCTTGCTTAAGTTGTTTGAACCCCCTTTCGATGAAAAGGATATAAATATCATAGTTTTTTTAGATCG
>JAJYUI010000019.1 GCA_021792595.1 Thermoplasmata archaeon | reverse complement strand
CGATCTTGACAGGATCATCTCATACCTGTCAGGGTATAGGGCGGAATACTATGTCGGAAAAGTCCTGGAAACCTCCGAAAGCGAAATTATCATGGGAGTCCAGTAGAATAATATTGTCCCAAAACATGAATAAAAGCAAAGCTTATGTATAATGGTGGTATTTCCCACCATTACATCAAGGAATCAGACAATCGAGAAGGTTGTGAAAGGGAAAACATACGTGTATGAGCGGATACCATACTACAACCCGAAAATAAGGAACACAAGCTACCACTACAGGTATGTCGGCAGAAAGGATGATGGCGGGATAAGAAAGATCAGGAGCGTCCTTCCCAGGAGAAGCCTGATACATGGGCCATTCATTCCAATAATGAAGATTGTCAGGGACATGGGCATTGAAGAGATGCTGGAAAAACACATCACTGAGATGGAAAGCAGGGAGATCATTGCCATTGCGGTATCAAAGATTGTCCGCCCACTGCCCCTGGCATCAATTGACGCATGGTTCGACGGCACATCTCTTTCCCGAACAATGGATGTTGATCTGAAATCACAGCGGATATCAGAACTTCTTGATCGCATAGGCAAATCGGATCTCTACAGGCAGTTCTCCTCCGATCTGATCCGGAGGTTCAATCCTGGAAATTCACTGCTTTATGATATCACGTCACTGCCATCGTACGGGTCAGCGGAGATACTGGAATACGGCCATGCAAAGGATCACCCTGAGCTAGAGCAGATAAACCTGGGCATGGTCATGGAGAGATCCAGAAACATACCGTTGTTCTTCGAGATCTACAGCGGGAGCATTCCGGATGTTGTCACACAGAAGAGAACTGTGGAAAGCATAAGGAAACTCATTCCGAAGATCGAGATCATCCTTGACAGGGGATTCTTCTCACATGAGAACCTGAGTTTATTGAAGGACGATTCTTACATAATAGCGGCATCCCTCGTCCCGAAAGCGGTGAAGAATGTCTTCTCCTCTGCATCAAGATCTGTGGATCGTGCAGACAATGTAATCATGTATGAGAATGAGCCCATATTCTGCAAGTCAGTGAATTTCAACATGAACGACCTGGGCCTCAGGGGATACTTCTACCATGATCCCAGGAGGGAAAGTGACGAAAGATCGGACTTCCACAGGAAACTTGCGGAGAAGAGATCGGCTGTGGAGAAGCTGCAGGCCAGGCCAAATGTCCGGGAAACCATTGAATCAATGGCGTCCACATACCTGAGATTTTTCACCTGGAGGATCGAGGATGGCAAAATCAAAACAAGGGCAAGGAACAACGCCATCTCCGCTGTAGAGAACAGGATGGGAAAATTCCTGCTCGTGTATAACGGTGAATACACGCCATTTGAATGCCTTTCCATATACCGCAACAGGGACAGCATTGAGAAGGCATTCCGCATGCTGAAAACGGATATGGACATATTCCCCATGAGGGTAAGGAAGGAATCGACAATCCGGGGAATGCTGTTCATATTCTTCATATCGCTCATAATAAGGACGGCTCTCATGAGGGGAATGATCTCATCGGGCCTGATGAGGAAGTATTCCCTGGAGAAAATGATTCTTGAACTGGAGAAGCTGCATGTTGTCGAGGATGCCAGCGGCAGTATTACTGAACTGGAGAGGACAAGGAAGCAGAAGGACATCCTTGAAGCACTTGAAAAGGTATCGTGGTGGTAAAAGCAGGGAGTTCAGGGTATAAGGGTGGTTTTCCAAAAACTCTTATGCCAACCTGTGGGCCCTCCATCTCATGTTCGACGGAAGTTGGGATTATGTACACACCCTTCTAGGTAAGAGGCAATATGCAATGCCTGAATTACATTGAAATTTCTGGCATCATGTCCAGTTTCGTGTCAAAATCTATGTAATGCAACAGCCAAACGGCCCTCTGAAAGGTATGGCTCCCTTGGCAGCTATGATAATAACAAGCATATTGAGAAAGAACCGGCATTGTTCTACACGAAGTCCCAATTTCGCCGGTGTCAAATGCCGCATTCAGGATTCAAATTTGGCGATGAATGCGGGTTATCTCATCTCTATGTTTCCTGCCTCTTCAAAACAGGAAACAGTCTAATACCGTTTCGTGCATAGAGTATTGGCATTCCTTTATGAGCGAACTTAACCGGTGCGGTTGGGCTTCAATTGGAGATCCGCTCTACCTCTCATACCATGACCATGAATGGGGCACGCCGCTTCATGACGATCGCAGACTATTTGAGTTATTGACCCTCGAGGGTGCCCAGGCAGGACTGAGCTGGAAAACCATACTGTCAAAGAGAGAGAACTTCAGGAAAGCGTTTGACGGATTTAATGTGAAGAGGATTGCGGCGTATGACCAGAAGAAAATAGAATCGCTGATGGAGGACGCTGGGATCATAAGGAACAGGCTAAAGATCAAGTCCGCAGTGAAGAACGCAAATGCGTTCCTCCGGGTTGTCGAGGAGTATGGCAGTTTCGACAATTTCATATGGAAGTTCACAGGAAACAAGCCTATTGTTAACTCCTGGAGTAGTACCAAGGAGGTTCCTGCCAGGACAGAAATTTCGGATGAGATGAGCAGGGAACTGGTCAGAAGAGGTTTCAGTTTTGTCGGTTCAACCATATGCTATGCATACATGCAGGCAACCGGAATCGTAAATGATCACACGACAGATTGTTTCAGATATGGTGAGCTGGCATCAGGATACCAGTCCAGGAACTATCAGTATCGGACTAATGAACTGCCAACTGATAAACATTAAATCTGAGACACGCCTTGTTACTTATGGGAAACCTGAAGTTTGAAACAGCCTCCAAGGAGCAGGTTCTCAAGTCTGTTGAATCGGAGAACACGATTATCGTGAACGTACTGGCAGAAGAAGCGTACAGAGAAAAACACATCAAGGGTTCAGTTTCGATTCCCCTGTCTGACCTGACCGGGGGAGAGTACCAGAAACTTGACAGGACGAAGAAGATAATAACATACTGTGCAGGCTACAAGTGCAATGCCTCGCGGGAGGCAGCGGCATTCCTGAAAGACAACGGCTTCTCCGCGTCCGCCTATGAGGGTGGAATGAAGGAATGGACGGAATCCGGCCTGCCCGTTGAGGAAGGTGGCATGTAGAGCCCGCAATCCCTCAGAAATTCATGTTTCCAGATGCTATGTTCGCCATTACGAATATTATGGCGACCTGCAGCAGCGCCTGAACGCCTGACAGGTTGAAGTTCATCATCCCAAGCCTGGAAATTCTTTCCAGGTCCGGGCTCTCTTTCCTCAGTTCAAGGAATATTATAAGCTCGTTCCGGAGAAATATCCCTATTCCCTGGACAACCAGGAGTATGACGATTACTCCTGCAGCAATGATCGTGTAGTATGAAAGATTGAAGATTCCGTAGCTCTCAGCAAGGTATATCCCCGCAGTTACAGTTACGGAAGCAAGTGCGGGCATCAGGAAGAGCATTACAGGAACGAGCCTCCTGATGAATTCAACCCTGAGCTGTGGACTCACCTTCGATAGGATTCTGCCTATCACAAGTCCCATGAAAATGTCAATTCCAGTCCAAAGTGCTCCAAACATCACGTGGACATAGTCAAGAAACAGGATGCTTCCAGATACCAGGGCAGCAATGAGGAGTGCAACGGGAACGAGAACATAGAACGGGGAAGCCTTCGAAACAAGTCGTGCACTCCCCTGCTTGTAGGCAGTATGGCCATGAGGCTGTGCAACAGTCATCTAATCAGTTCCTACGGCACACTCTAAATACTTATTGCCAATAAGGATTCCCTTCTGGGAAGGAGTTCTACTGGCATCATGTTTCTCAAGGTCGTTATAATTCGTTTATTGTCGAATTAAACTTCGTTAATTCTTATATACTCGGGGAATCTGCTGAAAATGTCCCTGATGTATGATAAATTCAGGCATGGCCGTTAAATGATACAAATGGGATAGGTAGACGAAACATTATGTTGGACCTTGGCGCATTTGATCATGATCAGGAAATCAGCCAGCAGGTTGCGGTAGCTCTCCAGGATTCAAAGTTTGCGAGAATCCTGAAAAAGAGTAATGAGCCGGTCTATGAGAAATTTGCCAGCAGCATCGAGTTTGCATTCTCTCTATGTTCTCCGTCTTCAATAGGGATTATTGAAAACCAGGAACAGCTTTCAGCCATCATCGCCGAAATGAATCAGGACGGAACGCTGATCCCGCTCAACAAGGAAACAAACCCTGGCAGCTACCTGCACAGGAGCAATCCGCTTGATGTTGCAAGGACCGAGAAGGACACGTTCATCTGCACTGAAGGTTCCATGGACGACGCAGGCCCGACGAATAACTGGATGCACACATCAGAAGCCTGGGGAACCGTCAGCGGAATACTGGACGGCTCAATGGAGGGACGTACAATGTATGTCATCCCTTACTGGCTCGGGCCGGCAAACTCACCGTTTGGGGAGTCAGGAATCGAGATCACAGACAGCCCTTACGTGGTCGCCAACCTGACAATCATCGCAAGGTATGGAGAAAGCATTGCAGAATCGTTCTCGTCCAAGCCCAACTTCACAATAGGGCTTCACGCTACGCTCTCCCTTGACCCGGATAACAGGTACATCTGCCATTTCACCGAGGAGAACGAGGGCTATGGCATCATAGTGAGCGTCAATTCCAACTATGGGGGAAATGCCCTCTTGAGCAAGAAATGCCACGCGCTCCGGATTGCCACTGCTAAGTCAAGAAATGAGAAATGGCTGGCTGAGCACATGATGCTTATCGGAGTGAAGGAGCCTGATGGCAGGATCACCTACATCAGCGGCGCCTTCCCTAGCTCAAGCGGAAAGACCAATCTCTCCATGCTGGAACCGCCCGAGGATATGCGTTCGGAAGGCTGGAGCACGGAACTTGTCTCCGACGACATCATATGGATGCATGAGAAAGACGGGAGACTCCACGGCATTAACCCAGAATACGGTTTCTTTGGCGTGGTTCCAAATACAAGCATGGCCACAAATCCCAACGCAATGAATACGTTCAACCGCAACACGATTTTCACGAACGTTGCCGTGGATGCGAACGGAGTCCCTTACTGGGAGGGGAAATGCGAGAGGCCCGGAAACCTCACAAACTGGAAGGGCCAACCGGCGAAGGAAGGAGAGAACGCTGCACACCCAAACTCAAGATTCACCACCCCTATCAGGCAGTATCCGTACATTTCACCGCGATATGACGACCCGTCAGGAGTTCCTGTTTCCGCGTTCCTCTATGGAGGGCGGAGGAAGGACCTGGTACCGCTTGTCTATGAGTCATACTCATGGGCAGAAGGGGTGCTTGTGGGTGCAATGCAAAGGGTAGAGACAACTGCGGCTGCAGTTGGAAAAGTGGGGGTGCTGAGAAACGATCCCATGGCAATGAGGCCATTTGCCGGATACAACATGGCAGATTACTTCTCCCATCACCTTCGCATGGGAAAACTTGTTCCAAACCCGCCAAGGATCTACAGTGTGAACTGGTTCAGGAAGGACGGCGATGGGAAGTTCCTCTGGCCGGGATACAGCCAGAACACACGTGTGATCCGCTGGATCATGGACAGGGTAAACGGAAGGGACGCGCCATTCGTGGAGACGCCCATAGGGATCACGCCCGATCCTGAACGCTTTGACGTTCACGGCGTGGTGGACAGGGAAACACTCAGGTCACTCCTCACGGTGGACAGGAAGGGATATCTCGCGGAACTTGAAGAGGCGGGGAAATTCTTCCGTAGCTTCGGCTCCAGGTTCCCCGAAGAACTGTGGGACGCATGGAATTCCATGAAGAGCAGGCTGGAGACCTACTGAGCTTCAGCCAAGGTCCACCCTCTTTGCCAGCACTGCTGATGCAAAGAACAGTCCGACAGAGATCGCGCCCAACACCATGATGTATGGGATGGTCGTCATTATCTCATTATAGAGCAGGAGTTCCACCATGACCTTGATCAGGTAGGTCAGAGGAAACAGGTTTGATACGCTTACAAGGTAGCCAGGCATCAGGCTCTGGGGGAAAAACACCCCTGAAAGGAACATCATGGGGAAAAAGATCACGTTGGCGATCAGGCTTGCAGTCTCCTCCTTCTTGGTAAGCAGTCCAGCGAGCAGTCCTATGGAAAGGAACATGATCAGGCCAATGAAGATCGTGAGCAGCGTGAGCAGGAATGCTGAAGCGGAGATAGAGAGGTTGATCCCGAAGAGTGCATAGCCTGCGGCATACAGTATCAGGTCTGAGATAAGCGTCAGCGCAAAGTAGAAAACCAGCATTGCCAGCAGCCATTCCGACTTTGTGAGCCCGGAAAGTTCCAGCTGCCTGAAAATCTTCTTCTTCCTGTATGCCGGCACGATGTATACCATCGCAAATATTGCGTTGATCATGGTGAAGCCCATCAGCCCCGGCAGGTAATAGTCAACCGACTTCGGGATATTTGTTGTGACCGGGTGCTGGTTCACCTGCACGGTGGCAGTCCCGTTCGAAGACATCCTCAGGAGAATGTTCTCAATGGTTTGTCCCCATGCCTGTGACTGCGGGTCCCCGGGGTTATAGATGAAATTCACGTAACCTTTACCATGGCTGAGGTCTGTGGTGAAATTCTTCGGGATAACAATGCCCTGGTCAATGCTGTTCTTCTGCATGTACTTGGATATGTTGCTTCCCTGCGGCACCAGGTTCAGGTTGAACAGTCCTGATTCGTTCAGCACTGCCATGAACTGTTTCGTATAGTTGGAATGCGAATTGTCCTGTACGGCCAAAGTTACCTTCTGCTCGCTGCTTGACCCGAAGATTGATCCGAACAGCAGTATGAAGAGTACGGGAAGGAGCAGCATGAAGAAGATCCCGGACTTCGACCTGAAAAATGACTTTGCATGGAGTTTCAGGTAAGAGAAACTCCTCCTGAAATTAATCATCCTCCACCCTCCCGACAAGTTTTATGAATACGTCCTCAAGGCTGTCCCTCTTCATGGTGAGTTCTTTCGGTTCCTCACCAGACTTCTTGAGGAACTCAACCAGCGAAAAGAAATCGCTGGAGTCCCTCATCCTGACCTCTATCCCATTCTTTCCTTCCCGCGACGAAAAGCCTGCATCCTGGAGCTGCGTGACAGAGATACTGGTTCCGCTGAACGAGAGAACGCTTCCGGAGCCGTTCTTTGATATAAGCTGCTCAGGGGTACCCTCTTCCAAGATTACTCCACTGTTGATTATGGCCACCCTGTCTGATAGTTTCTCCGCCTCCTCAAGGTAGTGTGTTGTGAGGAAGACTGTCTTTCCCATTTTCTTCATGTTCTCGATAACCTTCCATATGTTCATCCTGGAGATCGGATCAAGCCCCGCGGTTGGCTCGTCCAGGAAAAGCAGGTCAGGGTTGTTGCATAGCGCGATGGCTATGCCTAGTTTCTGTTTCTGGCCCCCAGACATATCGTCAAACAGCGATTCCTTCTTGTCAAGAAGGTCGACCTGTGCCAGTACATCCTCGGGCTTGAGTCCGGTACCGTAGCATGTGATATAGAAATCCAGGATTTCCAGTGGCGTAGTCAGGTCTATGAACGAGAAATCCTGCGGCAGTATTCCCACTCTCCTGAGGAGTGCACTCCTGTCTCTTATGGGATCCAGGCCGAAGACGAGGGCAGACCCAGAAGTGGAACTCCTGATCCCCTCAAGGATCTCAACGGTGGTGGTCTTTCCAGCCCCGTTTGGTCCAAGCAGGCTGAAAATCTCTCCCCGTCCAATGTTCAGGGAAATCCCGTTGACAGCCCTTGTTCCGTCATACTCCTTGACAAGGTCCTTTATTTCAATGGCATTTTCCTTCATGATATATGCCTGCTGAATTCCTGGAACGTTATCATCTTTTGCACACCCCCTCATCACCGGTAATTCCCGGTCATATCCCTGTGGGTTGTCAGCCACCAGTCCAATTGTTCTGCATGGCCGGTGACGATGCAACCCGGGCATCAACGGGTGGAATGGGCGACATTCCTCTGCTGGTTAAGCACAGGCGGCGGTCCATGTGGAGATCGGGCAGAGGGAAGGGAAACAACGGAAAGACCATGACGAGATGCATGCGAAACGGCTTGAAGAAAACGCTGAGTGCGGCCCGCTGATCCCATACCAGACTCAATGTATGCGGTGCCTGCTTCCGGAAGGGAAGGCATTGCCACAGCGCTGATGGGCAATATGATCACCTGCTCTCCCCCGGGATGATACACCAGGGTTTTTCTTCATGCCTCTTGCCACGGAAGGCCGGTTTACGGGAAACCTGGGTCAGGCAAACTTCACAGATGCGCCTGGAACTGTCCATTCTGCGTGAAGCAGTAACGCCGCCAGTCGAAAGTAGCTTTTTCCAGTGCCTAAATTTTAAATAAGTGCGCTCACTCTTAATCCCATGTACGGTCCACTGAAGTTTTACTCGCAGGAGATCGCCAAGACATTATCTGACAGGGCAAAGGAAGTCATGACATTTCTGTATCCACCGGTGACTCTGTATGAGGAAAGTGGTGAAGTAGTCGTAGAGGCTGACATGCCAGGATTCGACAAGAAGGAGATCAAGGTAAGGCTCGAAAAGGACGCGGTCATAATTTCCGCGTCAAGGAAGATCAAGCCGGAGGGGACGATTGTCTACAACCAGAGGCCGGAAACGATCCACAAGCGGATCAGGCTGCCCTTCGAGGTCGAGCCTGCTCTTGAAGTGGCTGCAAAATACCAGAATGGCGTACTCACAATAAGGGTGCCCTCAAAGGGGCTCAGGACCGTGAAGGTCGAGTAGGTCTCTTCCTCAGGAAGTATCCAGCCGTTACCGCAAGATCAGCTATCAGGAGGACGAGACCCGGAATGAATTGCCGGGTAAGCAGGTATACTCCTCCAAGGAAAACCATCCCCAGGAATATTTCTCCACCCATTCCCGGCCTGTTTACCGTCTGATCCGAACTGTCATCCTCTTCAAGCCTTCTCTTGAGGAGGGGAAGGACGTCAAGCCCCTTTTCGACAGACACGACCGCCCTCTTCACGAAGCCAGAGAGCTGCCTTGAATAAAGTTCTGCCAGCATCCCCTCGTCATAGAGGATCTTTCTCAGCACCCGTACGAACCTGAAATCGCTGTCAAGGGAAAGGCAGATTCCCTCGAGTATGGATGACATCCTCATGTATAGTACAAGTGCCCGGGGCAGCCTGAAGGGGAATTCAAAGATCGTCTGGTTCGCAATCTCGAGGAGTTCCCTGACCTCCCGCTCATCAGGATTTATCCCCCTGAGCGAGGAAAGGGAATACTCTATGCCCTTGCGGACAACCCCTCTGTTTGCTGCGGGTGAGAGTGCGTTCAGGCGGTAAAGGGAATCCATGATCGTGTCGGCATCAGAGTCCAGCAGGCCCATGTAGAGCAACATGAGGTGGTGCCTGGTATCCCGATCGAGAGATCCGACCATCCCGAAATCATAGAGGATAATGGTGCCGTCATCCTTCACAGATATGTTCCCGGGATGCGGGTCAGCATGAAATATGTCATCCCGTAGCAGCATTCTCAGGAACATCAGGTCAACCCTCATGGCAAGGGACGGGAGATCATGGCCCCTGGACCGCAGGGTCTCCACATCGGTGATCTTAACTCCGTCCATGTACTCTAGAGTGAGCACTTCAGAGCTGCTCAGCTCACTGATCACGCCCGGAATAGCGACCTTTTCCCGCCCACTGATATTCTTTCCGATCTTCTCCAGGTTGGAAGCTTCCTTCCTGTAATCGATCTCATCGTAGACCCTCTTGCTGAATTCTCCCACGACGTTGCTAATGCTGAGGTACAGGAACCTGTCTATCCTGTTCCGTCCCAGCCTCAGCAATCTTGAGAGGACTTCCATGTCGTTCACGAGGGTCTGCCTGATGCTGGGACGGTTCACCTTCACCGCGACCTTCCTGCCTTTGTAAGTTGCAAGGTACACCTGGCCAAGTGAAGCGCCGGAAATGGCCTCAGGGTCGAACTGCTCAAAGGTCTCTTCAAGTTTGCCAATGTTTCTCTCGATTATCGGCTTAACCTCTGGAAACCGTGCAGGCGGAACCTGGTCCTGCAACCTCTGAAACTCGGCTACATATTCCCTCGGGAGAATGTCAGGTCTTGCGGAAAGCATCTGGCCAAGCTTGACAAAAGTCGGCCCAAGCGAAATGAATGCTTCAACGGCTTTCCTTCCGTTTTCCTGCATTCCTCGGTCCCAGTCCCTGTTCTTCCTGGCAGTATTCCTGTCACGGCTGAACCTCCGGTAAACAGGATATATCTTCAGAAGAACCCTCAGTTCCTTTCTCCTGACCCCTTTCGGAAGAAAATCCTCTTCCATGATGCCTCATGTCCATATGGGAAAAAACGTTAGCGTTACCAGAAGTCAGCGTTCACCAGATCGTCGTAGAGTCCCTCCACCCTGTTCTTGTACATGATCAAGTTGTCAGAAACATGTGACAGCATAGTACTCATCTGGGAATTCTGGTATTCAGAAGCCAGCAGGGAGACTACAGCCTGTATGTTCCTGTTTACCTTTATCACCTCGAGCAGGACGCTCTTCAGGTCGTTTGGATCAAGCACCTCCTCCTCCTTGATCAGGTGATCAAGCATCTCGTACTCATTGATCTCCTCCTCATTCGGCGTATAATCTACGCCCTGTTTCCCGATTTCCTCAAGCTCAGCTATGAGGGCATCCATCATCTCGATTATTTCGGCCACAGTGATGCGCACGCTATCCATGCTGGAACTCTTCCTTATTTCCACAAACTTCCCCTGGGCTCCCCTCACAAGGCGTATCACCTTCTGGAGAATACCGCCACTGACCACGGAAATGTCCTTTCCTGATATTGATTCACGGGTTCCCTTGCCGGATTTGTTCATCTTGGGAATCAGAAGCATGTGGGATATAAGTGTTTCTCTTCCGGTTGAGTTTTCGGCTCGCAATATGCTCGGCCATGACTGGATCATCGGGGTTTCTTTTCCATGAAACAGGACTTGAAAACATGCGGTATTGAATTCAATCCCCCCTCTCATTTCCACATTGCTCCTTCCAATCCTTGAAATGGTGCTGAAATCCTCTTTTCATTCAATGCACAGGGGTCCAAACCAGGTGGAGAGTGCCCTGAAGTTCACAACAGGAGCGGCCTCCACCGTTCCTCCTGATCCCTGCCGGAAGTGCATAATGGGCACTCCATTTCTGCGGTGCTCCCTGTCCACAAGGAAACGGGTTGTCTTCCGCAACCTTCCATCCCAGGCCGTGGAGTTCCAGGCTCGTGTGGATCGCGCCGCTCCTGACATGTTGACAATCACGGGGGGCTTTCCTGCTGGAGCGGTTTCTCTCCGTCCCTTCCTCGGGAATCATGCCCGGTGTTGCCCCGGCTCCGTGATAATATATGCACCATCAGCCGGCCTGTCAGTGGTAGTTTAATATGGGCCGGGGCATCAAGATCGGAGAAAAGTGATAGTTTCTGCATCTGTCATGAAATGCGACCTGGGAAAACTAGCAGATGAACTGAAGAAGTGCGAGGACGGAGGAGTCGACTCAATACACGTAGACGTAATGGACGGCCATTTTGTGCCGAACTTTGCGCTGGGGGTGGAAACCACAAGGGCAATCCGGGAATATTCCTCGCTCCCGATGGAAATACACCTGATGGTGGAGAGGCCCGACAAGTACTGGAAAGCTTTCAGGGATGCAGGTGGTTCAAGGTTCCTGATCCACTATGAGTCACAGGCCGACATTCTCACCACTGCGAGGGAAATTGCCAGGGATGGGTTTGAAACAGGTCTTGCAATAAACCCCGAGACAAGCTTCTCAAGGGTTTCTGACATGGTTGGAGAATTTGATTCTCTACTCGCGATGACGATTCATCCGGGATTCTCAGGACAGAAATTCATGGAAGAAATTGTTCCAAAGGTGAAGGAGGCGAGCACCTTCATATCGGGTAATAATCTTAAAACACTGGTGGAGGTTGACGGCGGGATAACTTACGACACAGGCAGGCTGTGTGCCGAGGCGGGAGCAAAGTCACTTGCTTCGGCTTCATACATATTCAATAATGACCGCGTCTCCAATATCAGGAAACTGAAGAGCCTCTGACCGGCCTATTGGGAGGGCTTGATCAGTATCCTTCCGGAATTCCTCTTCTGGAACAGCTCGAACGCATAGTGGATCATCTCGAGCGGCAGTGTCTTCTCAACGGGCATCCTGATCTCATGGTTCTTCATTATGCCAAGTATCTCCTGAAGTTCCTTCCTCGTACCCCCGGTCGCTCCGATCACTGATCTTTCCCTCGTATAGACGGATCCTATGTCCAGTTCAGTGGCCGATCCGGTTAGCACGCCGAAAGTAACCAGTGATCCGCCAGGGGCAACATGTTCCATCGATCCTTTGAAGTGCTCCGCTCCAAGTGAATTCATGACTATGTCGTATGTGCCGGAGACCTTGCTGTATTCATCGAATAGAGTCCCGTTTATGTAATCGGAAATCCATGGCTTGCCTGAAACCGCGCTCACTTCCATCCCCATTATCCCGGCAAGCTGTATCGCAAAGATCCCCGTGTTTCCCGATGCGCCATAAACCAGGATAGAGTTGTGAGCCTCGGCCCTTACCCTCTTGAGGGCATGGTATGCTGTGAGGGCCCCAACTGAAAGCCCGGAAGCAGTATCCTCTGAAATCTCGCCGGAATAAGGCATGACATTCCTGTATGGCACTGAAACCATTTCGCAGTATCCGCCGTTGGATGCAACCCCGAATATTCCGCCGTTCTGGCACATGTACTCCCTGCCTGAGAGGCACATTTCGCAGGTGCCGTCGAAAATCCTTGGGTAAATTATGACTCTCTGGCCCTTCTTGAATGATCCTGAATCTTCCTCGACAGTTCCGACCGCCTCGCTGCCCGGGATGTGGGGAACTGGCTTCAGGTTATAGAGGATTTTCTTCCTGATGACATTCACATCAACGGGGTTCAGGCCTGCCCTGGTAACCCTAACGAGCACTTCCCCCTCCCTGGCAACGGGAGCCTCGACTTCCTCAATTTTCAGGTGATCCACGCCAAAAGGTTCCCTTACTACGGCTGCCTTCATGAATTTGTGAGTCGCACAATGGGGATTAAGTTTTTCCAAAGCGGCAGCATGAACAGGCTCAGGATCACAGCATGACCGTGAGCCAGTATACGAAGAGAGTTCCCATGAGCACAGGAACCGTGAGCGGAATTCCCATCCTCATGTACTCCCGGTAGGTGATGGGCTGCATTCCCTCCTGGTCGATCCTGTGAAACCAGAGCAGTGTTGCCAGGGATCCTATGGGCGTCATCTTTGGGCCCACATCATTCGAAATGATGTTCACCGGGACGAGTAGGAATGACTTTCCGCTCCCCCTGAGCGTCAGGTCACCCAGCATCACGGAAGGCATGTTGTTCATCGCGGAGGCGAGCAATGCGAATATGAACCCGGAAACGAATACGGACTGGAGCACGCTGTTCCCGGATCCAATTGTTAACAGTTCAAGGAGATAAGAACTGAGGCCCTCATCAGCCATTCCAAACAGGATCACGTAAAGCCCAAGGGACAGGAGGACTATGTGCCAAGGTGCAGACCTGAGGACCCTTCCGGCCGCAATGTTTTTCCTCAGTATCGCAACGACGAGGAAAACAAGGGAGAATGGGAGCGCAACAATTGCTATGGGGAAGCCGAAGGAGCTTGTAAGGGCATATGCGAATATCATTACGGCAGTAGCGGGAATTCCGGATCTCACTATGAGGCTGTCTTTTATGGCACTTTCCGGAGGCCCCAGGCTGTCCACCGGAAAAGATCCCTTCAATTCCCTCCTGAAGAAAATGTAGAGCACAACGATGCTGAGCAGGGATGCCGATACACCCGGAAGAAGGAGCCTCGCTGCGTACTCGAGGAAATCAATTCCGAAGTAGCCGGCAGTAAGGATGTTCACGAGGTTGCTTATCAGGAACGGTATGGACCCGGTATCGCTGATGAATCCGACTGATATTAGGAACGCCACAGACACCTTTCTCGTGGCCCTAATCTCCCTGAGGAAGGCAACGGTAATGGGGGTCATTATCAGCACTGCACCGTCATTTGCGAAGATCGCGGATATGAGTGCAGTCAGGGAAACAAGTATGAGGAATAGGCTGATGAGACTCCCGCCGGAACGGATTCCAAGACGGATCGCTATGTAGCGGAAGAATCCGGCCTGGTCGAGGACCAGGCTGAATATGATCATTGCAACTAGTGTCAGCGTCGGGTTCCAGACTATCAGGAGAACATCAAGCACGGTCTGCTGCGCGGAAATCCCAATAAGCACAGTTGCAAGCGCTCCGGCCAGCGGAACTGCAGATACTGTTAGCCGCGACCTCCCGGTTATGACTGGAATGAGGCACAGGGCAAAAATAGTGGTGCTGACGAGCAGTAGTGCGAGGGACAATCGCGGCAACATTATTTTGGCATATTTCCACTTTTCCAAAGGCTCAAACTGCCAGGGCTCAGTTGATTCCTTCAGGATGCAGTGGATGTAACAGAAATCATGATTGACCTATTTCGTTGCACTCTACTGAGAAAGGCACCTGAAGTGAGTCTATGAGAGTTCCGGCTTTGCTTGACGATCATGTCCTGACAAATCCACCGCTCCCTCTTCCAGGTCAAAAACATCCCCTCATGGATCTGAAACTTAAGCAGATATCGTTAAAATAACGCTCCGTGGGTGATACCAAAAAGACTTCATATGTGCACGAAAAGGCAGAGTTTCCTCTTCCACATTGTGAGAGATCTCGCACACAGGTTAAGGGGGTGCAAACAGAGAATCCGAACTATCAGTGAATTGGTTACTAGACTCACGGTGGATGGAGCGATATGGAAACTTTGTAAACTATCTTTCCCAAACTCAACGTCCCTATGCCGATGACAGGATCATCGCATTGTTCACTGCATCAGTCAGGGAATACCCAAATGAGGTGTTCCTGTATCTTGAGAACCCATGGGTGGAGAAGGTCAAGTCGTGATGGAACAACGCTTCCCCTCCAATCGCTGCTGCTCAAACGCCGGTTCAAGACGAAAGAAGGCCTGATACGGACATCCCACTGGTATCACAGGTACCTATCAACCGGAAGTTGACGATGTCCAGGACCCAGGCTGGATTGCACAAGTTTTTTAGAAACTCTTGGCTCTACCTTCTCGATGGATTTTAAGGCTAGATTTGTGTCCTGGGCAGAGATAGACAACTGGTGCAGAAAGATCACCACAAAGCTTCATGGGAACTTCAAGCCCGACGTGATAATCGGGCTCTCAAGAGGCGGCCTTGTTCCCTCAAGGATCCTTTCCGATGCAATGTTCGTGAAAGACCTTTATGCCGTCAAGACAGAGCACTGGGGGATCACGGCAACGAGGAACGGGGAGGCCACGATACAGAAGACAAGCGACCTGAACGTGGCCGGAAAGCGTGTCCTGATAGTGGATGACATCACTGATACGGGGGGAAGCATGAAACTCGCCTACGATTTCATAAAGACCCTGAACCCTTCAGAACTCAGGACTTCCACAATGCTCCACATAAACCACTCAACCTTTGTCCCGGACTTCTTTGCAGAGGAGGTTTCCCAGGAAACATGGACATGGTTCATCTTTCCATGGAACGTGCATGAGGATGCATTCAACCTGTCAGCAAAGTTCCTCGATCACCCGATGACATCGGAGGAGATATCGACAGAGCTTAACTCCAGGTACGGGTTGAACGTGGATCTTGTGGACATGCCTGCAATATTTGAAGAACTCTCGAGAAGCGGCAGGTACACATCGGTGAACGGAAAGTGGGCACTTTCGCCACAGTGAAAGCCCGCTGGATCAGTTCCTGAAAATATGGGTCCCGGTCCCTGACCTGACTGAACTTTCGGCATTATCCAGGGAAGTGATTATGGCTTCCTCTCCACCGCGCTCGATAAAGTCGATCGCGGCCTTCACCTTTGGAGCCATGCTTCCAGATTCAAACTTCCCCTCCATGTACAGGGATTTCAACTCTTCCTTCGTGGTATTCCCGATTGCCCTCTCAGACTTCTCCCTGAAGTCAACATACACGTTGCTGACCCCCGTCAGTATGATGAATGTACGCGAACGGATCCTGTTTGCAAGGAGGGAAGAAGCTAGGTCCTTGTCTATCACGGCCTCCACTCCCCTGAGAATATTGTTCTCCATAACCATGGGGGTTCCCCCGCCGCCCGCACAGATAGGCAGGTAGCCTGAACCCAGGAGGGAATCCACGGCCTTCCACTCAAGAATGTCCACAGGTACCGGTGACGGAACCACCCTTCTCCACCCCCTGCCGTTCTGTTTCTTCAACTCCCATCCTTTCTCCTTCTTCAGCGATATCGCTGTTTCCTCATCGTATGAAGGACCAATGAATTTTGTTGGGTTGGAAAACGCGGGGTCGGAAGCATCGACTATTGTCCTTGTGTACACCTGCACAGGTTGTTTCACGCTGCCTTCAAGGTTGTTATGGATAGCCGTCGTGAGCATCTGGGCTATAAATCCCTGGCTCATGCTGCCGCAAACGTCAAGAGGGTAAGAAGGAACAGATCCGGCAGCAGCCTCATTCTGCAGGAGTATCTCGCCAACCTGCGGCCCATTTCCATGCGTGATGACCACTTCATTCGCCAGGATCATGGATTTCAGCCCCCTGAATACTGAGTCTGCCCTGGCAAGCTGCTCTGCATAGGAGGTCTCGTTGCCCGACTGAAGCGCATTTCCTCCCAGAGCTATTACAAACTTAGCCATTTTCCACACCGAGGGAAAGTTATGGGATTTTAACCGTGTATAAATAGGTATCACAGGCCAGAGGCACTGCACGCACTGACAGAGATACCTGCAGCACGCCTCCCCTGACCGGATCTTTCCAGGGCGGAATACTCCTGCCGCCGATGAGGTTCAGAAGCTCTTCAGTATCTTTATGTCAATGAGCTCTTTCCCCTTCTTGGAAAGGCTCTCCATGAAGTCAGTACGAATGCCGGCCGGAATCTCCAGCACACCCATCCATGATCCGTCCTTTCCCCACTCTTCCTTCTGTATGAATCCGGTTTTCACAAGGTCTCCATAGATTCTCCCATAGGCATCCCCCCTGAGCCTTACGGCCAGCTTTGCCTTCTCAAACCTTATGGGAACAAGGGGCTTGATGAGCTTGAGGACTCCCTGGAGCTGATCCTCGGCACTCCTGAACGGGTCCACATGCACCTTCGCATCCTCCATCGCCTGTGCAATCCTTCCCGGAGGGTTGGGGGCATTTGTCTGCGGATTTATCGAGTCCCTTGCTATCATCTCTATGATCTGCTTTCTTCTCTTCTCAAGCATTTCCCTTCTCTGGTCTGTGGTGAGCTGGATCTGCCCTTTCTTGGCGATCTCGGAAGCTACTGTCATGATGTCAGTGGTGTGAAAAACCTCTTTCAGGATCTCGTCCCCGGCCTTGTCCCCCTTCCTGGCATCCTTGAACACCTGGTCAATGGCGAGGTCGCTGTCTATGTCAAACTCTCCGCTCTTGATGCGCTCAGTGGCATCCGGATCCATCAATATTTCGAACTTGTGGCCATGCGATTCGTACCTTGCGACTATGGAATCCTCAACCTTGACCATGTTTACTACAATTACATAGGTTATTATTTACGTTTAGCCATTTTTTACTGCCCGGTTGAGGCATTACGCCCTGGAAATGAAAAATCAGGGGAGGGGGAAAACCCCCAGGCTGGCTTCAGAGAAACTTCTGCGTCTCTTCCTTGGAATAAATGTAGAATTTCTTTCCCGCAGATACCACGGCAATTTCAGGCTGCTTCACGCCCTCTTCCTCAGAGGAAGACTTGAGAGCGTTGATACCGAGGGCGACCGCGTCCTTTTCCTTCAGGTCCTCCTTGTACTCCTTCTCAAGGTAAGTGAGCACCTGATCCTTCCCTGCTCCAACTGCCACAGCCTTGTACTCATTTATTGTGCCTGCCGGATCGCAGTCAAACAGTCTTGGACCAAGCTGGTCAATACCTGCGATTATCATCGAGACGCCATATGGCCTTACGCCACCGTACTGGGTATACTGCTGCATCTGGTCTGCAACCCTTCTAACGAGACTCTCTATGTTGACCATCTTTCCATACGTGATCTTTTCCTGCTGAGCGACAACCCGGCTGAAGTCTATAAGCACCCTGGCATCCGCCACAAGGCCCGAAGTAACTGCTGCCACAAAGTCGTCCACAAGCTGGATCTTTTCAAGGGAGTTCTGTTCAACGAGCCTGCTCCTGATCTTCTTGTCGGAAATCAGGACCACGCCATCCTTGAACTTGAGTCCGAGGGCTGTGGAGCCTTTCTTGACGGCTTCCCTCGCATACTCCACCTGGAAAAGTCTGCCATCTGGTGAAAATACTGTTATTGCTCTGTCATACGCCATTTGGCCTTGCTGCATTGTTTACACCCGGAGTCCTTAGGCTATTTAAATAATAAAACTTTCCTAAGCTCCTGTCGCTGAAATTAAGCACCGGAATTGACCGGAATGGATCGTTTGCCGGGAGTTTTCGTGTCATCTCGACTTCCAACAAAACCATCCATCCATTTTGACCTGATCATAGGTTTGCCGGCAGAATATGTGTCCGGAAGTGCCTCCACAGTTGAAAGCCAGGGTGATGTCATGGTAGTATCAAACTCCACCATACACCCAATAAACGTAAGCTCTCTTGGATTCAGCGACTTCAAAGATACGATTCCTTTGGAGAACAGGCCAAACAATGGAGGAAGTGAGGCATATCAATTCTCATTCATTGAATACGGTGAACTGTACATATGGAGGGCATTACATGATGTATCGTTCACCATATTTCTCAAAGTTGCACTTGCTGGTTTATCTCATCCAGCCTACTCCATGATCTCAACCAACTGCACAGATACTGGATACCTGATAGGAAACTCCGGTATGCCATGGCCTGTTTCGTTGATTCTGGAACAGTTCCCAATATTCTGGAGGTTTCAACCGCAGATGGCGTGGCGCAACCACCAATGTACTGTTACTAATGGTCCTGACCAGGCATCGTTACTACGGGATGTATGGCTTTGCAGTTATCCTGAACACGGGCTACATGGCCTGCCAGTATGTGATGGATGACTTCAGCTACTGCGTGTGATCGTGGGACAGATCACCATGGGTGCGACAAAGTCCAGTAACGCCAAATGCCAACATGGATGACCCATGGCTGAGAATTCAGATCCTCCTGATCTCAACTCATGGGGTTAACGTGAGGAATCCACGGTTCCATGTGGCTGAATCCGCAAAGCAGGACATGGATCGTTATGTCATGGTCGAGACGTTTGCAGTTGATCGTATGCGAAAATAATCCCTTTGCCTGCGGGATCACGGTTCTTCATGGATGTCTCGCGTGATACGGAATATTATGCTTCGTGAACCGGAAAACGGGTCCTTGCTTCCATCGGCGACCTGGCTTATGATTTCGGAAATGCCATCGTTTTCCTCCATTTCCCTCGAAGCGAGCTTCATCAGTTCGCTCTCCACAATCAGGTTCAGCTCATTTCTGGCCAGCCTGTTCCTGTCCTTCCCTGACCTGTTCACCATCGAGTGGTCATCCATCTTCTGGATCAACTCTTCAAGTCCGTCACCGGTGATGGTACTTGTACCGATAACAGGGATCTTCCACTCTCCCTGAGGAGCAGTGAGAAGAATGTCCTGTATGTCCTTGATGGACTGGAACGAACCTTCCCTGTCAGACTTGTTGATCACGAACAGGTGGGCTATTTCCATCAGACCGGCCTTGATCGCCTGGATCTCGTCTCCCAGTCCGGGTGCGAGAACGACTACGACCGTTGCGGCCAGCCTCATTATGTCCAGGTCGGACTGCCCGGCTCCGACGGTTTCCAGGATCACCGTGTCAAAACCAGCAGCGTCCAGTATCTTTGCTGTGCCCAGTGCGGAGAAGGAAAGCCCGCCACTCAGTCCCCTTGTAGAAAGGCTTCTCATGTATGTTCCGTACCTGGTGAGGTTTTCCTGCATCCTTATGCGGTTCCCCATTATTGAACCACGGGTGAAGGGGCTGGACGCATCTATCGCGACAATAGCAGCCCTCCTGCCCTTCCTGCTGAGTATGGGCACCAGTGAACCTATTATGGAACTCTTTCCTACGCCCGGAGGTCCGGTGATTCCCACGATGTGTGCCCTGCCGGTATGCGGGTGGATCTTCTGCAGAATCTCCAGCGCCCTGTCAGAGTAAAGGTCATTCTCAACTATTGAGATGGCCCTGGAGATGGAGACTGTATCTCCCTTCAGGATTCCATCCACGATCTTGGAAATGTCCAGGGAAGTCACTCACCCATCTTCTTCTTCCTCGCCTGGGCTGCCCTCTCCGTGACATGCTCTATGATCACGGAAAGCGGCGTTCCCGGTCCGAAGTTCCCGGAGACACCAATCTTCTCAAGCTTGGGCCGGTCGGGCTCAGGTATAGTCCCCCCGCCTACTATCGCTATGTCGTCGATCCCCCTGCTGCGCATAAGGTCGGCAACTTTCTTGAATACCACAAGATGGGCGCCATTCAGGAGGCTCAGGGCTATAACGTCCACATCCTCATTCACCGCAGTGTCGACGACCTCCTCCGGTGTTGGAAGAAGCCCGGCATAAAGCACGTCCATTCCAGCATCCCTGAACGCTCTCGCAAGAACGAACATCCCGCGGTCATGGCCGTCGATGCCCGGCTTGGCAAGCAGGACCTTCACTGGTTTGTCCCTAAACAATGACTGGCTCTTTCCAACCGCCAAAAACCTTCCTCCCCACGTTGCTTATCTCCTCAAGGGTGCTGTAAGCCTCCACTGCATTGATCACGTACGGCATGATATTCACGCTCTCGTCCCTCATGGCGTTCTCCAGTTCCTCCAGGGTTTCCCTTACCCTCTTCTCATTCCTCTCGGATTTCACCTCCCTGATCCTGTCCAGCTGCGCTTTCTGGGCTTTCCTGCTAATCTTCAGGATGCGCAGGGGCTTTTCATCAGCAACAGAATACTTGTTCACGCCGACCATGATCTCCTTGCCCTCCTCGATTCTCGTCTGCCGCCTGTAGGAAGTCGCCGCTATCTCCTTCTGTATGTACCCCTTCTTGACGGCCTGGAGTATGCCGCCAACCTTCTCGATTTCCTCAAAGTACCTGTATGCCCTCTCCTCCATCTCGTCCGTGAGCCACTCGAGGAAGTATGATCCTCCAAGCGGATCTATCACGTCGGGAATCCCGGACTCGTCGGAAATGATCTGCTGAGTCCGCAGGGCAACGCGGACAGCATCCTCCGAAGGAAGCGCCATTGCCTCGTCATATGAGTTTGTGTGCAGGCTCTGTGTTCCGCCGAGGACTGCAGCCATGGCCTCTATGGTCGTCCTTACGATATTGTTCAGGGGTTGCTGCCATGTCAAAGTGTATCCGGAGGTCTGTGAATGAAACCTCAGTAGCATCGCCTTCTCGCTCCTGGCCCCGTACTTCTCCTTCAGCACAGTGGCCCAAATCCTTCTGGCTGCCCTCATCTTTGCGATCTCCTCGAAGAAGTTTATTGAGGAATTGAAGAAGAACGAGAGTCTTGGGGCAAAATCGTCAACGTCCAGGCCCGTTTCCTTTCCCATCTCCACGTAGTGGAAACCGTCTGCAAGGGTGAAGGCAAGTTCCTGTACTGCAGATGATCCGGCTTCCCTGATATGGTAACCCGATATGCTTATGTAGTTCCATTTTGGAACGTTTTCCGTGCAGTATGTCATCATGTCCCTGATTATCCTCAGGTGTGCCTCAGGCGGATACATCCACTCTTTCTGCGCGATGTATTCTTTCAGGATGTCTGCCTGGACGGTTCCCGCCACTTTCTCGAAGGGAACGCCCTGCTTCCTTGCAACAGCAAGGTACATTGCAAGCAGGACTATGGCAGGCGCGTTGATTGTCATCGAAGTGCTCACCCTGGAAAGGTCTATGCCGTCGAAGATAACCTCCATGTCCCTGAGAGATGTCACGTTTACGCCGCATTTTCCCACCTCCCCATGAGACCTTGGGTTATCGCAGTCATACCCGTATAACGTGGGCATGTCAAATGCTATGCTCAGGCCGGATTCGCCATGCTCAATGAGATACTTCAGCCTGCGGTTCGTGTCCTCAGGGGTACCGAATCCGGAGAACATCCTCATTGTCCATTTTCTCCCCCTGTACATGTTTGGGTACACTCCTCTTGTGTAGGGGTACTCCCCTGGCATTCCCAGCTGCTTTTTTTCATAATCACTGGAGAGATCCTCGCTGTTGTAAACAGGCTTCAGAGAGATTCCTGATGAATTCTCATATTCTGTTTCCCTGTATCCCGTACTCCTGTTCCATGGTACAAGAGTCTTCTTCTCCCATTCCTCGAAGCTCCTGTTTCCGTGGTTTCTACGGGCGGAAATCCCTGCCAGTTTCGTTGACCAGTAACTGTCTTCCGGCATGCACTTTCTTCAGGGCATTGCCTCTTAATATTTTTATGATTTCAGTGAAGAACTGTACTGGAATTACAGATGCATTCATTTCACTATTGCAGGCCAGGCGCTCTATGCTTCCCTCTTGTTGTAGTGCCTTATGAATTCTGAGCCGAACAGCCTGCAGGAAATGTATCCCACCAGGGCTGAAATCCCCCGGATGATGTACCAGAAATTGATGACTTCAGGCTGGAATATGGTGGAAGCCCTGAAATGGGACCAGACATGCTTGTGCTTCCTGGTGAGTTGTTTCCTCCCGAAACCGTTCCAGAATGCCTGTTCAATGAAACCCACAATCGTGCTCCTGGTCCTGTGGTATATTATGCATGAGTTGCAGGCCAGGATCCTGCCGCCTTCGAGCACGGATCTTATGTTCAGATCAATGTCTTCAGCGGTTATGAAGACGGGATCGAAACCACCCACCCTGAGGAATAGAGCACGCTCATAACCGAGGTTGACGGAGGGGGACGTGACTTCAAAGTCCTTGAAATAGAGCTCCACCCTGTTCAGCTTCTCAAAGGGCCCGAAACCAATCTGGATCGTCTTGCCTGCCACTATCCTGTATCCTCTGGCGAAACCCTCCTTCATGTTCCTTACCCAGAAAGCGTTTGCAATGGCATCGCCGTCAGTGAACAGTACATAGGGATACTTTGAGTCCCTGACACCAATGTTTCTTCCCTCGCCCCTTGAGCATCTCCTGCTTATGTGCCTTACAAACGGGTATCTTGCCTCATAATCCTCGAGAATCTGCACTGTGTTGTCCGTGCTCATGGCATCCACGATCACGATTTCCAGCGGAGGTTCCTGCACAACCAGGCTGTCCAGAAGATCGGCAAGATGACTGCCCTCGTTGTAAACCGTTATGACTATTGAAACGCCGGGAATCTGGTCTGGAAGCATTATCAGACCCAGTCCATTCTCTTGAGTTCCCTTTCTTTCTTTGTTCCCTTCTTGTATTCCTTGTAGTGGGCCCTGCAAAGATGTACCTTGGTTGTCTTGCCATCAAGCGTGAAAACCTTTGACGCGAGGTCTGAGGGAACGGTCTGGAAACTGGTCTGGGTGCATCCAGGAACCTGACAGGTCTTTCCGGTCATTATGCCACATAATCCACGAGGTTTTGTATTTTTCTTTCTTCTAGCGGTGTCTTGATTATATATGTGCACGTCATGGTACAGAGGGGGAACGTTCATTCAGACAGATCTTGATCCAAAATATCTCTCCGGAAGAATCAAGGCAGCCTTTCCAGAGCTATTCATCGAGTCTGCCAGGCCAATTTTCAGCGGCGCCGGCAATTCAATTCTTCTCGTGAACGGGAACCTGGTCTTCAAGTTCCCAAGGACTCCTGAAGATTCAGACAGGCTTGAGAAGGAAATCGACCTCATGAATTTCGTTCAGGATTCCCCCCTGCCAGTTCCGAAATACAGGTATAAGTCAAGCGACGGTGATGGAAAATTCGGGGGATACCAGTACATTGAAGGAATTCCACTGACTGGCCTGACTGCCCCCGCTGAAGAAATGAAGCTGCAGCTTTCGCGATTCCTTAGCTACCTCTACCATGCAACCACGAGACTGCTGGAAAGAAGCGGGCTGGTCTACCAGGACGGAATAACCTGGGGAAGAAAGTACATGAGATTCTTCAGCAAGATGATGGCAGGAAACCTTGGTAGGATATCCCAGGGGTTGCTCCTAAAGCTCGAGGACATGTTCTCCCGGTTTGAAACGGACCTGAT
>JAJYUI010000018.1 GCA_021792595.1 Thermoplasmata archaeon | reverse complement strand
CTGGTTGTGACAATAATGATGGACGTAAATGAGGAATGGATAACAGGGAGAAGATATATGAACATGGAGGAGAATTAAGGAATGTACAGGATCTTTTCGAAATTACAGCAAATCATGCACACTATCATAAATTGAATTCCTTCGCACAAGGCGACACCATAGTGTGAACCAACAGTATGCGGCAATAGATCCGGAACGGAGTCAAACTCAAGACACGTTTAGGTTCAGCCCAATCTGGAACGATCCAACTGCGGAGACACCTGATAAACAATTTCCCAAAGTTTGAAAAAAGGATCAACCTTCCCAGTTCCCTGCACCAGTTGCACAAATTGAGGAAAAAATAATTCCCATATGTGATAATCCTATTCCCGCATCGACATGAACCTTCAAAATATAGAGGTGAAATCGAAACTCGGAAAACCCGCCTCCTACACATACAGGCAGCATACCAGGGACTCACGGACACTGGCGGTGATATTCCCCGGGCAGGCCTATTATAAGGACTCGCCATTAATGTGGTACTCTGCTATTTCGGCGTTTCAGGCAGGGCTCGACACACTCAGCGTTGAGTATGGTTTCCATGCAAACAGGATCGCAACTGCAAGGAATATGCTGGACACTTCTATCGACGAGGCTGCATCCGCGCTTGGCAATCTGCAGAAGAGCAAGAATTATGAGAATGTTGTCTTCATAGCCAAGAGCGTAGGTACCGTGATAGCTGAGAGGATTGCGCGGGAAAAGATAGAGGGGGTAAGAGACTTCATATTCCTGACACCACTCCCACAAACTGTCCAATTCATAAGGGATGCAAAAAACATGCTTGTTGTTGTCGGTACTTCTGACCCACTTTTCAGTGAGGTCGATATTGCCGGGATATCGGGCATGCATAACGTCTCCATTGTCAAGCTAGATGGTGCAGACCATCTTCTGGAAGTGGAGGGCAATTATGAAAAGTCCCTTGAATATCTTCGGGAATCCATGACTGCATGCCACAATTTCTGTGCCATTGTAAATCATCGTGACTGACCAGATATGGTGGAATCCTCGCAACCGTTGGCAAACTTAAGCGCTTGAAGTCAGTTGATTCCAGCAAGTTATTATAGGGGTTCGCTGTAATAATTCTGCTCCTGACTGGCAAATTTGCTATGTTTATGGGATTGGTGAAGCTTTATGGTACCTCCAGGAACTAGGAGAAAAATGATACTTCTTCTCATGATCATGACGCCAGGCATACCTGAATACCTCACAGGTTCCTCTCCAATCACGTATCTGGTCACAGACCAATTCAAATTTTTTTTCGGGCTTCTCACCAACCTTGGGCTTTACTCAACCGGTGCCCTGCTGATCAGGGAGTTCGCGGTAAGGTACAGGAAGGGTTGGCCCTCCATCCTAGCTCTCGGCTGTGCCTATGGAATCATGGAGGAAGGTATTTCAGTTCACACATTTTTCCAGTTGGGCGGGAATCCTGTGAACCTCCTGGGAATTTATGGAAGGTACATGGGCGTGAACTGGGTATGGGCTCTTGGCCTTACGTTCTTTCACGCGATTTTCAGCATAGGGCTACCAATTCTTTTCCTGAGAATCGCTTACCCACAACATTCCAGGGAACCATTGCTTGGGCGGGGATCCGCCAAGGTCGTCGGGCTTTTCTACGGCACGACTGTATTGATCCTCAACCTCGTTCTTCTGGGTATCTCCAGGCTAACCCCAGAAAGACCCATGCCAACTGCCCTTGATTACCTGTTTTTTGGACTGCTTTCACTGTTACTCGTGTGGATTGCCTGGAAGTTGCCTTCCAACCTGTTTGAACCCCGGGGGAAGGGCTCAACAGGAAGAAAGAGATTTTTCCTCGCGGGAGACCTAGTTTTTACCATTTACATCATATATGCATATCTCCCTGCAAAGCCGGATGGATCCGGAAGGATCCCATTCCTGCTTGACATGATATTATTTGTGGCTTCCTATTTCCTACTTCTCTGCGTGATATTAAGAAACCTTCCCACACACAATAACGACAGGGAGTTGTTCTCCCTGGCACTTGGGTTGCTCACCCCACTTCTGGTCTGGGCCGAGATCGTTGAGTTGGCCGGCCTGGCTCCATTCATAACGGTTGTCACCCTGATTTCGATTGCATTCATTAGCAGGCTCAGAAAGATGGTAAACAACAGAGCTTTCTCAACTGACATCCAATCACTGGTTTGAAATTTGCCTTAAGCGGATGCATGATTTCATGTGTCCAGGTTGAAGAAATCATATAGGAAAAGGGAAGGAAGCGTGAGAAAATAGTACAAAATATTCCAGTAACCAAAGGCCCCTAGAGATATCCGGCCAGACATGTAGAGGGCATAGAGGACTCCTATTTCAGAGTATCCTAACACTATTCCCAACAGGAACATGGAATTTCTCCTGGGAGGTACGACACGACAGTTTATGTAAAAACCGGTAGCAGCAGTTGCAACAGCGAGTGCGAACCAGGCAGTTCCGGAGATCTGGCCGGTCCAGAACAAGAAAACAAGGTTCACCATGTTCACAGGAGAATAATCTATCATCCACCCGGACTGGATCACCAGAGCAAAAGATACGGGCAGCATCAACTTGCCTGCACGGGTTCTCCAGTCAGACCACAGGTTCGGGATCGCTTAGATTCTTAAAAATGTAATTCCGGGGTCAATCAATGCTAGAAAACGACACCTGGAGCCCAGCAGATACAAGGAATTCCGACAATGTGAGGCCATTTGTTTCTGCCTTGGCCTGCAGCCTCCTCTTTATCTCAGATGTACACCGGAGGGAGATCTTTGCGTCCCTTGACTTCAATGGATGATCACCCTCCCGTCAGTCTGGCAAACATTACTGTTTCCTGTGCATGGTGTGGTGAACTCTGTCCTGGACTTCATGATCCAAGATCATTTGAAGGACAATTTCACTATTTTGGTTCCTGAAAAAAGTGTATAAATGACCGCAAATACTGGGTTCAGGGAGCATCATGCATCCGGGTCATCTGAGTTTCTGCTTCAGGATACTGCCCATTCCTTCACCAGATCCCTCTGCTGATTGTAAGTGTAGACGCCGAAAAGCAGGGCACCCCACTCCTGATACCTGTCAGCTGAGAGCGAAAGAAATTCAAGATAGTTGCCCACGAAAGTTGTTGGCAGCACCACTTCAACATAGATCCTCTCTCCGTCGTATGCCATGTGGTAATTTGAGACAAGTATTTTCATTTCAATGAGTTTTGACTCTATGAATGTAAGAAACGGGTTCTCTATCCAGGTCTCATAGAGAAGATGCGGAACTGTCTCAACTATGGCCTTGTCATCAATCTGCTCGGGTGCGTTGGGGCAATGATATACGAACTGGAGCCGATCACTCAGGGAAGTGAATTTTCTATCCCTCTCATACGGAATCCCCAGCGGGTTCGGGTCGCTTGTCTTCTTAAACATGTATGAGTCAATCCTGAAATAGATGACGGAGAGTGGAATTATTCTGTTCATTGCGTCTAGGTTGTCGTATGGCGACTCAATTGGGCCAAGATATTCGATATCAAGGGGAACTCCGTCAGATATGGCAGATTCGATCAACTCAGTGAGTTTTCCAGTGTACATCGAGTTCAGCCTGAATAATAGCTTGAATGATCTGGTATCCAGAAATGCAGCGTCCAGCACAAGAGAAGGAATCGAGAGCACATTTGAGATTGCGTCGCTTATCTCCTTGTTATCGATGGAGATCCTCCCAGTCCAGTGATTTTCAGCTTCCCTCCCGCCCATAATCATCAGGAGTTTTCTTGTCTCAAGGTTCCCCGCATAACTGCTTGGAACCACAAAGAAGATCTCTGGCGGGGACGTATTGGCATAAATGCATGGAATTCTCAGGCCAAGCATTCCAGTGAGCCTGAACAGGTCTGATTTCCATTTTGTAGATATCGTGACCTTGATATCAAGGGCGTCTCCCTTAAGCCGCTTCAGCATTTCCTAGACCATATGGCTTTTCAGAGTATTATCACTTTTGCTTTCCCGGATTTCCATCAAGCCTTCCAGGCATCTTCATGAAACGGAAACTACACTTTCCGGGTTGATCGGTTCAACGGAAACCACATGTAACAGCAAATCTGGAAACTTCAACCTTGCCTTATGGATCCTGTCTATCATCTGTCCTATCATGACATTTGGCAAAATGATCTCAAGAACTGTTTCCCCTCCAAATATCCTCCTGATCTTGCTGATTGTACACACAGGATAGTATCCATCTCTTGATGAAATAGTGGAAATCAGTTCGTTGATCTCGTCGTACTCAAGTTCAGTGCACCTGAATACTTTCCCGCCTGCTTCTATGCTGTCACCTTTCTTGAGGTATATGACCGATCTTGCTTCCCCAGTTTCGGTTATGGCTTTCTGCTCAAGGTAGTAAGGGTGCTCGGCCATCGGTTCCACAGACCTGTACTTAATTGTTAAAAGGCTCAGCGGAAACTTTGATGTGTGTGTGGAGATCAGTCTTGAGAGGCCATTCGTGGGCCCGAAATATGAAAGCGAAATGGAAACATTTTCAGCCATTATCTTGAAAACAGTGTCGGAAACCTCTTCCAGATTGCTGCTGTGAAACCTGAAATGGAGTTCGTGGGCTCCGGAAAACAGGAGAATTCCGTCGTAGACCACGGAGGGGACGTCATACAAGGTCTTCATTATGGAGACCACAGGAAACACGTTTGAATCAGCGTAAAAGGACCACATATTTCCGACGCGCCTCCCCTTGAACATGTCTATGAATACCCTTGAATCTCTTCTCTCCCCAATTTCTCCGTTCATGTAATAGTTAACAAGAACCACATCTTTCTTGATCACGAATTCCGCTATCAGGGGAATCTCGAATTTCCTGGAGAAATCTTCCACGGGGGTGTTCCCCTGGTACCTGATTATGCACTGCATGTCGAGTTTCTTTTCCAACTCGTCTATGAACATAGGTTAATCAATAATGGTCTGCGGATTATATAAGACTTCACCGAAGAAGTCACGGCTTTCAAAGCTTGGATACCTGGATCACCATGTCTTCGCCGTCGAGATTTATAAGCCGGACTCCGGACGATACCCTCGACTGCACCCTGATCTCGCTCGCCTTTATCCTTATCGATTTCTGGCCATTTGAGACAATGATGATCTCGTCATCCTCCGAAACAGGTACGCAGCCTGCTATTCCGCCGGTCTTCTCCGTTCTCCTGAACACCAGGTTGCCTTTCCCACCTCTCTTATGTTCGGTAAAGTCTTCCACAGAAGTCCTCTTCCCTATGCCGCTTTCGCTTATTGAGAGAATCTTCTGTCCGGGTGCGACAGAGAATGAGTTCATTACATATTCCCCCTTCCCGAGCCTCATGGCCCTGACGCCTCTTGCTGCCCTGCCCATAATCCTCACGTTCTGCGGCGAAAACAGGACACCCCTGCCGGAACTGGAAAGGGCGAAAATCATGTTTCCATCAACAACTTCCTCGACTGCGACAACTTCGTCGTCGTCCTTCAGGGTGATGATTCTGAAACCTGAATCCCTCATCCCAAGGAGCGTCTCGGATGCGATTCGCTTTATGGTTCCAGACCGGGTCACGATCATGACGCTGGAATCCTTGTTCTCAGGATTCCTCATCACCTGCTTGACCACCTCAGATTCGCCCAGCGGGAGGATCGCATTCCCGATCATCCCGTTCGCCGTCCTGGATCTCCGGTCAATTTCATAGGCCTTCTTCCGCATCACTCTTCCGAGGTTTGTGAAAAATAGCACGGAATCGTGCGATTGTATCCCAATCACTGACCTTGGGGGGTCATCCTTCCATGCGGTAATCGAGACTCCCTTTCCTCCACGTCTCTGCGACCTGTACTCGTCAAGCAGGACTCTCTTGAGGAACCCCTTCTCGCTAAGAATGACGAGGCAATCATCATTCGGTATCAGTTCTTCCTCGGCCCTGCGTGTCAGTTCCCGGTACACGATCTTCGTTCTTCTCTCGTCGCCGTACTTCGCAATGAGGTAGTCCATTTCGCCCTTGAGTATGTCCTTCCTCTCCTGCTCGCTTCCTACTATCTTCTTCAGCCTCAGGATCTCGGTCTTGAGTTTCTCGATCTCTGCGGAAAGTTTGTCCATCTCCATGGAGGTGAGCCTCTGCAGCCGTGTGTCCAGGACCGCATTTGCCTGATCCTCTGAAACATCCAGCAGGTTGATTATCGCCTTCCTGGCAGATTCCGCGTCCTTTGCCTTCCTTATTGAATCTATCACCCTGTCTATATCGCCAAGAGCTTTGTATATCCCAGAAAGGATGTGTTCCCTCTTCAGGTTATTTTCAAGATCATACTGAGACCTCTTGAGTATTATCTCCAGTCGGTGGCTTATGAATGTGCCTATAAGGGATTTTAGGCCCATTGTGATTGGCTTGGAATCGAGGAGAACCAGGTTGTTGATACTTATCGTGGATTCCAGTTCAGTATGCTGGAAAAGCTGGTTGACTATAAGTTGTTTCGTGCTTTCGTCCCTGATCTTGAGCACGACCCTGATTCCAGACCTGTCGCTCTCATCCCTTATGTCCGTGATCCCGGATATCACCTCGTCCCTGGCGAGGCCTGCTATCTTTTCCACAAGAGAGGACTTGTTCACCGCATACGGTATGCTCGTAATGATGATCCTCTTCTCCTTTTCCAGATCAAGGTCGGCCTGGCAGGTGATCTTCCCTCTTCCGCCCTCATATCCGTCCATCATGGTGGAGGAATAGAATATCTTGGCACCCCCCGGGAAATCAGGGCCCTTCACGAATTTCATGAGGTCGTTCAGGGAGCATTCAGGATTGTCGATCTGGAACTTGATTGCCTCACATACTTCCCTCAGGTTATGGGGGAGCATGTTCGTGGCCATGCCCACGGCTATTCCTGAAGTTCCGTTCAGGAGCAGTTGCGGTACCTTTGAAGGGAAATACTCAGGTTCCGACAGTGTCCCGTCAAAATTAAGCCGTGTGGGCACGGTGTTCTTCTCTATGTCCTCAATGATCTCGCCGGAAATCTCGCTCAGCCTTGCCTCAGTATACCTCATCGCGGCGGGTTCGTCCCCGTCTATTGAGCCGAAGTTTCCCTGTCCGTCCACGAGCGGATACCTCAGGGAAAAAGGCTGTGCCATCCTTGCCATGGCTTCATACAGCGCATTATCGCCATGAGGATGGTACTTGCCCATGGTCTCACCGACAATCCTCGCCGATTTCTTGTAGGGCTTGTTGTGGGCCAGCGATAATTCGTTCATGGCGTAGATTATCCTTCTCTGCACAGGCTTGAGGCCATCTCTGGCGTCAGGCAGGGCACGATTGACAATCACGCTCATTGCGTATTCAAGATATGATTTCCTTATCTCTTCTTCAATGGATTTTTTCTGCATTACTCATTCCTCACAGATCTATGTTGATGCTTGTGCCCGCATTTTCCTCTATGAATTTCCTTCTTGGCTCGACCTTGTCTCCCATGAGGATCGAGAAGAGCCTCTCAGCTTCGGAGGCGTCGTCTATCGTGACCTCCACAAACTTCCTGGTGGCCGGATCCATTGTCGTCTCCCACAGCTGGGAAGGGTTCATTTCCCCAAGTCCCTTGAATCTCTGGACAACCGCGCGGTCACCGAGTTCCCTGACGGCCGAATCCTTTTCCCCCTCCGAATACACGTATCTCACGTTGTCCCCCTTCTGTACCCTGAACAGCGGCGGGACAGCAAAGAACATGTTGCCATTCAGGATCAGTTCCTTTGCGTAACGGTAGAAGAACGTTAGCAACAGGGTTCTAATGTGGGCGCCATCCTCATCCGCATCTGTCATTATGACGATCTTTCCGTACCTGATCTTTGAAAGGTCAAGGTTTTCCTTGATGTTTGTGCCGATCGCAGTGATAAGGTTCCTGATCTCCTGGTTGGAAAGCGACTTAAGGTCATTCGCCTTTTCCACGTTTAGGATTTTCCCCCTGAGGGGCAGTATGGCCTGGAAGTTTCTGTTTCTCGCCTGTTTCGCAGTTCCACCAGCAGAATTCCCCTCTACGATGAACAGTTCGGTCTCACTTGAATCATTGGAAGAACAGTCAGCAAGTTTTCCAGGCAATCCAGAGGAATCAAGAGCAGACTTCCTCCTGACAAGGTCCCTTGCCTTTCTCGAGGCCTCTCTCGCTTCGGCTGCCGCCACGACCCTCTTGACGATCTGCTCAGCTATGTGCGGGAATGACTCCAGGAAGGATTTCATGAATGCTTCTGTTGCAGACTGAACAATGCCACGGGCCTGGCTGTTTCCCAGTTTGCCTTTGGTCTGTCCCTCGAACTGAGGGTCCCTCATCTTCAGGTGCAGGATGCAGACAAGTCCCTCGCGGACATCCTCTCCTGCAATGGACTCAACTCTCTTGTCCAGTTCCTTGGACTTTGCGAAATCCTGTATGGCCCTGGAAAGTCCGGCCCTGAATCCAGAAACGTGCGTTCCGCCGTCAATTGTACTGATATTGTTCACGTAACTCTGCATTATTTCAGTGGTGCTGGTAGTATACTGGAGTGAGAACTCTATCTGTGCCTCATCCACCTCTTCCTTGTGGTATATTGGATCGCGCATCACATGGGAGAAACCCTCCGCCAGGTACCTCACGAATTCGACCATTCCGCCCTCATAATGCAGTTTCTCCTGTTTCCCGTCAACTTCACTCTCAATCGCTATGGTGATCTGCGGGTTCAGGAATGCGAGTTCCCTCATCCTGGCCAGTATTGTCCTGTATGACATCTGCGTGGTCTGGAAAATCTCAGGATCAGGCTTGAACCTGATAATGAGCCCATGATCTCGGGCAAGCCTGATCTTCAGTCCCTGGAGGTCAGGACTTCTCTCAATGTCCTCTGCAGGTAACTTAACCAGTGATGTCGCTGGTAGTCCTTTCCTGAAAATCTCGTAGTGAACGGAACCCTCTTTCTTCACAACCGCCTGGAGTTCCTCGGAAAGTGCATTCACGACGTGAACGCCAACTCCATGTAATCCACCGGTTATCTTGTATACCTTCTTCTCAAACTTGGCACCGCTGTGTAGTTCCGTCAGAACAATCTCAAGACCAGGTCGGTTATACTTTGGGTGAATGTCTGTTGGAATGCCTCTCCCGTCGTCCTCAATGGTGATGTAACCGCTCTTCTCAAACACTATGCTGATGTTTGAGCAGTATCCGGCAACCGACTCGTCAATGCTGTTATCCACCACTTCGTATACAAGGTGGTGAAGCCCGCGCTCGTCCGTGGAGCCGATGTACATGCCTGGGACTTTCCTTACGGCGTTTAGTCCCTCCATTATCTGAATCTGTGACGCATTGTAGGCTTCCATTTCTTCTCCTTTTTTCAATCTGTTATCTGTATGGCACCCCTTACAAAATCCTATGCCTGCTAGTGCATATCAGTTCTGCAGCCTTCTGAGGTGAAGCATGATCTCATCTCCTTCAGACTTCATTTCCACGAGCTTCAGCCTCATCAGGTTGCTCATGGACTCGAACAACTGTTTCTCGTAAGGGAACTTTTCCCTGAGCATCAGGACCATTGCATCCTGGCCGGGATTCAGTTCTATGGAGAGTCCCTTGAGAACGCTCTTGAGGTAATTGAACGGGTCACCTCCACAGGAGATGTTCCGATGATCCTCAATCCTCATTGTAACCGTATGCCGAACTGTCTAAATTTGTTTGTGCAACAAATTTAATACGCGAAGGCACTTGGTGAGTGATCATCATGCCATTCAGCTATAGGTGTAAGGATATAGGGTATGACTGCAGTTTTGAATTCAGGGCCAAGGAAAAGAAGGATCTTCTCCCGAGGATAAAGATACACACAAAGTACGCCCACAACGTATTTGAAATGTCGCCCGACATGATCAAGAAAGTTGAAGATGCTTGCAGAGAAGATCTATAAAGGATAATTAGGCAACCGGGGATCAGGGCAAGTGTTTAACAAGGTACCAACCGTCCTTAGATCCAAGGAAATCATAGATAAGTGCTTTTCCAGGGCTGCGAGAATTACGGCTCCCGAAGGGATCAACAGAACCCAGGGAGCGAAAACCCAGTGCATAGACAAGGTCTCAACTGTGGAGAGCATTGCGGTTGCTTACCTGAAGAAGCTTGTCCGAAAATTTCCGTCAACAGATCACCTTCACCCTTTCTATCTTGACCTTCTTGACATGAGTTTTGATATCGACGCCTACAAGATGAGTCTCGGAAAACTCCAGTGGTCACACGAGAAGCTTGTGGAACTCGCCACGAAGTCAATAAAGTCCCTGAAGAGGAAGCAAAAGATCAGGGACATGAATACGGTTGTCCGGGAATACTATGGAAGATTCGCTTCCGTGATAGAGGATCTGTCATCCGACCTGGAAATGCTTTCCCGTTGCAGGGACCAGATGAAACGCATACCGGAGATAGACGTAAACCTTCCTACCTTTCTCATAGCCGGCATGCCCAATGTGGGAAAGAGTTCGCTCGTGGCAAGTCTCTCCACCGCGAGACCAAGGGTGGCCTCGTTTCCCTTCACAACCAAGAACATAAGCATAGGGTATCTTCAGATTGGACATGAAAAAGTTCAGGTTATAGACACGCCAGGAGTACTTGACAGGCCGATGACTGACAGGAACGAGATGGAGAAAAAGGCAATATCGGCCCTGAACAAGATAGATGGGAAGATATTGTTCCTTTTCGACTATTCGGATACTTCCGGCTACACAACGGAAAGCCAGGAGGCGCTCTACAGGGAAGTAGTTGAGGCGAGCGGAAAGGATATCATCAGGATCCAGACCAAGATTGACATGTCACAGGGGGCAAGGGAAGATATCGCGATATCATCTGTAACTGGAGAAGGACTTGGCGACCTCAAGGAGAGACTTGCCGGCTTGCTTGAGGTGAAAACCAGTTGAGCCTGGAGGAAGTCGTTAGGAAGCACGCGCTGAAGAATGCCTTTGACCATCATGGGAGGGCGGAGGTGAAGGCGGTGGTCTCAAAGATAATGGCTGAAGAGCCTTCTGCACGAACGAGGGCAAAGGAAATTTTAAGTCTTGTCGGGAAAGTAACAACTGAGGTCAACTCCCTCGACATTTCCGCCATTCACGGCGAGCTCGAGGAAAAGTATCCTGAGCTACTGGTAAGGGTGAAGAAGGTTCAGGAGCACAGACTCCCAGACCTGAAGAATGTGCATGGGAAGGTAGTGATGAGAATGGCACCGTCACCTTCAGGCCCGCTCCATATTGGCCATTCCAGGATGGCCATCCTCAACGACGAGTATGTGAAGAGGTACGGGGGGGAGTTAATACTGCGGTTGGAGGATACAAACGCAGACAACATTGACCCCTTTGCGTACGAGCAGATCCCCAGGGATCTTGAGTGGCTCGGCGTCAAGGTAACCAGGACAGTGATCCAGAGTGACAGGCTCGCCATTTACTATGACGAGGCCAGGAAACTGATCGGGAAAGGGCACATGTATGTGTGCCACTGCGACAGGGAATCATTCAAGAATTCACGGCAACAGGGAATCGCCTGCCCGCACAGGGAGTCAGATCCCGCAGGGAACCTGGAAGCATTTGACATGATGGTGGCAGGGAAGTTTTCTAGTGGGGAGGCGGTCGCAGTGCTTAAAACTGACATGAAACACCAGAATCCCTCGGTACGGGACTGGATCTCCTTCAGGATAGGAAAGTCAAGACACCCAAGGACGGGCGAGAACATCTTCCTGTTCCCAACGATGAACTTTTCCGTGGCTGTTGACGATCATCTTCTCGGTCTTACCCATGTCATCAGGGGAACGGATCATATAAGCAATACGGACAAACAGTCCTACATATATTCCTATAATGGCTGGACTCCGCCGGAATACTTCCACTACGGGTTCATTTCCATACCTGACGCCATAATGAAGACCAGCATCATCAAGCAGGGGATAGTTTCTGGAAGATACAAGGGATGGGACGACGTCCAGCTACATACACTCATGGCAATGAAGAGAAGGGGTTATTCACCGGAAACATTCAGGAGATACTGGATCGAGAGTGGCCTGAGAGTTCAGAACGCCACTTTCTCCTGGGAGATATTCAACTCCATGAACCGTGAGAACGTGGATTCTGGTGCTAAGCGCCTATTCTTCGTGACCTCACCGGTGAAGATCAGGATCGGCGGCGGAACTGACATGAGGGCTTCAATACCATTCCATCCTGAACACAGGGAACTTGGCACCAGGGATTATGAACTCGGTTCTGACCCAGAAGTATTCGTATCCTCAGACGACCTGGACTCCGTCGTTGATGGTGGAATTCTCAGGCTCAAGGACCTCTGCAACCTGAGGAGAAACGGGAATTCTTTCGAATTGGAACAGGGAAAGGATATTTCACTTAAGAGTGTGAAAATTGTGCAATGGTGCCCGGCCGACTCTCCGGATTTCAAGGTACTGAGACCGGATGGTTCAACGGATACAGGGGTGATAGAGCCTCTCCATTCCTCAGTGAGGGGCATAAGCCAGTTTGAAAGATACGGGTACGTCAGGCTGGAGAAAGGATATGCACTGTTCCTGCATAACTGAAATGCTGGTGTCTAGGCCTCTTCCCTGCTCACCCTGACAAAATTGGGGAAAACCCTCAGGATTATTATCTCCCCTATGGACTTCACGATCCTGAAAGGAACAGAGATTGCCACCCCATCCTCCACAAGTTCAGGATTTGTGTTTTCTATGTACAGCCCGTAAATTGACATCCTGTCGAAATCAAGGATAAGGTCCGTGACTTTTCCGACGCTCATCCCGTTGTTAGTGTAAACGTTCAGGCCTATCAGGTTAGATGATTGAGCAAGCATGATCAGACTCCCTATTTCTTGCAGACCTCAATGAAGTTATTGAATATTTGCTCTCCGAACTCCGTGTTCCTCACTTCGGGATGGAACTGCACGCCGTAGTAGGGCTTTGTCCTATGGTAGAAGGCTTGCACCATGCAGGTATCAGAGGAACCTGCCAGCACAAAGTCTCCTGAAAGTTCCTTGATCTCGTCGTTGTGGTTTTCCCATGCGGTTATGGCACCCGGAATTCCATTGAAAATCCCTCCTGTGTCATGGAAGCTGATCCTTGTGCCTCCATATTCTGGAGTACTCCCGGGGCCAACCTTCCCCCCAAACTTGAGAGCGATGAACTGCGCCCCCACGCATATGCCTAAGAACGGGAAAGAGTGTCTGTCCATCATGTCAGATATGTTTCCAAGCTTCTCCAGTTCAGAGACTATGCTTGGAGCGCCTCCCGACAGTACGAGGCCGTCAAGGTTGTCCAGTTCCTGTGGTGAGACCGTGTTCGGGCGTATCTCAGACTCCACGCCAAGGTTCTTCAGGACTCTCCACTCCCTGTGTGTCCACTGGCCCCCATTATCAATAACATCAATTCTCAAAGAATCACCAACCACGACAAACTGACACTCACGGATCCCTGCGGCTGAAGCACCATTCAGGATATTACTTTTGCCGGTCTTCCCGTTTGACCCGTTGTGGGAGCTATTCCCACAAGGGAAACGGGTTACATAATGCTAATAAATAACTGCCCCGTTACTCCAGTTCTGGAATACCGAGGTGCTTCGTGATCTCCTTGTACCTGTTCCGGATTGTCACTTCTGTTACGCCAGAAACTCGGGCCACTTCTTTCTGGGTTCTGGGCTTTCCCACCAGGACAGAGGCTATGTATATGGATGCCGCTGCCACGCCTGTAGGACCCTTTCCTGATGAAATTCCTGCCTCTATGGATTTCCTCACGATATCCTCGCTCATCACGATGGCCTGCTTGTCCAGATCAAGCTTGTTGCAAAACTGGGCTACGTATGAGTAGGGTGTAGTTGGCTTTAGATTGAGGCTCAACTCCTTGGCCAGGTGCCTGTAAGATTTTCCTATCTTCTTCTTGTTGACCTCGGACGCCTTTGAGATCTCATCAAGCGTCCTGGGAAGATTTACCATCCTGCAAGCAGCGTAAACTGAGGCACATACTATGCTTTCTATGCTTCTCCCCCTTATGAGATTCTTTTCCACTGCCCTTCTGTAGATCAGCGCAGCTGTTTCCTTGATATCCTTTGGTATTCCGAGCTTGACGCCATTGTCGTTGAGCATCTGGAGTGCGAGCGAGAGATTCCTTTCAGCGGCATTGCTGACCCTTATTCTCTGGTGCCATTTCCTGACCCGATAAATCTGGGCACGGTTCTTGTGCGGGATCCTCTTTCCGTAATAGTCTTTGTTGGACCAGGAGATTTCAGTCGCAAGCCCCTTGTCATGGCTCAGGAACGTCATTGGAGAACCGGTTCTCGCCCTTCGTTCATCCTGTTCAGAGTCAAAAGACCTCCATTCAGGTCCCTGGTCAATCAGTGAATCTTCCAGTACCATTCCACAATCCTTGCAAATCACTTCTCCTCTTTCATAGTCCCTGACAAGATGTTCGGAATTACATTCCTGGCACCTCTTCGCGGACGCGCTCTGAATGTCAGTATTCATCATTACACCTACAGAAGTTTAGGTGCTTTCGACATCTGTGAGGCTATTAAACCTTTTGGATTTTTATTTATAGCAATTATTAGAAAATACGTGAAATTAGCGTCTCACCAACACATTTATGCACTAATATTTAAATAATATCTTGACTATTTGTTAATAAACTTACGTAATGTTTATATATATTTCTACGATAGTTAGTGCTAACGTGGAAATAAGGATGGAATCATTGAAGATAATAGAGAGGAAAGGGGACGAACTCCTGGTCCAGCTGGGAAAGTGCTTCAGGATGGACGCCAGGGTATACGGCGCCAACGGGGAGGACATAGGGAAGATGATGCGGATCATGGGACCAACAAGTTCTCCTTATGCTCTGGTCAAGTTGAAGAAACCAGATTACCAGGAAAGCGAGGTGAAAGTAAGATGTTGAGTAATGAAGGCAGGACTGAAAAGAAGGGAAAGGGAGCGGTAGAAGAGATTACAAAGTGCCCGGAATGCGGATCTCCCCAGCTCATCAGGGATTACGAGAGGGGGGAGTTGATATGCAACAATTGTGGAATAGTTGTGGACGAGAGTTACATAGACCAGGGTCCGGAATGGCGCGCGTTCGATTCTGAGCAGAACGAGTCCAGGTCAAGGACTGGATCACCAATGACATTCACCATACACGACAAAGGGCTGTCCACGGATATTTCATGGAAAAACAAGGATTCGTACGGGAAGTCTATTCCTACCAGGAACAGGGCGCAGCTATACAGGCTTAGAAAGTGGCAGAAGAGGATCAAGGTATCCAACGCTGCTGAAAGAAACCTGTCACAGGCACTCCAGGAACTCGAGAGGATGGCATCCAACCTTAGCATACCCAACGATGTTAGGGAGAGTGCAGCCGTCATATACAGGAAGGCAGTGAAGCAGAACATGATCCGAGGGAGAAGCATTGAGGGCGTGGTCGCAGGCTCAATCTATGCGGCATGCAGACTAACCAACGTTCCAAGGACTCTGGACGAGATCGGTTCCGTAACCCGCGTGAAGAAGAAGGAGATCGGAAGGACTTACAGGATAATGAGCAGGTACCTAAAGCTGAACATTCTTCCGTCCAAGCCGGAGGACTATGTGAACAGGTTCTGCAGTCGGTTGAAGCTGTCCGCTGAAGTCAGGAGAAAGTCCAACGACATCCTGAAGATGGCCAGGGACAATGATCTCACTTCAGGCAAGGGCCCGACAGGGGTAGCCGCCGCTGCAATATACATCGCGTCGCTTCTTCTGGGAGAGAGAAGAACCCAGAGATCCGTGTCAGAGGTCGCCGGTGTAACTGAAGTGACTATAAGGAACAGGTACAAGGAGCTGACAGAAAAACTTCAATTGAACGTGGAACAGTAACTATTTCACGTTCTCCCTGATTTTTTTTACGTTTTCCATGTGATTCAGAATCTCGTCGGTTAAGCTGTAGATTGAAGAAATCCTGACTGCAAGGAACCTTATTTCAAGGGTGTCGGAGTTGCATTTCATTTCGACCATTCCCTGATTGTCCTGCTGGAGTGCCTCGACTATCAGATTGCACTCTTCCGGACTTTCAGCCCTGAAGGACAGGTTCAGTGTGATATCTTCAGTCAACGCAACTAAAAGACAGAAAATAAGAATAAGATTATGCTTATCGCTGGCCAGGCGGAGGTAGCCGAGCCAGGTCAAAGGCGACAGACTCAAGATCTGTTTCCGCAGGGATACGCCGGTTCGAATCCGGCCCTCCGCATTCTGTATTAAATTGCTTGAATCCTACTCTCAAATTACTTTGAGATCGTATAATTTTAGAAATAGAGGGCCGTTGAAAAAAGTGATAAACTTCGAGTCAGTTCCTTTGCGGCTATTAACTTGTGTGAAGTAGCATTCTGTTCCGGCTCTTGCACTGGCAATGGGAAAAAACAAAATGAAAGAATTGGGAGATTAGAAATAGGTAGTAGAACAGGAAGCATCAGGGCGCAGGGTTTACATGAGATATTACCGCGGTCCAGGGAAATTCACGTAACTATTGTGTTTTCCTATTTACCCCTGGATCAAACGCAAACTCGCATAACGGATTCTTGGACATTAATTCGGAAACTGGCTTTTTTCTTATAGTAGCAATCGTGACAGCAGTGGTAATTACCGCCGTTGTGGTGGTAGTCTTTCGTAATTCTTCACAAACGAGGAAACCTTGAACAAAGAGACAAATGAATCTAACGGCTGGTCTTAACTACCTCAATCACTATACAGAGGGGGGGTTTTCTCTCGAAATGTACTGCTTTCCATTATTGAATTATTGCGATTTGAGGTTATGCACACAAAGCACGTTATTTTAAACCTTAACTCCACCTTTTTTACATAGCATGCCAAACTGTCGTTTCTGATTATCTCATAGAAATCTCTTGTTTTGCTCATTGGAATTACTTCATGGATATCAGATGTATTTATATGCATGGTATGTATATGTGTATTACATGGATACTATTCCGGCCTGGGCATTGAAATACAAAACCAGGGGTGTGTATATCCGTAATGTAGGAAACAATTACTACGCTTACAGAACCAGGTCAAAGTGGGTCAAAGAGGAGAAGAGAACAAAGACTCTCCCACCTGAATATCTCGGTGTTGTGACCAGGAATGGCATTGTGAGGAAGGATCAGGTCATGGGGATAAGATCTGATTTTGAATACGGGAACATAGCACTTCTGTATGGAATAGCAGAAAGGACAATACTGCCAGTGCTGAAGGAAGCATATCCATACCTCTATGGGAGAATAATCAATTATGTCATTCTTAGAAATATACAGCCACTTCCAATGAAATCCATCCGGTATCTTTACGAGAAGACATACCTTTCCCGCATATCGGATGAATCCATGTCACCTGCCTCAATATCAGGAATGCTTTCCTCCCTTCCTGAAGACAGGAGCATAAGCGTTATGAGAAAACTCACGGAGAAGGGTGAATATGTTCTCATGGATTCAACTGCAATATTCTCCAGATCAGAGAATATCTCATTCCTTGAACCAGGACATAATTCAAAGGAGATGCACCTTCCACAGATCAACGTCATGATGCTCTTCTCTGCAACAAGAACAATGCCCACCTTTGTCAGGATTCTTCCAGGATCCATAAGGGATGTTTCAGCCATGGCAAATACCATCGACATGGCAGGGGTGGAGAAATGCGTCATTGTTGCTGACAAAGGATTCTTCTCCGCAGATAATGTGAACAAACTAAGGAAAAAGCATCTGAGCTATATCATTCCATTGAGAAGGAATTCCTCACTGATTCCGGAACCGGATCACTTCATGGGTGTTTTCATGTACGACGGTAAGCCTGTGAAATACTGGAAACGTGAGAATGATGTTTACATCTACGAGGATCCTGTTCTCAGGAGCGAGGAGGAGAAGGATTACCTCATCAGGATCAGCGATAACAGGAGGAGCAGGAAACAGTTCGATGAAAACGAGATCAATTTCGGAAAGCTATACCTTCTCTCAGATCTGAATGAAGAGCCTGAGAGAATATATCGCATGTACAAGCAGCGTGAATATGTGGAATACGCATTCAATGTGTACAAGAATGATCTGGATGCTGATAGATCATACCTCAGGGATGACCACATGCTTTTCACATACATGTTCCTGAACCTTCTTTCACTGTATCTTCACTTTCAGATACTGAACATAATAGATGGGAAATACAGTGTCAGGGATATTCTTCTCATACTGTCAAGGATCAAGATGTACCGCATGGAAAAATCAGAAATCATGAGCGAGATTCCTAAAAAGTCAAGGGAGCTCGTGGAAACACTTGGCGTAGATCTGGGCATGTTATGTAAAAATTGACGAGTTAAGGGTTAAATTTAAAACTGGTCAAGTATTGATTTTCGATGACCTCTGATCCAGTTTCCAGGATTCTGGATCCAAACCTGATGCGTGAATTGGGAAAGATAAGGGATTCCATGGGCTTGCTTGCATCGAGCCAGAAATTGAAGGAGTCTATCCAGGGATTTGGAACCCAGAAGGGAATTTACAAGCCTAAAGGTTCAGATTATGCACTCTGGATAAGGCAAACGATCAGAGGCGGTTATCCCGACGAAAGCCCCACTCCTCTCCCGGATGGTTCATGGCTTTACAGATACACTTCGGAAGTGAGTGACGGTAAATCATCTACAGAACTGCACACAAATCGTTCCCTGTTGAGATCAATGGAGGATCATGTGCCTGTGGGGGTTTTCATACAGCAAGAAGGCAGAAGAAACAACAGCACCTACGAGGTGATGGGCCTTGCATACGTGGAGAAGTTCGATGGAACGCACTTCCTGCTGCATGGCGAGCCTATTGACATAGAAGACGCTCCAATTAACGAGAATGCAATTCCGCCCTTCGCACCATTTGATCCATCGGAGGATAGAATTACGGCCATCATGATGAATCAGAGAAGGAAGGGATTTCAAACCGGCCTTCGTAGGCTATATCATGAAAGGTGCAGCCTTTGCGAGATAGGATATCATTTCAGGGGGGAGCCAATAGGGCTCCAGGCCGCACACCTGATACCAGTGGGTGAACATGGCACTTCAAAGGATCTGCGCAACGGAATACTTCTCTGCAATAACCACCATTCACTATTTGATCGTTATCTGTGGACTTTCGATGAGGATTTCAGGGTTGTTGTAAAAGACGATCCCACATTCAGAAGATCAGCGGAAAACAACCACATTCTAAAGACAGAAGGGGCAAGACTTCCAAATCTGCCGGACAGGGAATATGACCTTCCTGCCATGGAGGCGATCAGGTACAGGATGGATCAGTTTGAAAGAACACAATAGGCCTCTTACGACAGCTTTGGTTTATTCCTGACCTTCTTTCTTCCAACGTGTCCTGGCTTGTGGTATTCAAGGCCCAGGACAAAATCAACAATTCCCATGAAGAATAATGCATAACCTGCATAGATCATTCCAGTGCGGTTGTAAGTGTATGCGAAGAATGCAATCAGAAAAATTATGGCGGTTCCGACCAAAGACAGTATGAACGCTTCATATTCACGGTCCCTGAAGTAATGTTCCTCTATGAACGCTATGACAATTGCAGCGATTCCTAGGATCCAGATGGGTTCCTGCGAAGTAAGTGAGGTGGTGGAAACACTGATAGAACCAGGCAGGTATTTCCCGATAAAACCCAGTATGATGAGCGGTGAAACAAGAAGCAACCCTCGCAACAGGTAAAGAATCCCTCCCAAGAGCATGGAAATCTTCATGAGGCAACACCGAAAAACAAACCAGTTACTAAAAAGTTTTCAGGAACTGCACAGTTCCTGACTATTCCGTTCCCCTTGATTTCCGCTGCTTTTTTGCAGCGATCTTTCCTGATCTTTTTCTTTTCTGCTTCTCATATTCCTGCAGCGCAACTCCTGCTATGTATGCGGCGGCCGCTGCTATCTCTGCATAAAACGGTGCCACTCCCAGCTTGACGAGTGAGAAATAGACAGCAAAAGCCCCAATAATGCCGGCGACCACGTGCACAAAGTCCTTGTAAAGCACATAGGCAACAACAAATCCCAATATGGCTGCGCCAATTGCGTAGTAGTCGCCCAGAGTGTACAATTTCTGCAACTGGATTACGTCAATACAAATCAGGTAAACCAGCAATGCAAATCCTGCAGAGAGGCCCACTCTTACTATGAACGTCAGGATCACCGCCCCGATAATGGCCCCGATCGCGACGGCTATGACTATTGGAACAGAGGTATACCCAAGATAGTTTATCAGGTTATATGTAAAATATCCTCCCAGGTAAAGTCCTGCAGCAGAAAAAATGACTTTCCACGATTCATTGCCACGGAAGATTAGTGCAATTCCAATGATGAGCAGCCCAACTAGCATTAAAGTGAGTTCAAGGCTGGTAAGGCCAGTTGGGAGGGCAATAGCACTCCTGAACAGGTCCCTGAAATACTGTAGTGTTGGTATGGACATCGAAGTTCTAACTTAGGGGAATATAAATATCTTTGTCATGAGTTATTCGGGAATTCGATCCTTGTTTCCAGAAACGAAATCACTTTCCAATCTTACTTCGCTTCAGTATCACAGCCGTGGGCACTGATATTGCGGTGATCAAAAGGAAGAAGAGGAAGTATGGGGAATCATAGAACGGCGTCGCAGGGATATCGCCTGAGGCAAAATAGTCAGTTTTGTTGCTCAGGTTAAGATGTGAAGAACCAGTTTGACTGTAAGCAAGCAATGTGGTATTGATCTGCATGGGGAGAGGGAAGTCAGACGATATGCCGCCCGAAGGGCTGATGGCAGGATAGCTGAAGTTAGTCGGAATATATTCTGAAATGGGGGAGAGGTCAAGCGGGGTTCTTACTGTCCCAGATCCGGAACCGGTGAAATCATACATGTCTATAGGTATATTGGAGAAGGCAACCAGCTTGTTGAGCGGCGGGAGGTTCCAGTTGTAATCGATGAAATCAAGCATTGAGGTGTGTGACATTATTGTTGTGGAAACATAGTTCTCTTTTGAAAATGGGGAGATCACTATGAATGGCACCCTGAAGCCAAGTTGGTTTCCAGCTACGACAGGAGGCGCGACCGAGTCGTAGAAACCGCCTCCCTCATCGTAGGTGATGAAGATGGATGTGGTATTCCACTCAGGGCTGTTCATTATCTTGTAAATGAAATAAAGCAGGAACTGTTCTCCATAAAGCATGTTGTCCGGAGGGTGCTGGCTGTATCCGCTCGCTCCTCCTCCAATCGGAGATATCCATGAAACTGAAGGAAGCGTTCCATTCCCAGCCTCCGAGATCAGGGAATTCCAACTCTTCACGTTTGAACCATGGCTGCTTATCCCCTGTATGAACGGAAGGATGTAAGCGCCATCAGCTGGGTTCTTGATGTAGTACCCCCATGATATCCCGTAACTATCCAACTCACCGAATATTGTCTGGTCAACAGGGATGTACGGAGGCTGTCCATAATCATTTTTCACAGGGGAATATCCCGCCAGACTGAAGAGTCTGTTAGGCACTGTTTCAGACAGTGTAGAGGAGAAGTATGTTGCACCGATTGAAAACTCGGAAGCAAGGTCCCATTCGAGAGCCATCTGAGACTGCCCAAAGTAATGCATCGAAGCCGGCCCAGAATAACTCAGGAACTGATTCATCTTCCCATTATTCCAGTCACCGTGATATGCTGTATAGCCCTCAACGGGATTGGCAGAAGAATACGATCCGTTGGGAACCTGAGTAAGCCCTTGAGCCTGCGGATTTGTAAGAAAGAGATTTTCCTGCTTGCCCGCGATCGTAGCGGTCAGGTTGTGATGATTTGGATATACGCCAAAAATATTGTCAAAACTATGATTTTCCATCATGATAAAGATCATGTGCTTTATGGGGGTTTTAGTGGAACCCGTAGTCTGTACTCCAGCCGAATCTGCAAGCGAGGAAAAATAGGTGAGAGCGAGTAACGCGACAGTCAGCAATACAATAGTTTTCATGAATCTCAAGCAGCATCATCCTCATGATCATCCAAAGGTTTCCAGGTAAGGGAATATATCATATACGAGAGAAAAAAGATTCCCACTGATACGAGTACCAGATTCTCGTAACCAGTATAGTACAGCAGCGAGTAGGCAACCAGGAACAGCATGAGAATGACAATAGTGGTAACGGAATGCAGTGCAATTCTGACCGGTGTATGTTTCATACCCGACACATTTGAAATGACAAGCGCAGGTGGTACTGCTGGAAGGGCAACCACAATGGCCAGGACAGTGAATTCCATATTGTTAAGCACAGGCCCGGTGTTCCCATACATCCCTACAAACAGGGAAATCCCCAGGGTAAGGGCAAATACCTCTATTGAAGTATTCCTGTTCCCGATTGAAACCGATATGAGTAGATTAGAAATCACGATTCCTACCATGAGACCTGCAATTGAAGCAGCGATCTCCGAAAACGATCCTATGAGAAATATCACCCCTGAAATCTCAAGATAAAGCATGAGAGTACAAGTCTCCAGAAGAGAGATGACTATCCAGAAAAAAGAGAACCTCAATGCTCTGCTTCAATGCGTATTGTTCGATTAAACTTTACGGGAAGATCCATGCTCTGGGTATGCAGCGATGGGGCCATAATGCATGAATCGATATCGTTGAGGTTGCCGATCTATGGAAAAAGATTATTACGTCTGAAAAGTTAAGGAATCCTGTATCGCGTTGGAAGACATTGATGCTCATGGGTACGATAGGATTTTGAGAGGGTGCAGGTACTGGTAAACATAAGGCGGCTGGTTCTGGATGTTGATAAGTCACTGGACAGGCCCACACTTGTGGATCTCGTTGATGTGATCTCGCATGTGCAGGGTGTTGAAGGCGTCAACATAACCGTGACGGAAATGGATGTTGGAACAATGGGGCTTAACATAACAGTGGAAGGGCAGGCCATTGAATACGACACTCTGGTGAGCAACATCGAAGAGACTGGTGCAGTTATTCATTCGGTTGACGAGATAGCTGCCGGCAAGAAACTCATTGAAAACATAAGGCCTTAGACATAGAAGATGAAGAAACTTTTTCCTGTAGTCCTGGGTCTTACGGACGGGATAATCACCTCGCTGGTTTTCACCGCGGGGCTCATCTCATCTTCAGGGACAATTCAACTTATGACTATTCTGAAGGTTTCAGTCGGTTCGAGCCTTATTGGGGCATTCAGCTACTTTATTGCAAAGTACACAGAACTGAGGGACGAGCTCATCAGGAGTGGAAAGAGGCTCAACCCGTCAAGGCCGATGCATCTCCTGAAGAGTTCACAGGGGCTCGCAATAGTGCTTCAGTCCACAGGAGAGGCACTTCTGGCCTTGGGTAGCGGTTTCACGGGAGCCTTCATGACCACATTTCCTTCCGATTTGTTTCCAGGTTCCGGGATAGTCTCGATGATATTTGCCGTGACAATACTTGCCATAATGGGTGGTCTGATCTCAAGGTATCTTCATGGAGGGCCGATCAGATGGGCATTGACATTTGCTGTGATGGGGATAATAACCACTGTTCTTGGTATATTTCTCGACATCGTATAGGGATGTCCAGTCTGCATCTGTTGTTTCCCTGAATATTACGGGGTTTAGCCCATAGAACTCATGGGGATGCAGGGTGAAAGACTGTTTTGCCAGGAATAAAGCGGGTGTACCCTCATGCTTGCACTTTCACTGTCTCTTCCCGGAAAGCCTGCCTATTCCCATTGAAGAAAGCCATCAAAACTCCTGTTTTGTGGTTCTAAAACATGTCAGGACTTAGAAGGATGGAAATAAACTGCATCAAGAAAAACGCGGATCGTTCGGAAATTGCAGTAGTGGGGGGGATATAGATAACATCAAAAAAAGTTGTGATTTTCAATAATACTATATTAATCAAAGAATATTAACCTGATCTCCCTGCTTTTACCACCACGATACCTTTTCAAGTGCATCAAGGATGTCTTTCTGCTTTCTTGTCCTCTCCAGTTCGCTCATACTGCCATTTGCATCTTCCACAACATGCAGCTTCTCCAGTTCCAGCAGCATTTTCTCCAGCGAGTATCTTTTCATAAGGCCTGATGAGATCATTCCCCTCATGAGCGCCGTCCTTATTATGAGCGATATGAAGAATATGAACAGCATCCCCCTAATGGTTGATTCTTTCCTGACCCTCATGGGGAATATATCCATATCCGTTTTCAGCATGCGGAATGCCTTCTCAATATTATCCCGATTGCGGTATATGGAAAGGCACTCCAGTGGTGTGTATTCACCATTGTAAACGAGCAGGAATCTTCCCATCCTGTTCTCAGCAGCGGAGATGGCGTTGTTCCTTGCCCTTGTTTTGATTCTGCCATCCTCAATCCTCCATGTGAAGTATTTCCCGTAATGAGAAGCAATGGATTCTATCGTTTCTCTCACGTTTGGCCTGATCTGTAATTTCCTAAATTCCCTGACCATTAGGCACTATGTTCTTATGTTTTCCCCTGTTTTGCAGGTTAGAAAGAGTTATAGGATAATGTGGAATTACACATTATGTCATTCATAAGATAC